>CALRXP010000065.1:0-10722 GCA_943372155.1 Candidatus Endomicrobiellum trichonymphae | reverse complement strand
CAAGGCCGGGCTCAAGCTCAAGGTTCATTCCGAGCAGCTTTCCCGCATGGGTAGCCTCGCGGCGTCGATCAAGCACGACGCCGTCACCGCCGACCACCTCGACTGCGTCGAGGAAGCCGACCTCCCCGCGCTGGCGATCAGCAAGACGGTCGCCTGCCTCGTGCCCGGCTCCAACTACTTCCTCGGGAAGCCGTATCCGCCCGCGCGCCGCCTGCTCGATTCCGGCGCGGCCGTAGCCCTCGCCACCGATTTCAATCCCGGCACCTGCCCGTGCTTCGACATGCGCATGATCGTCTCGCTCGCCTGCACGCAGATGAAGATGAGCCCGGCCGAAGCCCTCGTCTCAGCCACGATCAACGGCGCGCACGCGTTGGGCCTCGGCGCCACGCACGGTTCTCTCGAGGCCGGGAAAGTTGCCGACATCGCCTGCTTCGACGCCGAGGATCATCGTGAACTGGCGTACTGGTTCGGAGCCCCCAAGACGCGTTGGGTGATGAAACGCGGAGAAATCGCGTGGAAGGCCGCGTGAAGGTCTTATTGTTCGACATCGACGGCACATTGATCCGGGGCGGCGGTGCGGGTCGAAAGGCGCTCAATCGAGCGGCTTTAAAACTTTACGGGGTTAAAAACGCCTGTTCAGAGTTGTCTCTTGCCGGTCGTACGGATCTATACAATTTCGGACAAACGTATCAGTTCGCCACAGGCAAGAAGCCCAACGCCCGGGCCGTCGAGCGGCTCCATCAGGAGTATCTCCATTTTTTGCCGTACTACGTTAAGTCCGCGTTGAGAAGCCGTACCTACCATGTGCCCCCGGGCCTTAAGACTCTTCTCAAACATTTGAGCCGCGACGAGCGTGTCCTCCTCGGCCTCGGCACCGGCAACATGGAGAAAGGCGCCCGCATCAAATTGGAGCCGTCGGGTTTTAACTCTTACTTTTTGTTCGGAGGCTATGGTTCGGATGCCTTTCACCGCCATCAGCTCCTTAAAAAAGGCGTGGCCCGGGCGAAGAAGCTGGCCCACTCGAGGTTTACGTCAAAAGATGTGTATATCATCGGCGACACTCCCTTCGACGTCTCCGCGGGCAAGAAGGCGGGTTATAAGACCATCGCCGTCGGCACCGGTTACGCGGAGTGGAAGGAGCTTGTCGCTTCGCGGCCCGATCACTTGGCGAAGGACTTCAGGAATATAAAAATATGGCTGAAATGGTTCGGATTGAGCTGACCGACGCGGCCTCCGCGTCCGCCGTCGCCGCGCGCTGCGAGGCGGCGCTGCCCAAAGCGGCGCTGCCGTCTCACGTCCGCGCGACGATCCTGCGCAAGGCCGCCGAGGCCCTCGAGGCTCAGGCCGAGGATTTCGCCAAGCTGATCTGCGAGGAAGTCGGTAAACCTCTGAAAGAAGCTCGTCGCGAAGCCGCGCGCGGCGCGTTCACCCTCCGCTGGGCGGGCGAGGAAGCCCGCCGCATCGTGGGCGAGGTCCTTCCGCTCGATCTCGACGCCAACGCCGAGGGCCGCTGGGCCGTGGTCAAGCGCGTGCCGAAAGGCCCCGCGCTCTTCATCACGCCGTTTAACTTTCCGCTGAACTTGGTGGCGCACAAGGTCGCGCCCGCCGTCGCCGCGGGCCTGCCTTTCGTGCTCAAGCCCGATCCGCGCTGCCCGAAGACGGCGGAGAAGCTCATCGGCCTGCTCGTCGCCGCCGGCTGGCCCGCCGAGGCCGCCATCGTCGTGGGCGGGCCCCTGCCCGCCGCCGAGGCCCTCGTCCGCGACGAGCGCTTCCGCATATTCTCGTTCACCGGCTCGACCGCGGTGGGCTGGAAGCTGAAGACCTTGGCCGTGAAGGCGCACTCCTGCCTCGAGCTCGGCGGCAACGCCGCGGTCTTCGTCGCCAAGGACGCCGACCTCGCCTGGGCCGCCGCGCGCTGCGCGTGGGGGGCGTTCTACTACTCCGGGCAGGTGTGCATCTCCGTCCAGCGCATCTTCGTCGAGCGCGAGGTTCATGCCGAGTTCCGCCGCCTGCTCGTCGAGAACATCAAGTATTTGGTCGTCGGCGATCCCAAGGACGAGAAAACCGACATCGGCCCGCTCATCGACGAGAAATCCGCGATCCGCGTCGAGGAGTGGCTCAAGGAAGCCGTCGGCAAAGGCGCCAAGCTCTGGACCGGCGGCCCCCGCAAAGGCCTCGTCATTCCGCCGTCGTTGCTCGAGGGCGTTCCCGCCGACTGCAAGCTGTCCTGCGAGGAGGCCTTCGGACCCGTCGCCACGCTCGACGCCGTGGACAGCCGCGAGGACGCGCTCGCCCGGATCAACGCTTCGCGCTACGGCCTTCAGGCGGGAATCTTCACCAACGACCTGACCTTCATCAATCACGCCTTCGACGTTCTGCAGGTCGGCGGCCTGATCGTCAACGACATCCCGTCCTTCCGTTCCGACGCCATGCCTTACGGCGGCGCGAAGGACTCCGGCCTCGGCCGCGAGGGCGTGCGCTACGCGATAGAAGACTTTACGGAACCGAAGACGCTCGTGATTAAATCTTAGAGGGGTCAGACCTCCCCTTTGTTGCATAGCTCGTTTAACAAAGCAACAACCGGGAGGTCTGACCCCAAGGAGCTAATATGAAGCTTGTTGAATGCGTGCCTAATTTTTCCGAAGGTCGCGACAAAGAGAAGGTCGCGAAGATCGTGGAGTCGGCCAAGTCGGCGGGCGTCACGATCCTCGACGTGGAGATCGACGCTGATCATCACAGATGCGTTCTTTCGTTCGTCGGAGCGCCGGACGCGTGCGTGGAGGCCTGCTTCCGCGTGGCGGAGAACTCGATGAAGCTCATCGACCTCACGACGCATAAGGGCGAGCACCCTCGCATGGGAGCCGTCGATGTGATCCCGTTCATTCCCGTCGCGGGCGTGACGATCGAGGACTGCGCGAAACTGGCGGAGAAGCTGGCGGCGCGCATCGGCAACGAGCTGAAGATTCCGACGTACCTGTACGACTGCGCGGCCCGCGTTCCCGAGCGTAAGGATCTCGCAAACGTGCGCAAAGGCCAGTTTGAGGGCCTGCGCGACCTCATCGGCAAGGACGAGAGCCGCAAGCCCGACTTCGGACCGAACGCGATCCATCCCACCGCGGGCGCCGTGGCCGTCGGCGCGCGTCAGCAGATCGTCAACTTCAACTTGAACCTGAATACCCACGACATGGTGGCCGGCAAGGACATCGCCAAGCGCGTTCGCGCCTCCGGCGGCGGCCTTCCCGCCGTTCGCGGTAAAGAAATCGATCTCGCGGCGCGCAAGCAGGTTCAGATCTCGACCGTGCTGACCGATTACAAGAAGAGCTCGATGGCCAAGGTGCTGGCCACGACGATGGCGCTGGCCGACGAGCACAAGGCGAAGATCACGGGCACCGAGATCGTGGGGCTGCTCCCTCGTCAGGCGCTGGTGGATTTCGCGATCGAGACGCTGCAGCTCGAGAACTTCCACCCGGAAGTCCAGATTCTCGAGAATCGCCTGGAGGCCGTCGGCGCCCTTGGCGGAACCGATTGGCGATCCGCCGGACGGCTGGTCGCGGAAGCGCTGTCCAACACGGACGCGACGCCCGGCGGCGGCTCGGCGGCGGCGATCTCCGGCGCGATGGGCTGCGGCCTGGGTCAGATGGCGATCGGCATCACCTTGAAGTCGAAGAAGCTCGACGAGGCCAAGCGCCCCGCGCTCGAGGCGGCGTACAAGACCTTGGGCGACATGCGCGCGACGTTCGACAAGCTCGCCGAAGACGACGCGGCGGCCTTCGACCGCTTCATGGACGCGATGTCGCTCCCGAAGGACGACGCGACCCGCCCGGCCCGCATTCAGGCCGAGCTCAAGCACGCGGCTGAAGTGCCTCTAAAGACCGCGCAGATCGCCGCCGGCGCGCTCGCCACGGCCAAATCCGCGGCGCCGCTGGCGAGCCCGGCCGTCGTCTCCGACATCAACTGCGCCTTGCACCTGCTCAAAGCCGCGGCGCAGTGCGCGGCGGAGAACGTGCGCATCAATCTCGGAGGCATCAAGGACGTCGCGGCGAGCCAGGACCTCGAAGGGCGTCTGGCGAAGACGATGGCGGCCTGCGCGTAGCATGCTCGATTACGTCCGCCTCTCGGCGGACTACGCGTCGTATCATCTGACGGAGGGAAACCGCCGGTCTCACGCGGTCGGCATCCCGCTGATCGTCTTCGCCATCGTGCGGTGGACGCAGGTGGGGTCGTTCTTCCCGCTTGCGGCGCTGGTACTGCCGGTCTACTTTCTTTGGAACCGGCGCATCGGCTGGATCATGGCGGGATACATCTCGGCGTGCGCGATCGTGGGGGCGTTCTCGCCCATGTGGCTGGCGCACGTCGCCTTCGTCGTCGGCTGGGGCTTCCAGATCTACGGCCATAAGGTCCATGAGAAGAACAGTCCGGCCTTGCTCGACAACTTGGCCCACGCTTTGATCGGCCCCGCCTTCGTGGCCGAGAAGCTGTTCGGGCCGTGCTGACTCCCGCGATCCGCCGGGCCAGCACCCTCGATTGGACGGCCATCGCCGCGTTGTGCGCGGACACGGGCCGCCAGGGGCGCCCGGTGGACGACGAGGAGCGCGAGGCGTTCGCCGAGCATTGGATCGGTCCTTACCGGGAGCTCCGCCCCGACTGGTCCTGGGTGGCGGTCGTGGACAAGAAGGTGGTCGGCTACCTGACGGGCTGTCCCGACACGCTCCAGTTCGAGAAGGAGCGCATCCGCGTCATGCGGCCTCAGCCCGACTCACGCAATCTGTTCCCGGACGCGGTGCGCCTCAAGCTGTGGGTGGAGCATCCGGCGCACCTTCACATGAACGTGGCGGCCGATCACCGAGGTTTCGGCGCGGGCGCGGCCATGATCCGCGAGTACTTCGCCGAGCTGCGCCGCGTGGGGGTGCCGTCCGCCCACATTATCTGCGGGCCGAGCGCGGCCCCGTTCTGGGAGCGCATGGCTTTCAGGACCGAGGCGACGGTGCAGGCCGCACCGGGCGTCCTTCTCAGCGCGATGTCGCGCTCCGTCTCCGGCTAAGCCAAGGACTTCTTCAGCAACGGCGGCGCGAGGAAGGTGGTGACGATCACCATGGCCACGACCGCGGCGTACATCGCGGGCTCGACGATGCCCGACGACAGGCCGATCTGCGCGAAGATGAGCCCGACTTCGCCGCGAGGTATCATGCCGAAGCCGACGGCCCAGCGGTTGAGGCCTTTGTCACGGACGGCGAGCGCGCTGACGATCTTGCCCGCGACGGCGGCGACGATGAGAAGCGCGGCCAGTCCGAGGATCGCGCGGTTTTCGGCCGTGGAGGGGTTGAACACGGAGAGGTCCACCTTGGCTCCGACCATGACGAAGAATACCGGCGCGAACACGTCCACGACCGGGCGCACGGTCTCGTCGATGTCCTCTTTCTTGTCGGTGCGGGCGAGCAGGATGCCCGCGGTGAAAGCGCCGACGATCATGGCCGTGCCCAGCGCGTGGGCCGCGAGCGCCATGGCGAACGCGAAGATGAGCGCCGCGCTGACGAGCACGCCGCGCACCCGCATGCGCCGGACGATCTTGACCAGCCCCTCCGAAAGGGTGGGCCCGAGCCAGAGCGCGGCGGCGAGGAAGCCCGCCGAGAGCAGGACCGTCTTGATCACGCCGCCCCACTGCAACGAGCCCGAGATCGCGATGCCCTGCACCGCGGAGAGGATGATGATGCCGAGCACGTCGTCGATCACGGCGGCGCCCAGCACGATCTGGGCCTCGGGCAGATGGAGCTTGCCCATGTCGGAGAGCACGCGCGCGGTGATGCCGACGCTCGTGGCCGTCAGCGCCGCGCCCACGAACACGGCCTCCATGCCCGGCTTGCCGAGCGCGGTCATCAGACCCCAGCCGAGGGCGAACGGCGCGACGACGCCGATGCCCGCGACGGCGGACGCGGTGGGCCCGGCCTTGAGCAACTGCCCGAGGTCGCTGTGAATGCCGGTTTCGAAAAGAAGCAGGATTACGCCGATCTCGGACATCAGGGCGAGCGCGGGATCGTTGAGGTGGAAGAAGGAGAAGACGCCCGTTCCGAGGACGACGCCGCCGATCAGCTCGCCCAAGACGGCGGGCTGGCCCAGGCGTTCGGCGAGCTCGCCGAAGAGCTTGGCGCTCAGCAGGATGGCGAGAAGCTCGGCCAGGAATCGGACGACGTCTATTTCGTGCATCGGATCATGAATATAGGTGAAATTCGGTGTTCCTACAAGTGGCCGGGAAAAGAAAACCCGCGCCGGAGCGTCCGGCGCGGGTTTTGGGTCGCGTGTCTTTGGTGATTACGCCGCGACTTTCGTCTTGAGCCGGTCCTTGAGCGCGTTGAACTGCGTCCACAGCTCCTTGGGAAGCTTGGCGCCGAACGTCTCGTAGAAGGACTTGATGCCCTCGAGCTCGCCGGTCCACTCCTCGGGCTTGACCCCGAGCAGCTGATCGATGACTCCGGGCGCCAGGTTCAGGCCCTGCAGGTCGAGCGCGTCCTTGGCGGGCACGTAGCCGATGGCGGTCTTCTCGGCCTTGCCTTCGCCGCGGGTGCGGGCGAGGATCCACTCGACGACGCGCAGGTTCTCGCCGTAGCCGGGCCACAGGAACTTGCCCTGCTCGTTCTTGCGGAACCAGTTCACGTGGAAGATCTTCGGCGGCTTGGGAATGCGGGCGCCCATGTTCAGCCAATGCTCGAAGTACTCGCCCATGTTGTAGCCGCAGAAGGGCAGCATGGCCATGGGGTCGCGGCGGACCTCGCCGACCTTGCCGACGGCGGCGGCGGTGCGCTCGGAGGCGACGGTCGATCCCACGAACACGCCGTGGTTCCAGTCGAGCGACTCGAACACCAGCGGAGCGACGCGTTCGCGGCGGCCGCCGAACACGATGGCGGAGATCGGAACGCCCTTGGGGTCTTCCCAGTTCGGGGCGATCGACGGGCACTGGCCCGCCGGGGCGGTGAAGCGGGAGTTCGGGTGGGCGCCGAGCATCGGCTTGCCGTCCTTATCCTTGAACTCGGGCTTCCAGGGCTTGCCTTCCCAGTTGGTGCCGGAGGCGGGGGGAGTTCCCTCGCCGTCTTCCCACCAGACGGACAGATCGTCGCCTAAGAGCACGTTGGTGAAGATGGTGTTCTTCTGGACGGTCTTGATCGCGTTGGGGTTGGACTTGGAGTTGGTGCCGACCGCGACGCCGAAGAAGCCGGCCTCGGGATTGCAGGCCCACAGGCGGCCGTCCGGGCCGACGCGCAGCCAGGCGATGTCGTCGCCGACGGTCCAGATCTTATAGCCCTTGCCCTTGAGCCCCTCAGGAGGGATGAGCATGGCCAGGTTGGTCTTGCCACAGGCCGAGGGGAAGGCCGCGACGATGTACTCGGTCTTTCCGCCCTGCTCCACGCCGAGAATCAGCATGTGCTCGGCGAGCCAGTTCTCTTTACGGGCCTGCCAGGAGGCGATACGAAGAGCCAAACACTTTTTACCGAGCAGGGCGTTGCCGCCGTAAGCCGATCCCACCGACCAGATGGTGTTGTCCTCAGGGAAGTGCAGGATCATGCGCTTGTTGACGTCGAGGTCGGCCTTGGAGTGCAGGCACTTCACGAACTCCCCGTCCGTTCCCAGCTGTTCCAGCACCTTGGTGCCGATGCGCGTCATGATACGCATGTTCAAGACGACATAGATCGAGTCCGTCAGCTCGACGCCGATCTTGGAGAAGGGGGAGCCGACCGGGCCCATCGAGAACGGGATGACGTAGAGGGTATGCCCCTTCATCGAGCCCTTCAGGATTTCGCGGGCCTTCTGGTAGCCCTCTTCCGGCGACATCCAGTTGTTGGTGGGGCCGACCGCTTCCTTTTCCTTGGTGCAGATGTAGGTCAGGTGCTCGGTCCGGGCCACGTCGTTGGAGTTCGACCGGCTGTAGTAGGAGCCCGGGAACTTCTCCTGATCCAGGGGGATCAGCTGGCCGCGGGCGATGCCGCGGCGTTCGAGGCGCTTGCGCTCCTCTTCGGAGCCGTCAACCCAGACGACGGCGTCCGGCGTGCAAATCTTGGCGATCTCATCGACCCAGGCTTGGAGCTTGGCGTGTTTGATGGTAATCATGGCCCATTCTAGCACGAGACCCGGTCCGAGGGATTGACCTAAGTCAACCCGGGGGGTCTCCGTTTTTTGACCTTGTTTTTAAGCGGTTTTGGGCCTATCCTGCGTCCATGAAACCCCTCCTGGCCCTCGCCGCCCTCCTGCTCTCCGCCTCCGTCCATGCCGGTACGGCGACCCCCGTGGGGCCTTCCGACCCCCCGGCCAAGCCCATGGAGGAGCCCTCCTTCTACTATCACTCCCCCCGGGTTTCCTGGTGGGGGGACGTGGTGTCCCGCCACGGCATCAGCCTCACCTCCGACATGGGCAAGCTCGATGAGATATGCCTGATCCCGCCGGCGGCCGACTGGGTCAGCGACGGCGCCAGCGAGGAGATCCAGCAGAAGTACTTGCATCTGCTCTGGCGTGCGGCCTGGTCGATCAACAACGCCAAGGGCGGCGCCAACCCGGGGAACCGCACGATCGGCACCTGCGGGGTCAACGCATCGGCGATGATCGTGGGCCTCGGCGACTACAGCAATTTCTTCGTCGGGAGCTTCGACGAATCGATCAAGAAGCGGACCGGGTATTCCTCCTGCTTAAGCACCAAGGACCCGGTCAAAGGCTCTCCGAAATACGCCTCTCGCGGGAAGACCGTGGTCGCCCCCGGCGTCGCCGTCGCGGAGACGCTGAACCTGCTCCTCGGCTCGAAGCACCCGGAGACGGTTCTCGGCGCGCTGTCCGATATACGGGCGATCACGAGCTTCGAGAAGTTCCGGGAAACCGTCGAGGCCCTGGTCCGGAACAAGAGCGTGATCGCGACGGTCACGATCAACCCGCCCGGCGAGGGCCAGGAGACCATTCCCCTGCGCGTCTACGCGATGCGGACCTTGGCGACGATGGAGCGCACCGAGAGGACCGCCAAGATATTGGCCCTGATCTGGCACGACGAGAAGGAGCCCGCGGACATTCGCGAGGGCGCCATCCGAGCCTTCGCGTTCGTCGCCCAATGGCCGAGCACCGCCATCGACACGATGACCTCCGCGGACAAGCGCAAGGCGATGCACAAGGCGCTCTATCCGTTCATCGTGCCGCTGATGACCGTCGGCGGAATCGAGAGCGATAAGAAAGAAGAAGCCGGGCCCAAGGCCAAGCTCAGCCCGCTCGGCCAGGCCGCCTCCTGCGCCCTCGATATGTTTCCGGTGGAACTGCGCGCCAAGGCGCGCCGCGGCGAGAAGCCCTAAGCGGCTTTCAGCCGGCGGCGGATCAAGGACGAGCGCAGGGCGTCGCGATCCAAGGGCGACAGCGTCTTCTGGGCCAGCAGGTCGAGATGGGCGGGCTGAATGGACAAAGTCAGCTCGTTGACGATCGCCAGGTCCGCCCCGAGACGCCAGCCGAGCGACAGCCCCAGGCGCAGGCGCGAGAGGTGGTGCTGGCCCTCTTCGAACGAGATCAGCCGCGCGGCCCCGAGCAGGGCCATGGACCGGTGGATCTCGTCCTCAAGCCGCATCTTGGCCGCCCCCGTCGCCAGCGCCGTGCGCGCCTCCTTTTCCCGGGCGACCACGGAGGCGACCGCCTTCTCGAGCGCGGCCAGAATCTCGCCTTCCGTCCGGCCGAAGCCGGTCGCGTTGGAGAGCTGGAAGAAATCGCCCACCACCTTGGTGCCTTCCCCGTGCAGGCCGCGGACGATCAACCCCGCGCGGCCGAGGCCGTCCATGGTCCGCTCGAGCGCCCCGCTCAACATCAGGCCGGGAAGGTGCACGAGGCAGGACGCCCGCATTCCGGTCCCCAGATTGGTCGGGCACGCGGTGAGATAGCCCAGATCGTCGCGGAACGCGAAGTCGAGCACCGAGGACAAGCGGTCATCGAGCCGGTCCGCGCTCGCGTGCGCGGCTCGCAGCTGCAGCCCCGGCAGCAACGAGGCCAGCCGGAAGTGGTCCTCCTCGTTGACCATGACGACCACCGTCTCGTTCTCGCCGACCACGACGCCGCGCTGGGCCGGATGCGCGGCCAATAACGGGCTCGCCAGATGCCGCTCGACGAGAAATTCCCGGTCGGTGGCGTCCAGATCGCCCATCTTAAAAAACGCGGCGTTCTTGATCCCGGCGAGCTTGATCGACTCGAACGCGTGGTCGAGCGTCTTCTTGAGCGTGTGAGGGCCGAGGTGCCCCGGAAACGGTCCGCGCAGGTTGCGCGCCAGGCGCACGCGCGTCGACAGCACCACGTCGTGCTCGGGCCCGGCGGCCTCCGCCCAGGCGGTCTTGAAGCGCAGCATGTTGTGAAGCTGCACCTTACCTCCTCCCCGGCGTCTTGCCGCGATGCTGGTACGCGCCGGCATGCACGCGCGGCAGGAGATCCTTCACCTGCGGCAGAAAGTGCTCGTAGCAGCTCGGGCAGCCGAACCGGCCGCTCTCTTTGAAGTTGGCGAAGGAGGTCCGGCAGTTCGGACAACGCGAGGGCTGATGCCGCACGCGCGCGCCGAGCGCGGCGATCGCTTCGGCCAGCGCGTCGAGCCCCGCCTCGGCGTGCAGATCGGCGGCGCAGGTCGCGCACAGCGCGGCCTTCTTCACGTGATTGTTCGTCACGGTCTGCACGATGACCGTGGCTTCTCTCGTCCCGCAATTCTGGCACACCATCCTTTTAATTATAAGA
>CALRXP010000064.1:0-11007 GCA_943372155.1 Candidatus Endomicrobiellum trichonymphae | reverse complement strand
GTGTTGACGCCGATGATGCGGCCGGAGGAGTCGAGGAGGGGGCCGCCGGAGTTTCCGCGGTTGATGCTGGCGTCGGTCTGGTAGGCGTTCTTGCCCTTCACGCCGCCGAGGTCGGAGACGACCGCGCTGATGACGCCGGTCGTCAAAGTCCAGAGGCCGCCCTGCTCGGGGTGGCCGATGGCGGCGACGCGGTCGCCGACGTTGACGGCGTTGGGGTGGGCGAAGACCAAAGCGGGAGTGTCCTGCGGCAGGAGGCGCGCCTCGACGAGGGCGAGGTCGAGCTCCGAGTTCCAGGAGATCACGCGGCCGACGTGCGCGACGGAGAGGTCTTTCTTGGGGTCGCCGGTGAGGCGGGCGGGCTTGAAGTAGATTTGCACGCGGCTCCAGGGCTGGCGGGTGGATTCCTGGATGACGACGTGGGCGTTGGTGAGGATGAGATGGCGGGCGGCGTCGACGACCGAGCCGGTGCCGAGCTCGCCGGTGCCGGAGTCGGAGGCGGCGAGGATGAGAACGACGGACTTGGAGGCTTTGATGTAGATTTCGCGGGCGTCGAAGGGCGGGACATCGGTCTCAGCGGGAGCGGGTCCGTCGTCGAGGGTGAGCACGGCGGCGGGACCGCTCTTCGAGGGGGCGTCGCCTTTCAAGTTGGCCTGCGCGAGGGCGTCGTACAGGCGGCCAGCGAGCAGGTGAGCGGCGGCCTCCGATTCGGGGTCGAGGTTGTGCTCGAGCCAGGAGCCGGTGACGCCTTTGAGGGTTTCGTCGAGACGGGCGACGTCCGGGTTGGCCCTCCAGCCGGGCTCGGGCGGCGGAACCTGGATGCCGCCCGGAGCCAAGGCGTGGACGTAACGCGCCCAGCCCGCGGCGAGAATGAGCTTGTCGTCGATGGCGCCGGCCGGGCCTTTGAGGACGTGGATGACGGCTTCGGGCAGCGCGGGTTTGCGCGGCACTCGCGCCCAGGCGGCGAGCTCTTGGGCGGCTTCGGCGCGGGATTTGGTCGCGTTTTTGACGGAGAGGGCCTGGATGTAATGCGACACGGCCAGCGCCTCATAGACCGGCCGAGCGGCTTCCTGATTGGCCTTGGACGCGTCGGGCCGCTTGAGCGCACCGCGAAGATCGTTGGCGCGCTCGAGGAGGCGGAGGTCGAGATCCTCGCCCTGATCCGTCGAGATGCCGCCGCGCACGGCTGCGACCGCGGCACGGCGAGGAGAATTTTTGATCGCCGGCGCGTTGAGGTAGGCGCTGACGCGCTGAAACAATGAGAGGAACGGCCGCTCGCTGTCGCCCTCGGCGGCCGCACAGGGAATCCCGAGGAGGACGAGCAAGGCGAAACTCTTCATGACCCGATTATGTCCGGGGTGGACGGCCTTGTCAAGCCGCTCAGCGGGCGGCGTCGGCCAGGGCGTCCGAGAGCTTTTCGTGCTTGAAGCGGTAGCCCGCTCCGGCGGCGGCGGCCGGCGCGATGACCTGGCTGCCGAGGAGCAAAGTGGACATGTCGCCGAGCGCCAGCTTTAAGGCGAAGGCGGGGACGGGAAAGGGCGTGGGGCGATGAAGGGCGGCGCCGAGCGCCGCGGTGAACTGCGCGTTGGTCACCGGCTCCGGGCCGACGGCGTTGACGGGGCCCTTGAGGCGCTCGTCGGTCAGGGCGGCGAGGATCAAGCCGCTCACGTCATCGAGGTGGACCCACGGGAAGCCCTGGCGACCGTCGCCCAGGCGTCCGCCCAGTCCGAGCTTGAAGGGAAGAAGCATGCGCCCGAGGGCGCCGCCGCCCTGGCCCAGCACCACGCCGATGCGCAGAAGGACGACGCGCGTGTCGGCGCTTTCGGCCCGGCGCGCCTCTTTTTCCCAGCGTACGCAGAGATCGGAAAGGAAGCCGGTGCCGGGCGCGTCCGATTCGGCGAGAACGCGCTGGACGCCTTGAGGATAATAGCCGACGGCGGAAGCGTTGATGAGGACGCGGCGGCGCTTTTCAGCGCGGGCCAGAGCGTCGACGAGAAGCTTGGTCGGGTCGAGGCGGCTGTCGACGAGGCGGCGGCGTCGGGAAGCAGTCCACGGGCCGTCAGCCACGCCTTCGCCGCAGAGATTGATCACCGCGTCCGCGTCGGCGAGCTCGTTTTCCCAGCCGCTCGCCTCGGGCGCGAGCCAGCCGCGGGTTTCGACGCCCGGAATCCGGCTCGGAGCGCCGGAACGGCTGAGCACGACCACGCGGTGCCCGTCGCGGATGAGCGCGCGCGACACGTCCCGGCCGATCCAGCCCGACCCTCCGGCGATGACGACCTTCATAGAGCCTCCTTGCGGTCTAAATAACGCCGCCGTCGCGAGCTCGCGATAGGCGAAAATTTCCTCGAGCCGTCGGGCGATCTCGCCCGCGGCGAGCTCCCCGAAGGGCTGAAACGGTAGCTCGTAGCGCACCTCGTCGGTGACTCGGGTGCCTCCGTTCTCCGCCTCGAAGCGGTGGGTGTGATGCCAGAGCTTGTACGGGCCTTTGACCTGCGTGTCGACGAAGCTGCGCGGCGGATCGTAGGACTCGATCAAGGTTCGCCAGTACTGCGGAAACCCGAGCGGGCGCACCGTGTAATCGAAGACGGCGCCGGGGCGCATCTCGAGCGGCTCCGGCGTGAGGACGTGGAAGCCGAGCCAGGGCGGCGTCAGCTTGGCGAGATTGGCCGGGGTCTGGAAGAAGGAGAAAACCTCCGCCAGGGGGCGCGGCAGCCACTGCGAACGGCTCAAGACGCGCACCGTCATCGGGCCCTCCCGGAGGCGCCGAAGACCTCGAGCGCGCGGACGCGCGCTTCTTTGTGATCGACGATCGGCGCCGGGTAGGCGCTCGTGCCGAACTCCGGGACCCAGCGCCGGACATAGAGGCCGTCGGGGTCGAAGCGCCGGGCTTGCTCACTCGGGTTAAAAATACGAAAGAACGGCGCCGCGTCCGCGCCGCAGCCCGCGGCCCACTGCCAGTTTAAGGTGTTGCTCGCCAGGTCGGCGTCGACCAAGGTGTCCCAGAACCACCGCGCGCCCTCGCGCCAATCGATCAGCAGGTCCTTGGTCAGGAAGGAGGCGACGACCATGCGCACGCGGTTGTGCATGAAGCCGGTGGCCCATAGCTCGCGCATGCCCGCGTCGACGAGCGGAAAGCCCGTCATGCCCATCTTCCAGGCCGCGAGGCCCTTGGGGTCGCGACGCCAGCCGAAGGCCTTGAAGCGCGCGTCGAGCGGAGCCTCCGGCGTGTGGGGAAAATGAAAGAGGACGTGCCGGCCGAAATCTCGCCAGCCGAGCTCGCCCAAAAATCCGCCCTTCGCCGCCGGATCGCCGCCCAGCGCCTCCCGCCACACTCGGTGAACCGACAGCTCGCCGAAGTGCAGGCGGGGAGACAGCCGGGAGTTGGCCTCCGCGCCCGGGATATTGCGCGTGTCCGCGTAGCCGCGCAGACGCGTCGCCAGAAAGCTCTCAAGCTCGGCGCGGGCCGCGGTTTCCCCGGGCGTGAAGGACCCTTCGAGCTTGCGGTGCCAGCCGAGCTTCGGCATGAGTTCGAGAGCGGCGAGGGGCACGGATGAAGGGAGCTTCGCGGGCGCGCGCAGTTTGCCCGGCTCGCCGCACGGCTCGGCGGGACCGTCGAGCGCGCCGCAGCGGTTCCAGTACGGCGTGAACACGCGGTACGGGCCGCCGGCTTGCGTCTTCACGGCGTCCGGCTCGAACAGGACGTTGCCCGCGTGCGGCTGGGAGGCAAGGCCCGCGGCGGCGAGCGACGACACGAGGCCTTCTTCTTGACGAAGGGCCGCGGGCTCGTAGCGGCGGTTCCAGGCGACGGCCTCGGCGGCGCACTCGCGCGCCGCGGCGACGAGGGCCTTCGCGACGGGACCGCGACGGATCACGAGGCGCGAGCCGCGCGCGCGTAGGTCGCGATCGAGGCTTTCGAGCGAGCGGTGCAACCACCAGCGCGACGCCGCCCCGGGCGTCCAGCCCGCTTCCTCCTCGGGCGACCACACGTACACGGGCACGACGGCGCCCGCCGCGGCGGCCCCCTTCAACGCGGGGTTGTCCGCCAGGCGCAGGTCTCGGCCCAACCAGAGCACGGTCGTTTTCATTCCTTTGATACGTGGCCGGGAGGGCCGTTTCATTACAACCGTCCCAGAATGATAAAATCGCCGCATGGCCCGCGCAAAACTTTGGTTCAAGGTGACCTCCGCGATCTTCCTGCTGGCCGTCCTCGGCTCGGGGGCCGCACTCGTCGCGCTCAAAGCCCTCTTCCCCGAGCCCAAAGCCCGCGCCTACGTCGTCGAGGCCGCGCGCAAGCAGCTGGGCCGCGAGGTGCGCCTCGACCATATCGACATCGGCCTGACCGGCCTCCACTTGAAGGGCCTCCAGGTCTCGGAACGCCCTGACTTCGCCGCCGGGACCTTCGTGAGCGTGGAGACCTTCAGCCTGCGGCCGAGCTGGAAGGCGCTCCTGCGCCGCAAGCTCGTGGTCCAGACCGCCTCCGCCGACGGCCTCAAGCTGCGCGTCGTCAAGAACGAGGACGGCTCGTTCAATTACGACACCTTGGCCTCCTCGGCTCCGGCCACGCCTGCACCGGCGAAAGCGGCGGGCGCCGACGAACCCGCTCCGGAATTCAACGTCCGGCACCTGCGCGTCACCCGCGGCGACGTGGACTACCGAGACCTCTCCTCGGGTGCCTCTTGGGCGGTGTCGGAGCTGGCGCTCAAGCTCGACGACTTCAGCCTGTCCGAGCCCTTTGATCTCGACCTCTCGTTGCGCGCCAAGGGCAAGGCGGGCGTCCGGCCGGTGGACGCCCAGCTGGCGTTCTCGGGAACCGTGTCCCCGGCCCGCGGCCACCGCGAGAAATTCGCCCTCGATTTCAAGCGCCTCAGCGCCGAGCAGGACGGCCTGAAGCTCACGGCCAAGGGCTCCGTCGCCGGCCTCGACGCGCCCTCCGCCAAGCTCGACGCGACGCTCTCCGCCGCGGGCAAGACCTTGCTCGAGCTCAAAGGCACGGTCCGCGCCGGCGCCGCCCCGGCCGAGGGCGCGCGCCGCATCGACGCGGACCTTTCCTTCAACACGCCCGGCCTCGACACGACTCTGATCGCGAAGTGGGCGCCGTCGGCCGGCGTGCCCGCCCTCGCGCTCCCCGCGACGGACGGCTCCTTCGAGGGGTTGTATTTCGACGGGGCCACGGCGGGAGCCAAGGCCGTCCGGGCGGCGTGGAAAGGGGGAGAGATCGCAGGCTCCTTCATGGTCCGCGGTCTTGGGACTGAAAAGATGTTCTACGGCGGCAACGCGAAATTCGGCCTCGACCTGCCGGAAATTCGCGCGGGCCAGTACTCGTTCATCAAGCTCCCGCCGAAAGCCGTCGTGCCCGCCATGCGCCTCGATGGAGCCGCGACCTACGGCGCCGACGGCGAGCTGACGCTCACCTCTCTCGCGGCGAGGTTCAAGCAGGGCACCGCCTCGGCCGCGGGCGCCGTGCACAAAATCGGCTCCAACAAACCCGTCGCCGACCTCGCCCTTAAATTCGCCGTGGACGTCCCGTCCTTCAAGATCAACGAGCTGCCCGTGACGGTCTCCGCATTGCCCGCCGACTTCGTCGTGCCCGCGATGCGCCTCGACGGCGGCGCGCGGATTCACGGCGACGACGTCTCCTTCGATAAGGTCGCCGTTAAGGGCAAGAGCGGCACTTTGCGCCTCGACGGCAACGTGCTCAAGGCCTTGGCCGGAGCGCCGGAACCCGCGCTCGAGATCGGCGCCGATCTGGACCTTCCCGCGCTCACCGACAAGGACCTGCCCTTCCCCGGTGTGCCCGCGGGCCTCGAGTTGCCGGCCTCGAAGTGGAACGCGGACCTCACCTACACGCCCAAGCTCATCAAGCTGCGCACGCTCGGCCTTAAGATCGGCAGCAACGAGATCACCGCCGAGGGCGGCGTCGTCGATCCCTCCGGACGCGGCGCGTTCGACCTGCTCTTCAAGTGCCGCAAGTTCGTGCTCGAGGAACTGACGCGCATGACCCCCAGGACGCGCGACCTCAAGCTCGCGGGCGCCGGTTTCTTCGCGCTGTCGGTGACCGGCACGAAGGAGAAGCCCGTGTTCGGCGGTAAGCTCCAATTCGAGGGCCTCGGCGCCACGGTGGCCGAGCTCCCGCTATCGCAGTTCAAGGGGACAGTCTCCTTCAACGAGACGCGCATCGATGTTCCCAACCTGAAGGGCATGGTCGCTGACGGCAATCTCGCGATGGACCTGACGCTCAAGGATTACGCGAAAAACCCGGAAATCCAGGTCGAGGCTTCGCTCGACCGCTTCGACCTCGGGAAATACTTCGACGCGAAGAAGAAGCTGGAGGCCGACGCCCAGGCGTCGAAGGCCGCCAAAGAGGCCGCCGGGAAACCCGCGGAGAAGAAGGCCTCGACGCCGATCCGCACCCGAGGGTCGTTCAAGATCGCCGCGCTGGTTCACCCCAACGCCCAATTACAGACCGTCGCGGCCTCCTGGGACCTGTGGGGCGTCACGCCCGAGATGACGAAACTCAACGGCGACGCGAAGATCAGCTCGGGCGAGGGTCGCCTGCGCGACGTCGGCAAAATCGCGCTGCAATCGCCGATCCTCAAGATCCTCTTGTTCCCGATTCTCATCGTGCAGAAGATCAGCTTCGGGGTTAACCTCAACGACATCGCGGTCGGGACGTTCTCGGGCGATTACGGGTTCAAGGACGGGCTCATGACCGTGCGGCACTCCGTCCTCGACGCCGGCAAGGCCGCGGACTTCTCTACGGAAGGCACCGTCGATCTTCCCGCCGAGCGCCTCGACCTCGTGGTCGGAGCCCGCATCGGGAACATCCCGCGCATCGAGACCGGCGTCACCGGTACGATGTCGGACCCGAAAGCCAAGCTCAAGGTCGGCAAGCTGCTCGAAACCGCCGGCCAAAACCTCCTCAACGGCCTCCTGAAGCGCTGACCCCTTTCTACTATTGGTTCTGGAAGAAGTCGGCGATCGCGGCGGCGACCTTGTCGGCGGTTTTCTTGGCGATGCCGGCGGCGGCGCGGCGGCGGGCCTCTCCGGCGTCGGCGCTGGCCTGGCGGTCGGACACGTCGAAGCGCGAGAAGATCTTGTCCTCGCGGCCATCCTTGAGGGACACCGTCGCGGTGCCGCGGGACCATTTCCAGCGCTCGTCGCCGCCGGGCTCCATGGTCTGGGCGGCGGACTTGGACTCGACGACCAGGTCGCCCTTGTCGCCCGGGTTGCCGCGCTTGGCGGTCAGGCCGGAGGCGGCGAGGCCGGTGACGATGCCCGTCTCAAGCTCGTCGGCGTGGTCGCCCGTCGCGATGACGACGACGTCGAGGTCCGCGAGCGCCGTCGCGGCGGCGGCCTTGGAGGACGCGACGTCCACGGTGGACGGCAACGCGCCGCCGCCCAGCACACGGCGGTCGTTCTCGAGCTCGTAGCGGCCCTTGAGCAGGACGGAAAGCTTCGCGGCGGCCTTGGCGCGCTCGAACTTGTCGGTCGCGGCGTCCATGCGCGTCTTCCATAACGCGGCGTCGGCGTCGAGCGCGGAGGTCTTCTCGGTCACGGCGGACATGGCCTTGCCCTTGTTGAGCACGGCGAGCGCGTAGTAGCGCGTGGAGGCCGCGTCCCGCCAACGCTCCACGATCTCCACGCCTTCGAGCATCTTCTTCGAGATCGTGCGCACGTTCTGCGCCACCTGCTGGGAGAAGGACGTCGTCGTCCGTCCGCCCTGGTTGACGCTCGACTCGCTCTCGTCGAGCTTGGTGTCCACGCTGACGTCGCTCGAGAACACACGGGAGATCTCCGCCCGGGCTCGGTCGGCCGCGCCGTTCTCGTCGTCGGCGCTGCCGACGCCGGTCACGTAGGCGGCGCGGGGCCACTTGCCGCTTTCGCCCTCGACCCAATTGGGCCGCTGGCCGCCCGACGAAGATTTGGCGGCGGTGCCGCCTCCGCCGACGCACGCGGACATCAAAGCGACGGCGACGGCGCACAGCACGAGGGAGTTCATGTTTTTCATAAAGCGGTCCTGTCGTGAAGGTAGGTGCGGCGTCCCTTCAGGATCACGACGTCCTTGAAGGTCTGAGAAGACAGTACGGCTCCTGACGAGCCGACATAGCTCACCTGCACGTCGTGCTTGCCGGGGGGAAGGCGCAGGCGGGCGATGCGGAACTGCGCGGGCAAGGTGGCCCAGGCGCGGGTGTCGGCGAATTCGGTGGCGGCGGCGGTGGCCGCTGTGCCGGCCTGGGCCAGCAGGTGCTGCCAGGAGTTCTTGCCGAATTCCTTGGCGACCTTGTCCGACGCCGCCTTGGCCAGAATGTACTTGATGGCCGCGCGAGCGATGGCGCGGGTACGGATGACGGCCTGCGCCTCGGCCAGGTCCTTCTTGGCGATGGCTGTGAGATCCTCGGCGAGCTCGGTCTGCGCGCGCACGCCGTCGGCTTCGACGGCCGAGCCGGCGATTTGGAACGCGTCCTGCTCATAGTCGGGGAAGGCGACGCTGATGCTCTTGCCGAGCAAACCGGCGTTAATCGCGTTGACGGCCTGCCCGCCCTGGGCCTCGTCGTTCTTGGTGGCGTTCACGGCGACGGCCGCGTCGCGCCAGGCGACGGAGAAGCTCTTGCTGATCTTGCGGGGGGCGACTCCGTTGTAATGCAGGAACACGAGCTCCCCGCTTCCTTTCTTCTCGCCCACGGGCTCCAGGCTCGGCGTCGGCGTGCCGTAGGCGGCGCCGTACTGCTCGTAGGCTTTGCGCGACTTCTCGCGCGCGATGCGGGCGTCGTCGGGGCGCCCGTCGTCCTCGTACAGCAGGCTCGACAGGAACTGGGCGAAGGCGTCGTCCTTGTAGGCCGTCTTCGACGCGCCGTAGACGTCGGAGTACTCCTGGAGGAGCCGCGACAGCTTTCGGACCTCGACCAAGGCGTTGTCCTGGTCGCCGAGGAAGACGTAATTGAGCGCGCGATAGGCGTTAACCATGGCGCGCTCGAAGCGCGAGCCCGCGTACTCGGTCGTGGTGTCGTTGAGAACCAAGGTCCCGGCCGCGCGCGAGACGCTCTTCGTGTAGAGCTCCTCCATGCGAGCCTCCGCCTTGTCGAGGCTCGCGTCGCTTTCTTTGAACTTACCGGCATCGTGCTGGACGGCCCCGAGGTCGAGATAATATAGAACCTGGTTCTTTCGCCCGTAGGAGACTTCCTTCTCCTTCTCGATGCGCTCCTGGGCCGCGGGATAGGCCCGGGCGGCGATCATCCCGTTGACCTCCTTGCGCATGGAGCCGGAGGGCCCGCCGCACGCCGCCAGGAGGGGGAGGAGAAGTATAAAAGGGACGGCCCCGCCTCTCTGGGGAGAAAGGCGGGGCCGGGTAACGCCCATCAGAGCACTCCTACCAGCCGGCCTTGGAGCGCTTGACGAACTTCTTGAGCTTCTTCTGGCCGTTCCAGACGATCTTGTGCGACTTCATGTCCAGAAGCTTCAGGTTGGTCTGGTAGAACACGACGGCCTTCCCGCCTTCCTGGTCCACGATCTGGTTCAGCACGCCGCTGAGCATGAAGTCGGCGCCGATCTCCTGGCCGTGAGCCTTGCGGGTGTCCTCGGACGAGTTGGTGTCCTGATCCAGGCGCTCGTCGCGCACTTCGCCGCGCTCGTTCTTGTTGGCGACGAACTCCACCTTTCCCGAGTTGATCAGCGCGCGCTGAAGGTCCTCGACGAAGGTGTCGACTTGGATGTGTTCCTGGGACTGGTTCTTCACCGTTCCGACGATCACGGTCGGATTCTTGCCGAGCGCGGCGTGGGCGGCGGAGTACCAGGGCCTCGACAAGGAGTCCGCGATCATCTCCTCGGCGACCAGGCGCGAATCGGTGTCGTTCCACTTGCCGCTGACGTCCTTGACCTCGCCCGCGTCCATGCGCTGCACCGAGGTGCCGCACGCGGACAGGGCGAGAGCCAAGGCGACGAAAGGCAGAGCGCGCATCTTAGTGCTTCGCCTCTTCGGCCGACAGCTCGTCGAACGCCTTCTCGGCGTTGGCCTTCACGTAATCGCGGACCTTGGAGTCGAGCTCCTTGGATTCCGCGAGGCTCTGCTGGATCGCGCCCATGTCGAGCTTGACGAGGGCGAAGAGCGTCCCGTCCGCCGGATCCTTCCAGTGGTCGACCGGGATCGCGCCGTGGAGGGTGAACTTGGCGAAGTTCTTCATGGTATTGGAGACCATCTGCTCTTCGGACGACTTCGTCATGTCGCCGGCGGTGATGGAGGCCATGTAGTCCTTAGTCAGCGTGGTGACGTAGGAGTTCATGATCTTGGCGAGCTCGGCGCGGCCGCGGTCGTCCGCGGCGGAAACCGAGAGGGCGCGGTTGCGGATGCCCTGGGCGATGCCGACGCCGTAGAACACCTGCTTGCCGTCCTTGTCCTTCATGGCGCCGGAGCCTTTGTTGACCCACTCAGGGGCGTTGTTGGCGATGGGCGAGGGCTTCCCGTTGTGGGAGCAGGCGCCGAGCGCGAGGGTGCCCAAAAGGGTCAAGGCGATCAGGCGGAAACGGTTGCTGTTCATGTGTCCTCCGGCCGGGCCTCTGGCCCGGCATGTTTGAAGTCTAACAGTCAGGGGGGGCCCTGTCAAGAAAACCACACGTGACCGTGGTCACGCTCGTTTTTGGTATTATCGGGCATGGCCTCCCCCGACGAAAAGAACCTGGTTTGGCTCGACCTCGAGATGACCGGCCTCGAGCCCGAGAAGGACTTCATCCTCGAAATCGCCACCGTGGTGACGGACGGGGAGCTCAACGTGCTGGCCGAAGGCCCTTGCCTCGCCATCCACCAGAGCGACGACATCTTAACCGGGATGGACCCGTGGTGCGTCGAGCAGCACGGCAAGTCCGGCCTGACCGCCCGCTGCAGGGATTCCAAGGTCACAGTCCAGGACGCCCAGCTTCAGACCTTGGCCTTTCTCTCGCCGTGGTGCGCGCCGGGCAAGTCGCCCCTGTGCGGCAACACCATCGGCCAGGACCGCCGCTTCTTGGTGAAGTTCATGC
>CALRXP010000063.1:0-11064 GCA_943372155.1 Candidatus Endomicrobiellum trichonymphae | reverse complement strand
GCCGCCCTGCGACGGCGGATATCCAGGTTCAAGTCCTGGCGAGCGCAATGGACGGCCCGACTTTCGTTTAGCCTAGAACGCCAACGCGGCGAGCAAGCTCGCGTGACGGTCGGTCCAGGCGGTGGCGCGCGACGGATCCGCGCCGAAATTAATCCAGCCTTTTTTCTTCGCGAGCTTCTCGATCGTCGCGGGATCCCGGCCGATTGCGACCCACACCGACTCCACGCGGCCCTGCTCTGCCTGGCCGGCGAAGATCTGACGACGCGACGCGCCGTGGAGCCCCAGATCGCGGGCGGCTGCGGCGAGAATCGGACGAAGATCGAGATAGCGGTTCGACACGTGCAATAAAATAATTCCGTCAGGCTTGAGACGCCGTAGATAAATATTAAAAGCGTCTTTGGTGAGCAGGTGTATCGGCACCGCGCCGCTGTTGAAGGCGTCGAGAATCAGCGCGTCGTACATGATCCCGTCCGCTCTCTCGAGTGACAATCGACCGTCTCCGGTGACGACGCGAATCGGCGAGCCGCTCAATCGCAGATGAGTGAACCAACGCTCCGCGATCGCCACCACGTCGGGGTCGAGTTCGTAAAAATCGAGCGCCAGGCCTTTGCGTCCGTAGGCCGCGATGCTGCCCGCCCCGAGTCCGACGACGCCGACCGAGCTCCACTTCGCGCCCAAAATGTCCCAAGCCTCTCCGAGCGGCGAGGCGAAGCCGTAGTATGACAGCGGTTCGTTGTGCCGCGCGGGATCGAGGAACTGCATGCCGTGGTCGGTGTTGCCGTGGAAGAACCAGCGCATGCCCTCCCGGTCCTGCACGGAGTAGATGCCGTAGAAGTTGCGCAGGCTGTAGACCGTGCCCGCGTGATCGCCGGCGACGGCGATGGCGCCGGTCGCCGCGAGCGCCAGCGCCGCGAGGCCGCCGGCGGTCTTGGGGTGGCGCGCGATCTGCTCCCAGTCGCGAAGGGTGATGGCGGCGACCGCCAAGGCGCCGACGCCGGCCCAGTCGAGGGCCACCGCGCCGACGCGGCGGCCGAGCCACGGCACGACGAGACCCACGAGAACGCTGCCGAACAGGCCGCCCGCGGCGATCCAGCTGTAGTACTCGGCCATCGCCCGCTCGGAGGAGGGGCGCCCCGCGGCGAGCGACTTGTGGAAGATCATGCACAACGCGAACAGGGCGAAGAGCATGTAGGCGAACTTGCCCAGGTCGAGGAGGCGGGCGAAGATCTGAGCCGAGGTGGAGTCCTGGCCGAGCCAAAAGACGACGGCGACAGGAATAAGAATGACGCCCGCCCACGGAAGCATCGCTTTGTTGAGCTTTTCCGGATACCAGGGTTCACGTTTGAAGTTGAGAACGAAGGTGAGCAGATAGACGGCCAGGGGCGCCGTCCAGAGCAACGGCACTGCGGCAAAGTCCATGCTGAGGAGATTGGTCGCGGCGAGGAGGGCGGCGCAAGGAGCGGCGCTGAGAAGAAGCCAAAGAGCTCGTTCGCGTGACGAAGGAGCCTTGCCCGCGGCTGCGGCTTCTTTGTGGGCGCCCTTCGGAGCGAGCGAGACGCACAGTACGGCGTAAACGGCGTAGAGCCCGCGCCAGAGCCAACCTTGGGCGGGCAGAGACAACAACGGCTCGATCAGGAACGGATACGCGAACAACGCGGCGGCTGCGCCGGCATTCGACGCGGCATAGAGAAAGTAGCCGTCGGCGCGATCCTTGACGGATGAACGCATGAGCCAGCTTTGGGAGATCACGACCGTCGTGGAGAGAATAAAAAAAAGGAGCCCCAACGGATCGGAGCAAAGCGAAGAGCAATTCGGCGAGCGGACCTTTTACGGCGAACGACGATGGCAACGCCAGAGGGAGAAAGAAAAAGGGAACCAACAACGCCACGGCATGTAAACGCGGATGAAATCGCGCCTTACGGCCGTACAGATAGGCGAACAACAAGAAAGCTTGGAAGAACATCATCGCGCCGGTCCAGACATAGGCGCTGCCGCCGAAACGCGGGAGCAATAACTTCGCGGCGGCGAGCTCCAAGCAAAAGGCGAGAAAGGAGCCGAGGAACGCGAGGGCCTGGAAACGAAGTCGCTGGGGCAAGGATTAAGTCTATCTAAATGAACGGCTCAGGCGGTGAGGTGCGCTTCCTCGACCGAGGAGGCCCAGGCGCAGGCGAGGATCGCGACACCGAGCGCCGCGAAGGTCCAGCCGAGCGAAAGCTTGGTCAGCAGGCCGACCGTCGGCAACACGATCACGCCCATAAGTTGGCGGCCCATGCCGACGGTCGATAGCACTGTGGCGCGCTTAGCGCTGTCGATGTGCTTGTTCATGTAGTTGGAGATCACGACCGAGCGGGAGAGGCCGAAGGCCGGGATCAGGACGAAGAGGGCGCAGGCGGCCCACGGGTTGGTGGCGAAAGGCAGTCCCAGGAAGGCAAGGCCGGGGATGATTGCGCTCCAGGTGAGGTAGCCGCGCGTACCGCCGAAGAACTTTTCCACGCGCTCCGGGCTGCTCAGGATCGCGATCTGGGACAACGTCATCGCCGCGGTGACGAAGCCGTAGGCGGCCACTCCGACGCCGAGCTCCTTGAGACGCGGCTGGAACAGCCAGACGATCATGAAGGACAGCATCCAGATCGTGACCGAGTCGAAGGCGAGCGCGCGCAACGGCTTGTGCGAGGCGAAGTAGCGCACGCCCCTCTCGACGACTTCGCGGTAGGTCGGCTTTCCGCCTTCCTCGCCGGTGGGCGGCTCGACGAGGGTGAAGGCGGCCGCCAGGCCGAGGCTGAAGGGTACCAGCATCGCGAACATGGGAAAGCGCAGGCCCCAGCGCGCAGCCATGAGGCTGCCGATAGGGGCCGCGACCGCGATGGCGCCGATATCGAAGGAGGCGAGCGTCGCCAGCGCTTTCTTTGAGCGGTCGTCCTCGCCGCAGGCCTTGAGGCTGTCGTACACCATGGCTTCATCGGCCCCTGACGCGAGCGCCGCGGAGGCGGCCCACATGAACTCGGCGAGGAGAAAGCGAGGCAAGCCCTTACCCGTGGCGTAGATCGCGGTGGCGATCAGCAGGCAGGCGTTGGCGCAGATGATCGAGGCCTTACGGCCGAACTTGTCGGCGACGGCGCCGGTGGGGACCTCGAGCAGGAAGATCCAGAGGAAGAACCACGCTTGGAGAAGAAAGAGTTGGGTCAGGGATAAGCCGCCCCATTCCGTGAAGAACGGAACGAGGGCCCCCGCGAAGAAATGCATCATCGTGAGCGCGCGCCAGACGTACATACGCCGCACGTTCGCACGCCAAACGGATGGGGAACTCACGCGACAGACACACGCTTAGGAGGAACACGGCGCTCCTTCTTGTGCATGACCGTACCGGTAATAAGTTTTAGGACAGTGGCGGTGCCTTTGGCGACGGAGTAGTGGCAATCAAAGTCGTAAAGAAAAAACCCAAGCTCCAGGCCGTCCTTCATTTGTGACTTGTCCCGCGGATTCCTCAAATCTTGGCTCAAAATGTCCGTGAGAACAGTCCCCAATCCGTTTATCTTTAATCTTTTCTCCGCCGCCAGAATGTCCTTCTCCGCGGCGGCGGAAATTTCAGTTCTCAAGCACGGGAACGGGGCATCTTTAACCCAACCTGAGGTCGCACCCTCGGCGATATCCCATTCCGGAATGTACGGCTTGATGTCCAATATCGGCGTCCCATCAACGAGATCGATTCCGGCGAGGTGAACCGTCGCACCTTTCACCGAGACCAGTCGCGCCAGCGAGAGTCCTATCGGGCTCGGCCTATGCGGCGATCGTGAAGCGAAGAGCCCCACGCTCTCGCCCTTCAGCCTCGGCGGATGAATCTTCGGCCTCACCGTTTTATTCGTGTTGAGGTGAAAATACGAGATCAACCACACATGGCTGAAGCGATCCAACCCCGCCAGCGAATGCTCCGGCAGAAATTCCTTGCTGATCGTTAGAGATGCCGTGGCTCCGGGCACGACGAGCGGCTGGCGCGGAGTCCCGAACTTCTCGCGGAAGCAGGAATTGAGATGGCCGATGACGCGGAGAGGTTGGGCGGGCATCTCGCGTCTTAGGAGTCGACCTGTTCGAGGAGCTCGGTCTTGGCGTTGAAGACGAGGAAGGCGGCCTTCTCGCCGGAGGCGACGGCTTTCTCCTTGGCGGCGTAGGCGGCGTCCACGGCCTCGATCTGCTTCTCGAAGTCGCCGAGCCAGCGAAGGGCTCCGGCCGCGTCCCGGCTCGCGGCCCGGAACCACTTCGGCTCGATCGGGCGCTCGGCGAACAGCGCCGCGACCTCGGGGGGCGCGACGTAGGGGCTGTTCTTTTTCAGCCAGCGCACGACGAGCCAGGCGAAGAACAGAGGCATGACGACCCAGTAGATGAGGGGGAAGAACATGGCGATGCGAGACTAGCGGGAGGCGACGAGCTTTGAGGCGGCGGCCGCTTTGTCCTTGTACATTCTAGCCAATCCCGGGCGGTTCTGCTTCTCGGCGCGCTCGGCGAGGAGAAGAAACACATCCACGCGGTGCGCCGGCATCTCCGCGCGGACCTTCGCGAGATAGGCCTGGAAAGCGGGCTCTGAAAGGTGGATGTCCTTGGGGTAAAGTTCGTCGCGGCCGCTAAGGAATGCGTCGAGGTCCGTTGCCGGAGATTCGAGATAATCGTCGTCCTCGCCGTGCAGGACCATCGTCGGGTCGGCCTTGAGCATCTCGTAGACGTAGAAGTGCTGGCGGATGAACGCCTCGTACTCGTGCTCGACGGCCATGCGGAAGTAGCCTTTGACCCAAGGAGCGCGACGGAATTGGGTCGCATGGACGAGCTCGTGGGCCACGACGGACTGCATCTCCCGGATCAGCTGGCGCTGAAGCGCCGGGTCCTTCAGGAACTGCTCGACGGTCCAGCCGCGCTGCGTGACTTCTTTCTGGGAGAGATAGACGCCGTCGAAGCCGCCCTCGGCGTAGGCATAGCTTCCGTCCTGCTCGGCGATGAAGAAAGTGGGAAGACGAATCGCGCCGCCGCGGTCGCGCAGCTTGTTTAAAATCTCCCGGCCGACGGGATTCTTGGACAGGGTCGCGATCGCCTCTTCCTCGACGACTCCGCCGCGGATCATCCTCAGTTGCTTCTGATCCGCCGCGGCGCGATGGTCGTTCATGACCGTATTGACTCGCTCTGCCATGGGGCCGGTCGTGTAGTACGGAACGGCGGAAAATCCGAGGCCGAGGATCACTCCGGCCGTGACCGCGAGAAGCTTGGCGCGGCGGCTGGGCGGGGGCTTGGCCGCGGTCTGCGGGGCGGAGTGGAGCTTGCGCCAGATCGCGGTCCCCATCGACAGCGGGATGATGACCGCCAGCATCAGCAGGTCGGCGAAGGTCAGAGCGTAGACGGCCTTCATCGCGGGAGCCATCCCCCACAAAATCGGCGCGGCGACCGCGCCGATCGTGGTCGCGAACATCGCTTTGCCGAACGCGTTCTGAAGCGGGGTCTTATTGCGGCTGTCGCGGTAACGCTGGAGGAGGTTGCGTCGCGGCGCGGCGGCGGGCTTGGGGTCCGAGGGCGGCTCGACCGTGGCCGCGGCGGAACGGTTCAAGGCGCCGTCGAACGCCGCGCCGGAGACGGGTGCCCGCTCCGGCGATGCGACCGTGCGTAGAACGTCCAGCGGGGCGGCGTCGCGCGAGGCGGGGAGGAGGGGAGCGCCTGAGACTGGTTGAACGGGGGTCGCCTTCGCCTGCGGGTAGGAGACGTTGGGCATCGGCGCGTACGGCGCGGGCGTCAGCGAGACGGCCAAGGCGGGAGCGGAGAGCGACAGGGTGACGGCGTTCGCGGGCGCGACGAGACCGCCGGGGACCGGCGTCGGCGCGCCGATGCCGGTCTGCAGGGAAACGCGGCCAAGAGCCACCTGCGCCTGGGCGGGAACGGAACTCAGGACGAGGGCGGACGCGATGAGCGAGGCCAACAACCGCTTCATATGAGGAGAATAGCGGCTTACGGGGGGCGGCGGCGGGGCCGGGGGGACTAAGGAGGGGCGGGAGAGGGCCTAACGCTTTTCGGGCCCTTCGGCCCGAAGCAGGTAGCGGAACAGGGCCAGGTACACGTCGATGGAAAGGTCCCAGGAGGATTCCTTGATCATCGCGGCGCGGCGAGCCATGGGGAAGGCTTTCGGATGATGGTAGCCTTGGACGGCGTCGGCGACGGCGCGCGAGAGCGAGATCGACGCAATGGCGCGCACGATCAGGCCGGTGCCGTTGACCGGGTCGTCGCGCAGGTCGATGACGGTATCGGCCAGGCCGCCGGTGATGGTCACGATCGGCAAAGTGCCGTAGCGCTGGGCGATGAGCTGAGACAGGCCGCAGGGTTCGAAGCGCGAGGGCATCAATAGGAAGTCGGCGGCGGCGAACAGGAGGCGCACGGCGTGCTCGTCGAAGGGGTGGGAGGCGATCTTGCCGGGGAACGCGAACACGAGCGCGGCGCGCAAGGCCTCGGTCTCGGCGTCGCCGGTTCCCATGATCGCGAGCTGGCCGCCCAGGCGGATGATCTCAGACGCCGATTCGAAGATCATGTCGATGCCCTTCTGATTGGCGAGGCGGGAGGCGACGACGAACAGCGGCGCGTCCGGTTTCGCGTCGAGGCCGAGCTTGGCCTGCAGCGCGGCTTTGTTCGCGGCCTTGCCCTCGGCGACGTCGTCGACGCCGTAGTTGCGAACCAGCAGCGGGTCGGTCGCGGGGTCGTACAAGGTCGGGTCGATGCCGTTGATAATGCCGTGGATCTGGTCTCTCTCGCCGAGATGGTCCTCGAGGCCCATGCCGAAGAGCTTGTTCTCGACGATTTCCTTCGCGTACGTCGGGCTCACGGTGGTGACCGCGTCGGCGTTCTTGATGCCGGCCTTCAGGTAGTTGGCGCCGCCGTTATGCTCGAGGTGGGCCTCGTCGAAGCCGAGCTTTTCCGCCGTCGCCAGCGAGAACGCGCCTTGGAAGGCGATGTTGTGGATCGTCAGCGCGGTCTTCGTGCCGGCGAAGAATTCATCGTCTTTGTACTTGGACTTGAGGAAGGAGGGGATCAGGGCCGCGTGCCAGTCGTGCGCGTGAATGATGTCGGGCTTGATGCCGAGCACCCGTAAGGCCTCGACGGCGGAGTGCGCGTAGAAGCCGAAGCGCTCGTCGGCATCGTCGATGCCGGCGGCGTCGTAGGCCGAGAGTCCGAGCGCGGCGTGCTTGGCGGCGTACGGGCCGCCCTCGCGCTCGTAGAATTCGGGATGCTCGATGAGGACGACGCGCACGCCCTCGCGATGGCCGACGAGGAGGTTCGCGGTCTCGGTCCGGCCGCCGATGTTCATGGCCACCGTGCCCGCGGGCTTGAACTCCACGCCGGACGTCTTCAGGGATTTGTACTTCGGCAGGACCATGGTGACGTCGTGGCCGCGCGCGGCGAGGCCTCGCGAGAGCGCGTCGACGACGTCGGCCAGGCCGCCGGTCTTGATGAAAGGAACCGCTTCGGAGCCGGCGAGAACGATGTTGAGGGCGCCGTCGAACATGGCGCTTCCCGCGCTTTTCTGGGATTCGGCGGGTTTGTCGGGGGCCGCGGCGGCGGTGACGGCTGCGGCGGTCTTATCCGGCGTCGAGGGCGCGGCGGCGTCCAGAATGGAAAGGGCGGCCGTGTGAGCCGCAGGGACGGCGGCAGCCGCGACGGCGACGGCGGCCGACACGCGGGAAGGAGCGATGGCGGGGGCAGGCGTCAGAATGTTCAGCGCCGACGGCGTCAGCAGGCCCGAGGTCAGTGGTAGCGGCCCATTCGGCATCGACGGCGCGGAGAGCGTCGTCCCCAACGTCCCGAGACTGATCTCCGGAACCACCGAGACCGCACCGCCTCGCACCTGAGCGGAGACGGGCATCGGAATGAGGAGAAAGGCGAGGAGCGCGCGAAGCATCCCTCTCATTGTAAGAGGAAGCCCTTATTCACGTAAGAGCCCTAAGGCCTACCAGGGGGTCCGGAGGGCCTACTTGGCGCCGAGGGCGGCGAGCATGTCCTCGATCCGCGTGAACTTCTCGCGGATCTTGCCCGCCTTGGCTCCGTTCTCTTTTTCGAGTTTATCGAGCTTCTGCCAGTCGGCGAAGCTCAGGGCACGGACCTTCTTGCCGGACAGGAGGCTCAAGGTCGCCTCGAGGGAGGCGTCGGCGGCGGCGGTGAGCGTGCCGGCCTTGAGGTCGGCGAGCAAGGAGGCCACCGTGGCCACCGAGTCGGCGCGATTGGTCCCGATGAGGCCCGAAGGCCCGCGCTTGGCCCAGCCCACGACGTACTGGCCGGGGGCGCCGGTGACGCGCCCGTCCGCGTGCGGGATGTGGCCGGACTTCTCGTCGAAGGGCACGCCGGGGACCGGGATGCCGCGGTAGCCGACCGAGCGCAGGACCAGGCCGACCTCGATCGTCTCAAACTCGCCCGTACCGACGGCCTTCGTGCCGCCTTTACCGTCGGAGACCAGCTTGTTTTTCTCGAGCTTCATCGCGGCGACCTTGCCGTCTTTGCCGACGAGCTCGACGGGCGAGACTTTGAAGCGCAGACGGACCTTGCGTTCCTTCGAGCCCTCGCCTTTTTTCGCGTGAGCCTGGACGTAATCGGTTTTCTTCTTGGAGGCGGGATCGGCGAGCTCTTCCTTCGAGACCTCATCGACGGCGGCCTCGGCTTCATTGATGACGAGGTCCGACGAGGTCAGTTCGCCGATCTCCTCGATCTCGGCCGGGGAGTACGCGGCCTCGGCGGCGCCGCGGCGGCCGAGCAGCCAGACGGTTTTGACTCCGCTCTGGCGCAGGGCGTCGAGCGCGTAGCCGGCGATGTCGGTCTTGGCCAGCTCCTCGGGATTTTGCGCCAAGATGCGCGTGACGTCCATCGCCACGTTGCCCACGCCGACGACGGCGACCGCGCCGGCGCTCAGGTCGAACTTCCGGTCGCGGTGATCGGGGTGGCCGTTGTACCAGCCGACGAATTCGGTGGCGGAGTGGGAGCCCGCGAGGTCTTCGCCGGGAATGCCCATGTGCCGGTCGCTTTCGCAGCCGACGGCGTAGATCACGGCGTCGTGGCGCGCGAGGAGCTCCGCGGCGGTCAGGTCTCGGCCGAGCTTCACGGCGCCGAAGAAGCGCAGGCGCGGATCCTGTGCGACGCGCTCGTAGACGGCCGCAACGGACTTTATCTTTTGGTGATCCGGGGCGACGCCGCCGCGCACGAGGCCGAACGGGGTGGGCAAACGGTCGAAGAGGTCCACGCGCACGGTCAGGCCGGGGGCCTTGAGCAGGGCCTCGGCGGCGTAGAAGCCGGAGGGTCCGGCTCCGACGATGGCGACGGCGAGAGGGCGTTCCGGCGTTCCGAGGGCGGCCATAGGGTTAGGCTACCAAGTTGACAGGGCGCCCCGCTAGCGTCCGGCGAGAAGCCGTAGAATCAATGAGAGGTGCCGCTTGAGCTCTCGGCCGCGCTGGAGCTTCGACACCCCGGCGACGCGGGTGAGTAAGGGCGCCGGCACTTCGGCGACGGGCCGCCGGTCGAGGAGGGCCCTCGCGGCGATCTCCGCGTTGATCTCGAAGCCGCTCGCGGCGATGTCGAGCCGCTTGACGAAGGAGGCGCGATACAGGCGCAGGACGGGGGTGTACGCCGTCAGGTGCATGCCGAATAGGCCTCGGTATAGGGCGTTGATCATGAGGCTCGGCAAGGTCCTCACCCAGGACACGCCGGCCATGTCGCCGGAGCGCAGATAGGGCGAGCCGGAGATGAGGTCCGCTTTCGCGGCGATACCGGCGGCGAGCATGTCTTTGAGCGTGGAGGGAGGGAAGGTGAGGTCGGCGTCGATGGTCGCGATCCATTCGCCCCGTGCCTCGCCGATCCCGGCGCGGATGGCGCCGCCCATGCCCCGGTTGGGCGTCAAGCGTAGGATCCGCACGTCCTTTCGCGTCTGGAGTAGCTCCGCCGCCTTCGCGCCCGTCTCGTCGGTGGAGCCGTCGTCGACGATCACGACCTCGTAGGGCGTGCCAAGGGCGTCGAGGGCCGGGAAAAGCTCGGCCGCGTAGCGGGAGATGTTCTCCGCTTCGTTGTGGCAGGGGATGACGACGGTGAGGACGGGGGGGTTCAGAGGACTTGGCGGAAGTACGCGATGGTGCGCTTGAGCCCTTCCTCGAGGGGAACCTTGGGTTCCCAGTGGAGCTTTTTGCGCGCGAGGGTGATGTCGGGGCGGCGGACCTTGGGGTCGTCGACCGGGAGCTTCTTGAAGACGATCTTCGAGCGGGACTTGGTCAGGCGCTTGATCGTCTCGGCGATCTCGAGCAAGGTCATCTCGCGGGGGTTGCCGATGTTGATCGGCCCCGTGGAGTTCGAATGAACCAGGCGGTCGATGCCGTCCACGAGGTCGGTGACGTAGGTCAGGCTGCGGGTCTGCGAGCCGTCACCGTAGACCGTGATCGGCTTGCCCTTAAGCGCCTGCGTGATGAAATTGGGAACGGCGCGGCCGTCCTCGGTGCGCATGCGCGGACCGTAGGTGTTGAAGATGCGCACGATGCGAACCGCCATCTTGTGCGAGCGATGATAGGCCATCGTCATCGCCTCGGCGTAGCGCTTGGCCTCGTCGTAGACGCCGCGGGGGCCGATCGGGTTGACGTTGCCCCAGTAAGTCTCGGGCTGGGGGTTCACCTCGGGATCGCCGTACACCTCGGAGGTGGACGCGAGCGCGAAGATCGCCTTCTTATCTTTGGCCAATCCGAGCGCCTTGTGCGTGCCGAGCGCGCCGACCTTGAGCGTCGGGATCGGCCAGCGGGCGTAGTCGATGGGCGAGGCGGGGCTGGCGAAATGCATGACGAGATCGAGCTTGCCCGGGACGTGCAGGTAATTGGTCACGTCCATCTTGATGAACTCGAACCGCGGATTTTTCATCAGGTGGGCGATGTTGTCGAGGCTGCCCGTGAGCAGGTTGTCGACGGCGATGACCTTGGCGCCCTTCGCGAGGAAGTTGTCGCACAGGTGGCTGCCGAGGAAGCCGGCGCCGCCGGTGATGAGGACGCGCTTGATCACGGGCGTCCGACGCCGGCGTAGTCGAAG
>CALRXP010000062.1:0-11410 GCA_943372155.1 Candidatus Endomicrobiellum trichonymphae | reverse complement strand
GAGCGCATGGCGCAGGTGAAGATTGTCGTCCGCGTCGTAAAACGCCCGGTCTAGGCGTTCGGAGGGTATGTCGAGGCCGGCTTCCTTATAAAGGGGGTGGAAACGCTCGAGCCAGGTGGTTCCATCGGCGTCGAGAGTCCCCCCGTAATCGAACAACAGGGACTTCATCTCAAAATTATACTAAATCGCTTCCGCGAAGGGCCGCCGGTAACCCCTTGTTTCCTGAGCGGGCCTTGACAAGGATAGGGAAACCTGTTATAAATCCGTGCCGCACACAAAACGCGCCGAGTCCGACCTCCCGGGAAATACGGGGGGGCGTCGGCGCTTTTTTATGGTCTGGTGGCGTGGCCGGTCGAAAAAAAGGAGATAAATGCCTAAACTCGGAGAGGTCAAGGAGAAGATCGGCGCCCTGAAAGGGCTCGCCGAGATGTTCCTTGGTCCCAAGGACGTCGTCGGCATCGACGTCGGCTCGTACTCGGTCAAGGTCGTCCTCTTTAAACTCGAGGCCGGCGTGTACCAGCTTAAGTACGCGGAAAACCTTCTCCTGGGCGCGAAGGCGGACGCGGGCCCCGACGAGCGGAAGGCCGCCGTGATCAGCGCGATTCGCGGCTTTTTCATTCAGAAGGGGATCAAGGTCAAGGACGTCTCCACCGCTTTGTCGGGCAACGCCGTGATCGTGCGCTACGTCAAGTTTCCGCGACTGACCAAGATCGAGCTCATGTCGACCTTGGCCACCGAGGCCGAGCCGTTCATCCCGTTCGACATCAACGAAGTCCAACTCAGCTTTCATATCCTCAGCGAGATCGTCGAGGACGGCCAGAAAAAAATGGAGACGGTGCTCGTCGCCGCCAAGCGTGAGCTCGTCGTCTCTCGCCTGGAGATCCTTGAGGGCGCGGGCCTGACGCCGGCGATCATCGACGTCGACAGTTTCGCCCTCGAGAACGTCCATGAGAAGATCCGGGACGTGAAGGAAGGCCCGGGCGCGACCCTTTACCTCAATATCGGTCACATGGTGACCAACCTTTCCATCGTGGAGAACGGAGTGACGCGCGTCGTGCGCGACATGTTCATCTCGGGCAACACGATGACCAAGGCCATCATGAAGGCCTTCCAATGCGATCAGGCCAAGGCCGAAGAGCTGAAGCATTCCCGCGGCGTGTTCGTTGATCCCGCGGAGAAGGAAAAGGCGCTCGCCGACGGCGACCGCGACGGCCTCGGCGTCTCCCAGGCCGTCGGCCAGGTGGCGCGCGACCTCGTCGCCGAGGTTCATCGCTCCGTCGACTTCTACCTGTCTCAGGGCCCGGACCGCTCGATCGGGCGCATCATGCTCGCGGGCGGTTCCGCGCGGCTGAAGAACCTCGACAAGCACCTCGCGCAGGAACTGAAGGTGCCCGTCTCCGTGCTCAACCCTTTCTCGTTCGCCAAAGGCGCCGAAATCGTGCCGGAGGCGGCGCAGCCCACGTTCGGGGTGGCGGCCGGCCTCGCGCTTCGTCAGAACAGGGATTGGGAATAGTGCTCCGATGATCAAGGTAAACCTCGTCCCAGCGGAACTTCTCGCCAAGGCCAAGCAGCGCCAGCTCATGCTGCAGGCCGCGGTGCTCGGCAGCCTCATGGGGCTGGTCCTCGTCGTCGTGTCGCTCGGTCACTGGTACGGCAAGCACACCCTCGAGCTCACTTTGGCCGTTGATGAGGCCGAGCTGAAGCGTTTGGACCGTGTCGTCAAACAAGTCGAAGAGCTGGAGAAGGCCGCGGCTGCCGTGCGCGCTCGCCTGAGCGTGATCGAGGACCTGCTTCTCGGTCGCGCGTACTACCCCGTTTTCATGTCGGAATTCGCCCGCAGCGTCCCGGCCGGGATCAGAGTGAACACGATGACGACCTCGTCGATGACTCCCGGTACGATCAAGCTTGTCATCACGGCCATCGCGAATTCCAACGAGGATATCGCGGCCTGGGTGAAGACGATGGAAAAGAACACCAAGTTCGCCACGATCGAGCTCGGCGCGGTGACCGCCTCGGGGACGACCTACAATTTCGGGATGACGGCGACGTACACGAGCAAATAATATGGCCATGCAACTCTCGAAGCAGCAGCAGCAGTACATCGGCGCGGGAGTCTTTTTCTTCGCCGTGTTCAGCGGCCTGTATGTGAAGTTTTTCTGGCTGCCCATCGCGCAGGCGAAGGCCGAGGCGACCGAGAAGATCGAGCAGATCGAGGCGAAAATCGTGAAGGCGAAGCAGCAGGCGGCGCGCCTGGAGCGTCTGCAGGCCGAGATCGCCAGCCTCAACGAGCGGGCCATCGAGGCCGAGAAGCGATTGCCGAAGACGAAGTCCGTCCCCGACATCCTGCTGGCCATTTCCGCCCTCGCGCAGAAGCACCGCGTCGTGATCCAGAGTTTTTCGCCCGGTTCCATGAAGAGCCAGACCTATTTCACCGAGCTTCAGTATCCGTTGTCCGTGCGCGGCTCTTACCATAACATCGGGCGCTTTCTGGCCGCCGTCGCCCTCGAGGAACGCATCTTCAATATCAAGGACATCAATTATCCGACGGCGGACGCCCTCGGAGACATGACGGTGACTTTCACTTTGCTCTCGTACCAGTATAAAGGATGATTACCTCCGCGCTCGTTTTACTCCTTGCGACGGCCGGTCCCGCGAAAGCGGGGCCGGCGCCGTCGCCGATCGCCGTCCCGAACGCGGTGGCGGCTTCGACCGGCGCCGCGCATATGCCGATCGGAGCTTCGACCCAGACCGTGTCGAGCATTTATACCGGGGATCGATCTCGTGACCCCTTTCTTCCCGCGGCGATGGGCGCGACGAGCTCGCGCCGGGTAGAGGACGTGAAGACCGAAGGTCCCGAAGTCGTCGACATCCATGGCATGACCCTGCGCGGGATCATGAAGGATCCGAAGGTGGATTACGCGCTGTTCACGGCGGAAGGCGGCGGCACGTACCTTCTCCGCGGCGGCAAACTTTACAACGAACGCAACAAGGCAATCCCTGGCATCAGCGGCGTGATCAAGCTGAAGCAGAAGACGGTGGAGCTCATCGAAGCGCCGGACACGGCCGTGCAAGTGTTCCGCCTCGGTGAGGATGAAAAAGAAAAGGAGAAGCCGTAGCCGCGGAGAATCTATGATCAATCACCAATGGAAGAAGGCCCTGTCCGCGGCGCTCGCAGTCATTCTCGCCGTTCCCTCGGGCGTCATTCCGGCGTTCGCCGCCGACGCCGCATCCGCCTCGCCGGCTCCCGCCGTCTTCCAGGGCGTGGAAGTCTCGGACGACCTCGTCACGATCAAGCTCAGCACCTCCGTCCTCTATAACAGCTTCCTGACCCAGACGCCTCCTCGTCTCGTGATGGAACTGCTCGACACGAAGCATGACGGCCCGACCCAATCCGCGAAGGGCAAAGGCGCGTTCTTGTCCGGCGTGCGCTCGAGCCAGTTCGAAAAATCTCCCCGCCTGATCACCCGCGTCGTGATGGATCTCGTGAAGATGGCCGGCTATAAAGTCGGTACGACCAAGGCCGGCCTTACCGTTCAGCTTGTCGGTTCCGTGGACGATGAAGCCAAGCCCGCGTCCAAGGCCGCCGCGGCGCCTCCCGCGGACGTTCCCGCCGCCGCCACCCCCGCGCCGGCCCTCCCCGCGATCAAGCCCACCGTCGCCAAGCGCGCCGCCGCGGCGAAGGCTCCTGCGGCCGTCCCTGCAACCTCTCCCGTTCCCGCGCCCGCCGCGGTTCCTGCCGCCGCGCCCGTCGCCGTTCCGGAGCCCGAGGTCGTCGTGAAGCCGAAGACCCGTATTCATGTGACCGCCGCGCAGGCGATGCAGCGCGCCGGGCTCGATAAGACGATGTCCGGCGAATTAGCCGCGACGGCCCAGGCCTCCGACATCACGAAGGTCAAGGTGGATCCCGCCGGTGAGGTGGAAGACTCCGATCGCGGCCAGCGGACTCAGGGCGGCCGGATTTTCCGCGACATCATGAGCCGTCTGCCGCGGGACATCGTCACTCTCGATTTCGATAACACCGACATCCGCGACGTGATCCGTCTGCTCGCGGCGAAGGCGAAGGTCAACATCGTGTTCGGCCCTGATGTGGCCGGCTCGCTGACCTTGCATCTGACCGACGTTCCCTTTAATGAGGCGTTCCGGACCGCCTTGTCGATGATGAAGCTGACCACCGACCAGGTCGGCGACAACATTCTGCGCGTGATCACGCCGGCCGAGCTCACGAAGCAGCGGACCACCTCCACGGCGATCACCAAGGTGTACGTCCTCAATTACGCCAAGGCCGCCGAGGTGAAGGCGACGATCGATTCAGTCCGCTCGGCGGAAGGCCGCGGCGGCAACTCGACCGCGGACACGAAGACGAACACCTTGATCGTCACCGACTCCCTCGAAGGCCAGCTGTCCACCGAGAACCTGATTTCGCAGATGGACCAGCGTCCGCGCCAGGTTCTTATCGAGACGAAGATCGTCGAGATCAACGCGAACTCCGGTCTCAACTACGGCGTGCAGTGGGACTACCAAGGCGTCCAAAAGGGCCGCATCGGCGGTCAGCAGGGGCAGACCTTGGTCGGCACGACCTCGAACCCCGCGATGGCCTCGAGCCCGAGTCTCGCTCCGCTTGACCAGAACGCCAACACCGTCGTCGGCGCCGGCGCCGGCGGCCGCGGCACGGGCGTGGCGTTGGCCGCCGACCGCGTGTTCGGCGCGCTCACGTTGGGACGCATCACGAACAACTTCATTCTCAACGCGACGCTGACCGCGGCCGCGTCCGAGGGCAAGGCGAAGATCCTGTCCGAGCCGAAGATCGCCACGCTCAACAACCAGGCCGCGAACATCAACGTCACGACGCAGATTCCTTACGTGACCTCGAACGTGGCTTCGACCGGCGTGCAGACGCAGTCGGTGGCTTACGTCACGACCGGCATTCAGCTGACGGTGACGCCGAGCATCAACGCCGATGGTCGTATCACGCTGCAGGTCAACCCCAACGTGAGCCAGCCCTCCGCGACCGCCGCCGCGAGCAGCACCGGCGCCCCGGCCGTCGACTCGCGCAACGCGACGACCACGGTGCTCGTGCGCGACGGCGAGACGATCGTCATCGGCGGCCTCATCACGGACACCATGCAGGACACCATCTCGAAGGTGCCTCTGCTCGGTGACATTCCGATACTGGGCTGGCTGTTCAAGAAGAGGACCAAGACCCGCGTGCGCGCGGAGCTCCTGATCTTCGTGACGACGAGAATCCTGCCGGACTAAAGGGGTGCTCGCCGGGCTCGTCGGAACGCTTGTCGCGGGGGGGCTCCTGTTGCGGGGAGCCTGGGACCTCTGGGCGCAGTCGGCGATTCTGATCCTCCTGCTCACGGCCGGCTCGTGCTGGTTGTGCGCGCGCGTCGCTTCCGGCTGGCTGCCCCGTCCCGACGGTAAGACTTTCGCTTGGGCCGCGTCCCTCGTTCTTCTGTCCGGGCTTTCCGCGTGGCTGAGCCCCGTGCCCGCCTATGCGCGTCCGGCTTGGGCCGCCGCCGCCGCGGGCCTGGCGCTGTTCCCGATGATTTCTGTGCTCGACTCCGAGGGCCGGGCGCGGATCGAGCGATTCCTGCGCGTCGCGGGCTGGGTCCTGATACTGCTCGCCGCGTATCAGCGCCTTCACGGCGATATTCGGCCCGCCGCGACGTTCCTCAATCAAAACGCCTTCGCCGGCGCGATCCTGCTCCTGCTCCCGGTCGCGGCCCGGGCCGAGGACTGGGCGCTGGGCGGCGGGCTGTTATTGTGCCTTTGGTGGACGAAATCGGTCGGGGCGTGGCTCGGACTATCGACCGCTCTGATCCTGCACCGTCGCGCGGTCGGCCCCATCGCGTTTTGGCTCGGTTCGATCGCCGGGTTCGTCGGCCTGGTGGCCGCCTACGCGAAGCTTCAGTCTCCGGAGATTTCCCATCGCGTCGTCTGGTGGGGCGCGGCGTGGCGTATGTCGGCCGGCGCGCCTTGGCTCGGCTTAGGGCCCGGCTCTTTCGCGTACGCGTTGCCGTCTTATGTAACGACGCGTCCGGACCTGTCGACGGTGTTCGCGCACCAGCACGTTCTGGAAACGGCGGCGGAAAGAGGCTGGCCGTATCTTTTTCTCTGGCTCGCGGGGCTCGGGGCGCTGCTCCGGCCCGCGGCGCCCGGCCGTCGCTTCGGCCCGGTCGCGGCGTTGATCCACGGGCTCGTGGATTACGCTTTGTCGGTGCCCGGCGTGTTCTGGCTGTTCTGTGCTTCGACGGCGCTCGCTTCGCCGGACTCGGGCCGTTCCGTTAACGTCCCTCTTCGCTGGCGCCCGGTGCTGTGCGCCGTCGTGCTGGCCGTGGGGGGCGCGGCCGGTGCCGCGGTCTGGCTGGGCTGGTCGGCCGACCGCCTGCGCGCCCGCGCGGTCGGCGACGTGCGCGAGGCTCGTCTCGACGACGCCGCGGCGAAGCTTGCCGCGTCCGAATCGCTTTCCCCGCATCCCGAAGCCGCGCGCATGCGCGCCGAAATCATCCTCGCTCGGGGCGGCGACAGGGGGGAAGCCGAGCGCGACCTCGAGCGGGCGATCAAGCTCGATCCCTACCGCGCGTCGAATAAGGCGCTTTTGGAATCGCTGAGGGCGCATGCGCACTGAGGGCGCGCGCGTTCCGTCGGAATTGTTCGTCGCCGGGGTCATTGCCGCGCTCATCGTCGCGCTGCTCGGCGGCGCATGGGCGCGCGGACTGACGGTTTTCTGGAGCGATCTCACCTACCTGCACCACGGCTGGCGCGCCGCGCCCGCGATGCTCGTCGCGGCGGGACGCGCGCCGTTATGGGAGCCGTCGCTGTATTTCGGCATGCCGATGGCGGGCTCGATGCAGGGCGGCCTGTTCTATCCGCCGACGATCTTTTTTTATCTGTTCGGTTTCGCGACCGCGACCGCTCTGTTCCAGGCCTTCCATCTCTTCGTCGCGGGCGTGCTCTGCGCGTTGTGGCTGCGCCAATGCCGCCTGACTTGGGGCGCCGCTCTCGGAGGCGCCGTGCTGTTCGCTTTCGGCGGCGTGATGATCGCACGCCTTCCCTTCCTGAATCATCTCGCCACCTTGGCTTGGGCGCCCGCGCTGGGCCTGTTCTTCCGCCGGCCCGCGGCGCTCGGCGTGACCTTGGCCCTGATGGTGCTCGCCGGCTATCCGACTTTTATCCCCGGCTGCGCGGCCGCGGCGTGGGTGGTCGCTTACGCGACCCGCACCGCGCGCTGGTCCTGGGCCGGCGCGGCCGTTGATTGGCTCAAGGCCGGTCTTCTGTCGGGGGTCCTGTCCGCCGTTCAACTGCTGCCCGGCTTCGAGCTTGCGCTGCATTCCCGCCGTTCGTCGGGCGTCGGCCTCGCCGAGGCGTTGACGTGGGGCTTCACGCCGCGCGGGCTACTCCAGTGGATCGGTCCGTTGGCAACCGGCATCAAGAATTTCCATCCGGCGATCGATTGGTGGAGCTGCGTGTATCTCGGCGCGGCGGGATTTCTGGCCGCCGCGTCCGGCGCGTTCATCCTTCCGCGGCGAAAGTCGGCGGTCCTCGCGGTTTTTCTGGGCTCCGTCGTGCTGTTGACGCTCGGCTCATCCAACCCCGTGTCCGCCGCGCTGTGGAATCACTTCCCGCCGCTCAAGTTCGTCCGCTATCCCGGCAATCTGGCCTACCTCGCCATGCTTCCGCTGGCGTTGTCCGCCGCGGCGGGATTCTCCGATAGGCGGGCGGGTCCGATCCTCGTCCTCCTCTGCGCGCTCGAGTTGCTGGTTCTCGGCCGCTCCGCGACGCCGCTGGCGCCGCGCGGACTGTTCGTCGAGCCCGGGCCGTTGGTGCGGGCGCTTCAGGAACGTCAGGGGGATGAGCGTTATTTAATCTCGCCGAAGGCGCTGCAGGCGTCGAAGGGCACGGACATTTTCGATTGGAAGCAGCGCCTCTACGGTCTGACCAACGCGCCGTACCGTTTGCGAGCGGCGGCTAACTTCGGCGAGCCGCTCGTCCCCGCGGCCTCCTACGCGGCGATGGACGCGCTCCTGAGCCTGCCGAGCGCGGACGCCGCGGCCGGCTGGATGCCGTGGATCGGCGCCGCGCGCCTGCTGACGCCGGAGCCGGCGCGCTCGGCGGGCCTGAGCCCCGAGGCCGCGGCGCTATGGGAGATCTCGAAGCTGCGCGGCCCGGTCTCGCTCGCCTACCGGTTGAAGTCCGACGACGGCGCGCGCCTGCCTGCGGCTTGGCCGTCCGTTCCGCCTGACATCGCGCGCTCTCCGTTGACGGTGAACCGTCCGCGCGAGGATCGCTTCGAGGTGTCCGGCGAAGGCGCGGGCTGGGTTTACGTCGCCGAGCCGCGCTTCCCGGGCTGGACGACGACGCTGTCAGGTTCCGCCGGCGCGCGCCGCGTCACGCCGGAGCCCGCCCTCGGCGCTTTCCAGAAGACGGAGACCCCCGCCGGCGCCTGGACGCTGAGCTGGCGCTACGAGCCCGGACCGTGGCGTCTGGGCGTGCTCCTCGCCTGCGCGTCCTGGCTGGCCCTAGCGTGGTCTTGGTATCATCGCTCTCTCCTCGCCGGAGACGTCCGATGACCCGCCGCGATCTGATCGTGCTCGCCGCCTTCGCGGCCCTGGTGCTAGCGCTGACCGCGCCGGTATGGGCCCGCCCTGGGCACGCGTTTTTCAATCACGGCGACCTGTTCGCCTATCATTGGCCCGTGCGTCACCATACGGCGGCGGCGCTGATCTCCGGGCGGCTGCCTTTCTGGAACCCCTACGTCCTGCTCGGCGTGCCCCATGCGGCCAATCCGCAGGCCGTGTTGTTCTATCCGGCCGCCATCCTGGGATTTCTGCTTCCCGTCATGACGGCCTTGGCCTGGGACCAGATCCTTCACGCTCTGTGGGCCGGTCTCGGGGCGTTCCTCCTCGCGCGCTCGGCCCGCGTTCCGCGCGCGGGAGCCGCCGCGCTCGCCGTCGCTTACGCGTTCTCGCCCTTTCTGATCTATCGCGTGACGGCCGGCATCCCGACCTTGGCCGCCGCGCTGTCCTGGGCGCCGTGGGCGTGGCTGGCCTGGTCGTCCGGCGCCCCGGGCCTGCTTGCGGCGGTTTTCGCGCTGCAATTCCTTTCCGGGCATCCGCAGTTTCTCATGATCAACGCCGTCGGCATGGCCGTCTGGGCCGCGCCGCGACCGGCGCGCTTTAAGTTGTGGGCGCGGCTGGCCGCAGGTGCGGCCGGAGCCATGGCGTTGGCCGCCGTGCAGTGGCTGCCGACTCTCGAGCTGCTGCGCGGCTCGAGCCGTGCCGATTGGCCCGCGGTGTTTCGCGCCGCGTACTCCCTGCGGCCTCAGGATCTTTTGCTGTGGCTGTCCCCCGGCGCCTTCGGCACGCCGCTCAACGGGCGCTGGGACGGCGCCATCTCCGTCTTTTATGAGAGCGGGGGGGTGTGGCTCGGCGTCGTCGCGCTGTCCTTGGCCGTCATCGGCGCGATGCGCGGCCGCTCGCGCGTCGGAGCCTTGCTGCTCGTCGGGCTCGGCGCCGCGCTCGCGCTCGGCGCGAACGGCCCGTTCGCCGCGCTCTTGGACGCGCCCGGTTTTTCCTATCTACGCACGCCCTCGCGCTGGTCCTTCCTGTCGTTGTGGGGGCTGTGGCTGCTGGCGGGCGCCGGCGCACGCGCCCTCTCCGCTTCGCCCAAGGCGGCGCGGGCTTTGACCTTGCTGCCTTTGCTCGCCGCGGCGGAGCTCGTCGTCTGGGACTCCTCTTTCATCAAGCCGGTCGACGCGGCGCGGTTCACGTCGTCGAATCCCGGCGTCGTCGCCCGTCTGTCCGGCAGGACGACCCGTGTTCTGACCGATCCGGCTCTTGCCAATCCGAATAAGGCGGTCGTCTACCGCATGCGCAACGTCAACGGCTACGACGCCTTTTATCCGGCGAGCGCGGCTCGATGGGCGGCGGAGGCCGACGGCGCGCCGGCCGCGGACCCGAGCTGGGTACTGGCCTCGAACTGGAAGTCCGAGGCGGCGATGCGCGCCGGAGTCTCCGCGCGCCTGGCTCCTGAGGGAATCGAGGAGCGGGCCGGGGCCTGGCCCCTGGCGGCTTTTCTCGACGAGAAAGGCCGGCGTCTGACGCCCGATCCGGCGCTGAGCGTCGAGCGTCCCGAGCGTTGGCGCGTGAGCGGGGTCGTGCCCACGGGCGCGGTCACGGTGTCGTTGGCCGAGACGCGTTGGCCCGGCTGGACTACGAGCGTCAACGGCGCCCCGGCCGCGCTGTCTTCCTGGGGCCCGGCGTTTCAGTCCGTGGCGCTTCCGTCCGGGGCCGCGTCCCTGGATTTGAGATTTGATTTCGTCCCGACGCGCTGGTTCCTCTGGGCCGCGCTCTCGGCGGCCGCCTGGATGTTCTGGTTCGCGGCGCTGGGCGGACGCATGGAGCCCTCATGAGCGGCAAGAAAATTATCTCGGGCGTCGTCGCCTTCGCCGTCACCGGCTTCTTCCTGTGGCTCGCTTTGCGCAAGGTGGAGTTCGCCGCTCTCGGCGCCGCGCTCGCCGGAGCGAAGCTCGCCTGGCTGTTGCCGATGATCGCCATCGTCTATCTCGACTTGCTCGTGCGCGCCGTCCGCTGGCGCGTTCTGCTCACGCGGACCCGCGCGCAGCCGGCGCCCGTGTGGGACCTTCTCAAGCTCGAAGCGATCGGTCTCGCCGTCAACAACGTCCTTCTTCTGCGTCTGGGCGAACTCGCCCGCGCCGGCCTCGCGGCGCGGCGGCTCGGTATTCCGGCCGCCTCCGCGCTCGCCAGCGTCGCCATCGAACGCGCTCTCGACGTGGCCGCGCTCCTGAGCATATTCGCCCTCGCCACCGTCGTGGCGCCCGGCATCGCGCCCGTGGCCGTCGTGCGCGGAGCGCTGTTCCTCCTGGCGGGCGCCGTCGGCGCGCTCGTCGTTCTCGCCGCGGCGGAGACGACCTTGGCTCCCGGGGGGCTCGGCGAGCGTGCGCTTCGTCCCTGGCCGCGTCTGCATACCTTCGTCGAGCAGCTGGCGCTCGGCGCGGCAGTCCTGCGCTCCCCCGTCGCGGCGGCGCAGGCCGCGATCCTGAGCCTGCTCCTGTGGAGCGTGGACGCGGCGCTGTACTGGGCCGGCGCCTACGCCCTCGGCCTGGGCGGCCTCATGAACTACCCGCGCGCGGTGCTGACGCTGTCTTGGGCGGGCGCCGTCTCGGCCATCCCCGCGGCTCCGGGCGGCATCGGCACGTTCGAGGCGTCCGTCGCTTCGATCCTTCATACCTTCGGCGCCGTTCCTGAAACCGCTCTCGCGTACGCGCTAATGACGCACATGATCATGTATCTTCTGGTGACGGTCACGGGCCTCGCGTTCCTGTCGCGTGAGGGCGTGTCGCTCGCGCAGCTGCGCGAGGATGTCGAACGCAAAAAATGAAGCTGAC
>CALRXP010000061.1:0-11453 GCA_943372155.1 Candidatus Endomicrobiellum trichonymphae | reverse complement strand
TGGGAATGCCGACGCACTTGTGCTCAAGGAGCTTGGCGTCCGCGCCGAGCAGCTGCTGGATATCGATGGTCATGTGAGTGAGTCTCCTATGGTTGCGAAAGAGGGCTTATTATACGAAATGACGGGTTGCGGGATATGACGTGGAGGGGAATTTCGCATGATTTTTGATATACGAGAATAGATATTCACGGTTCCCGGGACGAGTGATTATCTATCGCCGTAGATCAATACTGCAACTACGGTAGGCCTGACCCCTATTTTGAAACGCGGAACATGGCCAGCGGCCCGGCGGAAGCGACGGGCTTGAGGCCGTAGCGCTCGAGCTTGGCCCGCAGGCCTTCTTCCTCGAGCGTCCGTCCGCTGACGTAGACGCTCTGGCCGGATTTGGCGAGAAGGTCGAGGCGGTCGCGAAGCGCGGCCTCGTCGGTCAGGTAGCGCAGATCCACGGGGCGGCGCGAGGCGAAGTAGGGGACGTAGACCACGCCGCGGCCGTTGACGAGCACCCAGGCCTCGGGCGGGGCGCTCATCTTGGTCCATTCGGCCTCGACGAGATCGGGGTTGTTCTCGAAGGCGGAGGCGGGGCGCACCACAAAATGAAGGTTGAAGGCGAAGGCCGCGAGCGTCCATGAAGCGAGAAGGCCGAGGCGCCAGCGCGAGGGCATGGCCTGAAGCCCCAACGTCGCGAGGGCCCACAGCGCGAGGAGATCGGTGACGCGGTAAACGATGGTGTAGGGCTCCCAGGCGATAAAAAGTAAGGCGTAGCCGGCGAGCCACAATAGCCAAAAGATCGCTTCGCGGGTTCGGTCGACGGCGCCGCGCAGCGCCGCGAGCAAGGGAAGAACGGCCAGGGCCAGGCCGATCGACAGGTAAACGCCCGTTCTGCCCACGAACTCGACGAAGATTCGTCCGGTCATGCCGAGCCAGGAAGGGATAGCGGTTGACAAAGGAACGGAGTGCCATAAAAATGACCGGTCGTTCGTCAGGGCGGCGCTCCCAAGCAGCCATAAACGAACGTCGGCGAATGAAGAGGGCTTAACGGCAAAGAGTCCGGCGCAGATATAAGGGATGGCGACGGCAACGGAGAGAGAATAAAAATAGGGCAGCAAATCCCGGCGAGAACGCTTGCGGCTCAGGATGTACAGAATGGCGGGGAATGCCATCAAATGCCCGACATGCCCGAGGATCGCGCCCGCGTGCCACAACCCCACGAGGGCCGGGCGCGGTTGATCAGAGAGGGCCTCTCGTGCGGCGAGCACGGCGAAGAACGCGCCGAGCATGTAGACCTGGGCTTCGAGGCTCCAGAACCACCAGGCGTGGGAGACCGTGAGCGCGGCGGCTCCGAGGAGCGCTTCGCGTTCGCCGCGCCCCGAACGACGGAGAAGAGAGGAGAATATTGCGGCGCCTGCGGCGCCGAGGACTGAATCCAAGACCTGCAACGTCAGGAGTGACTGTCCTTGGTACCCGAAAATCCGCCAAATTTTATCGAACGTCCACGCCACCGACCCATAAGCCAGGTGGTTGCCGTGAACCAGATGCTTGAAGTCGGACAATTCAACGGCGATGGCGCAGGCGACGCCGTCGAAATTATAAAAAAGCGAACGGATCGAGAGATCGAGTAGGAAAGCGATGATGAATACCGCGCCTATCGCTTGCCCGTCGGTCCACGTGGCTTTCTTCACGACGGCTATGTTATCAGAAATCTATTATAATGCCGCCAATGAACGGCCGCTTCCGGGACAAAACGGTTCTCATCACGGGCGGCGGCCAGGGCATCGGCAAGGCCGCGGCGATCGCCTTCGCCAAGGAAGGCGCTCAGATTGCGATTTGCGGCCGCAACGCAACGAATCTGGGGGCCGTCGCCGCCGAATTGCGGGCGTTGGGCGCGAAGGTCGTGGCCGAGAGCTGCGACGTGACCGATGAAAGCCAGGTGCACGAATTCGTCGCCGCCGTGCTCAAGGAATTTCACGCCATCGACATTCTAATCAACAACGCCGGCGTTCTCGGGCCCAAGGGCGCCTTGGTCGCGGTTTCGGCGTCGGATTGGAGCGCGACCGTGGCGGCCAACGCGACCGGCCCTTTTCTCGTCACGCGCGAGGTGCTGCGCGCCACCATGCTCAAGCGCGAGAGCGGCGTCGTGATCAATCTGTCCTCCGGTCAGGGACGGCGGGGCACCGCCGGCTGGGGGCCGTACGCCGCGAGCAAGTTCGCGCTCGAGGGGATGACCCAGGTGTGGGCCGACGAGACGCGGGACACGAAGATCCGTTTTTACTCCCTGAGCCCCGGGCCGACGGCCACCGCGATGCGGGCGGCGGCGGCGCCGGACGAGGATCCCACGACGATCAAGAGCCCGGGGGTCGTGGCCCAGGCGTTCGTGACGGTGGCCCTCGACGGCTACGGGCAGGCGAGCGGGACGGCGCTGCGGCTTGATGCGGCAGGGAAGATCCTGTGCTAGAGAAAGCGGAGTACGCGGGGACGAGCCATCTCGTGGCGACGCGATCTCTCGTGCGTTACAACAACTATGTTTTTCGGCTGATATGCCGTGGCCTGAAAATGGACGGAGAACTCCTGGAGTTCGGGCCCGGACTCGGGGACTTTCTCGAGCGCTTTAAGCAAAACGGCAAGCTGATCGACTGCGTTGAGAACGAGCCCCAATTTTTTGACGCCCTGAAGCCTCTGGCCCGGCGGGTGGCGGCGACCTTGGCCGAGTTGCCGGGCCAGTACGACGGGATCGTGAGTGTGAATGTTCTTGAACATATAGAAAACGACAGGGAAACCTTGCGGGAACTGTATGACAAACTCAACCCGGGGGGAGTGCTGAACCTCTACTTGCCGGCGGCGCAAATTCTCTACGGTCACTTAGATGCGCTGGTGCATCACTATCGTCGATATGACCGCGCCGAACTGATAACGAAAGTAAAAGAGGCGGGGTTTGAGATCGAAGAAGTATTTAACGTAGACGCTGTTGGGTTTATTGCCTTCGGCATTTACAAGATTCTCAAATGGGGAGACGGTAACATCACGCCTGGATCCATGACCTTTTACGACAACGTCGTGTTTCCCTTCACCTATATCGTGGACCCTCTGGTCGGCCGATCCTTCGGACGGAGCATCTACCTCCGAGCCCGAAAAAAAGGTACTTTCAAATAATCATGATCTGCCGCATGTGCCGCAGCGAGAATCTCTACAAGTTCCTCGACCTGGGATTCATGCCGCCCGCCGACGAGTTCCTGCGCAAGGAGCAGCTGCGCTACCCGCGGGCGTACTACCCGCTCGACGTGCTGATGTGCCGCTCCTGCGGCCTGAGCCAGCTCGGCTACGTCGTGTCCCCTGAGATCCTGTACCGTCACGACTATCCGTATGAGGCGTCCACGACGCGCACGGGGCGGGAGCACTTCGCCAAGTTCGCCGCGCAGGCGGTGGCTCGCTTCGGCCTGGGCGGGAAGGATCTCGTCATCGACGTGGGCTCGAACGTCGGAGTATTGCTGAGCAATTTTAAGGCCAACGGCACGCGCATCCTGGGCATCGACCCGGCGGCGAACATCGTGCGCATCGCCGAGAAGAACGGCATTCCGACCTTGAACGAGCTGTTCAGCGCCGACCTCGCCTCCAAGATCCGCGGCGAGCACGGCAAGGCGTCGATGATCACCGCCTCGAACTGCTTCGCGCACATCAACGATTTGGTCGATTTCGTCAAAGGCCTCGACGTCCTCCTCACCTCCGAGGGCGTGTTCGTCATGGAGGCGCCGCACTTCCAGACCTTGATCGAGAACCTCGAGTACGACACGATCTATCACGAGCACCTCTCCTACCTGTCGCTCAAGCCGATGATCCCGTTCTTCAAGAAGCACGGGCTCGAGGTGTTCGACGTGGAGAAGCAGAACATTCACGGCGGCTCCTTCCGCGTCTTCGTCGGCCGCAAGGGCAAGCACAAGATCGAGGCGCGCGTGGCCCAGGTGCTCGCCGGCGAGAAGAAATCGGGACTGCATTCCGAGAAGGTGCTGCGGAAATTCGCCGCGGACGTGGAGAAGAACCGCGCCGAGCTGCTGTGGCTGCTGCGCGACCTCAAGCACAAGGGCAAGTCGATCGTCGCCGTCTCCGCTCCGGCCAAGGGCATGACCCTTCTCAACTACTGCAAGATCGGCAACGAGACGCTCGACTTCGTCACCGAGAAGTCCACGCTCAAGATCGACCGCTTCACGCCCGGCTCCCATATCCCGGTCCTGCCCGATTCCGAGCTCCTCAAGCGCAAGCCCGACTACGCGCTCCTGCTCGCGTGGAACTTCGCGCCTGAGATCATGGCCAACCTCAAGGAGTACGTGAAGAAGGGCGGACGCTTCATTATCCCGATTCCGCGTCCGCGGATCGTCGCGCCGTGAAGCTGTTCCGGCGCAAGCCCGCCTTCACCGACGCGCGCGGCGCGATCACCGATATTTTAGACGGCGTGCCCTTGAACGCGGTCACCATCATCACCAACAAGAAAGGCGCCGTGCGCGCCAACCACTACCACAAGAAAACGGTTCAGTACACCTACGTGCTGACCGGACGGGTCAAATACGTTTCCAAGGGGAAGACCGGAACGAAGTCCGCGATCATGAAGCCCGGCGACCTCGCGGTCAGCCCGCCGAATGAGTCGCACGCGACTCAGGCTCTGACCGACGCCACCTTTCTCGCGCTGGCCCACGGCCTGCGCCACGGCCGCGACTACGAGAAGGACACCTTCCGCCTCGCCGTCCCGCTCATCAAGCCCAAGAAGACCGCCCGGAAATGACCCCGGAGCTGACGATCCTGACGTTGACGCTCAATGAGGCGGGCGCCCTCGGCGAGTTCCTCAGCCAGCTGGGCCCCGCGATCAAGCCCGTCGAGCCCAATTACGAAGTTCTCATCGTCGACGGCGGCTCGACCGACGGCACGCTCGACATCGCCAAGAAGGCGGGCGTGCGCGTCGTGACCCAGAGCAAGCCCGGCTACGGCAACGCGTACCGCGAAGGCCTGGCGCTCGCGAAAGGGCGCTACATCCTCGCCCTTGATGCCGATTCCTCCCATCCCAAGGACTTGTTCGGCGCGTTCTGGTCCCAGCGCGAGAAGTACTCGGTGGTGATGGGCTCGCGTTACCTGCCCGGCGCCGGAGACACCCGGCCCTGGGGACGGCGGCTGCTGAGCCAAATCCTCAACGCCGTGTACCGCACCGTGCTCGTCTGCCCGCTCACCGACATCTCCGGCGGCTTTCGCCTTTATAAAACGGAAGACGTGCAAAAGGTCGCCAGCATCGGCCCCGATTACGACGTTGTCGCCGAGATCATCGTGCTGCTCTGGGGGGAGGGGAAGAAGGTTCTCGAGATTCCCTACCGCTACGTCCCGCGCGAGCAGGGCGAGTCGAAGGCCCGCATCTTCAAGTTCGGCCTGAGCTACCTGCGCACGCTCTTCAACCTGTGGCAGCGCTACAAATAAGTCGTCGCGAGTTGGTCGTCGGCCTGGCGATCGCCTTCGTCCTCCGTCTGGGCTTCACCATTCACGCCTACCACAAGGACGTCCAGCCCACGCCGACCGGGATTTACGAGTACGAGCCGATCGCCCGCGGCCTCCTCGCCTCCGGCGTGTACAGCGACCCTCCCGGCGGCGTGCCGACCGCGCGGCGCGAACCGGGATATATATTGTTCGTCGCGTTGATCTATTCGATTTTCACGACGCACCGGATGTATGTCTTCCTCACGCAGGTTCTTCTTTCAACGATCACCGCCGCGATCCTTTACGACCTGACTAAGCGCTTGTTTTCGCCGCTGGCGGCGCGTTTTGCGTTCTGGGCCTGCGTCTTCTACCCCTACTTCATCTACTACGCCGGCTATTTCTTCCGCGAGGACTTTCTCGCCTTTCTTCTCGTATGCCTCCTTTATATCCTCGTTCGCTGGAAGGGCCCCTGGGCCACGCTCGGGGCCGGCTTTCTCGCCGGTTGGCTGTGCCTCGCCAACGGCGCCTGGGCCCTGGCCTGCGGCTGGTCGGTCCTCGCGCTGTACGCGACCGAAAAGCCCGGCGCGCGGCTGAAACGCTCGTTCGCCTTCGCCGTGCCACTCGTGCTCATGGTCGGCGCCTGGGGCGCGCGCAACTGGCTCGTGTTCCACGAGCTCATCCCGTTCTCCTCCAACGTGGGCGGGGAGATGTACATCGGCATGACGATTCCCTACGAGATTCTGGGCACCGAGGAGCAGACGCGGCGCCTCTCCGCCGACGAGACGTTCCAGCGCATCGCCAAGCTCGACGACGAGATCGCGCGCCACAAAGCGTACTCGTCCGCGGTGAAGGACTATTTCCTCGCCCATCCCGGCCGCTTCCTGGCGACCCAGGCCGAGCACGGGCTGAAGCTGTGGCGCTTGCTGCCGCATAACCGCGCCTACACCCACAGCTACCTCGTCGTCGCGCTGACGGCCCTGGGCTCCGACGGCTGGCTCATTCCCCTGGCCCTGTTCGGCCTCTGGGTCAAACGCCGCGACCCGTGGGTTCGCTGGTATTTCGTGCCCATGATCCTGTCGGTGACCTGGGCGTTCTCCATTTCCCAGGCCCCGATCCGCTACCGTGTGCCGCTCATGATCATCGTTCTCATGCTCGCCGGCGTCGGCTTTGAGGAGCTTCTCTCCCGTCGGAGAACGCTCTCTTGACACCCCTTGTCGGTCCTGCTATTATGAGCGTGTAGCCGACGTTCCCCCCAGGAGACCTTCCCCGATGGCCGAAATCCAGCTCACCGACGACACCTTTGATAAGGAAGTGCTCGAGTCCGCCCAGCCCGTGCTGGTTGACTTCTGGGCCCCCTGGTGCGGTCCGTGCCGGATGCTGACGCCGATTATCGAGGAGATCGCCAAGGAGTACGCGGGCAAGGTCAAGGTCGGCAAGCTCAACACCGACGAGCATCCCAACGCCCCCGGCCGCTTCCGCATCTCGGCCATCCCCACGATTTTGTTCTTCAAAGGCGGAAAGATGGTCGAGCAGCGCGTCGGCGTGCAGTCCAAGGCCGACATCAAGAAGCTCCTCGACGGTCTTCTCGCCTAAGCCAAGCCGTTCCTTAAGAAGCCCAGCCGTCCTCCAACCGACCTCCGGTCGATGAAACCCCGCCTTTACCTGATCGACGCCCATGCGTACCTGCATAGGGCCTATCACGCGATGCCGCCCCTGACGAATTCCAAAGGGGAGCCGGTGGGCGCCCTCTACGGCTTCGCCCGCACCTTGATCCAGATCCTCAAGCGCGACAAGCCCGAAGGCATGGCCGTCTGCTTCGACGTGCCCGGGCCGACCTTCCGCGACAAGATGTACGACAAGTACAAGGCGACGCGTAAGGAAATCGACGGCGACCTGATCACCCAGCTCGGCCAGGCCCGGCCGCTCACCGAAGCGCTCGGCTTTCACTGCATCGAGAAGCAGGGCTACGAGGCCGATGACATCATGGCCACCATGGCGCGCAAGGCCGTCACGGAAGGCTGGGACGCCGTGCTCGTGACCGGCGACAAGGACGCGCTCCAGCTCGTCAGCCCCGGCATCCGCGTCTTTAACGCCTCCAAGGACGCCTTCATGGACGCGCCTCAGATCGAGGAAAAGTTCGGGATTGGTCCGGATAAGGTTCGGGATTATCTCGCCATCGTGGGAGACTCGTCGGATAACGTGCCTGGATTGAAGGGTGTCGGGCCCGTCGGCGCGGTTAAATTAATTAAGGCGTATGGCTCATTTAAGGGCGCCATCGCCGCGGCGAAGAAAAGCGATAAAGCTCTCACGCCGAAATTAAAACAAGCCTTGCTCGACGGTGAGGCGACCGCGGACTTGTCGTTGGAATTGATCAAGTTGGAAGAGAAGGTTCCGTTAGACGCAAGCATTGATGACTGCAAGGTCAAAGATCCCGATCCCAAGACGTTGGCTGAAGGGTTGGAAAAATTCGAATTTCGTACCTTGGCTCGTGACCTCGGCACGCCCCTCCCGCCGCGCGCCGCAGGCGTCGCGGCACAGCCCTCTGGCCCGTCGGTGAAGGCCCCCTCATCCGCGCCCACCCTTTCCGTTGAAAAAGTCGAGCTCAAGTCCGTCGCTAAAGACTTGGCCAAGGCAAAAGAGATCCTCGCCTTCGCCGTCCCCGATTCCGCCGGCGAGGGAGAGCTCCTCTCCGTTTCCCGCGTCCGCGTGGGCCTCGGCCTGCCGAACGGCAAAGTTGCGGTTCTCGACGAGCATGCCGCCAAAGACAAGGCCGTGAAGTCCGTGCTCGAAGGCAAGGCCCTCAAGCTCGGCTGGGACCTCAAAGGCTCCCGCCGCGCCCTCGACGTCGTCGGCCAGGACCTCGCCGGTTCCGATTTCGACTACAAGCTCGCCGCCTATTGCCTCGACCCCGGCGCCGCCAAGGACCCCAAAGAGAACGAAGCCGAAGCCTCCATCCTCGCCCGCGCCGCCCTGTGCTCAGGCCGCGAGGCGGTCGTCGCGAAGATGAAGGAAGCCAAGGTCCTAGACCTGTTCGAGAACGTCGAGATGCCCTTGTCCGACGTGCTCCTGTCCATGGAGCGCGCGGGCATCCTCGTGGACGCGGATTACCTCAGAGAGCTGTCGGTCGAGTTCCTGAAGGCTTTGAAGGTTCTCCAGAAGGAGATCGACGTCCTCGCGGGCGCGCCGCTGAACGCTCAGTCGCCCAAGCAGCTAGGCGAAGTGCTGTTCGACAAGCTGAACCTGCCGGTCTTGCATAAGACCGCCAAGGGCGGGCGGTCGACGGATGAAGAAACCTTGCAGGCCCTCGCGGCCCAGCACGCTCTTCCGGGCAAAATTCTCGAGTACCGCGAAATCGCCAAGCTCGAATCCACCTACGTCCGGGCCCTCCTCGAGCGCATGGACCCGAAGACGAAGCGCGTTCACACCACCTTCGACCAGACCGGTTCCGTCACTGGACGTCTGTCGAGCCTCGACCCCAATCTTCAGAACATCCCGATCCGTACCGAAGCCGGCCGCCGCATCCGCCGCGCCTTTGTGGCCCCTAAGGGCAAGGTCCTGCTCTCCGCCGACTACTCCCAGATCGACTTGCGCGTCCTGGCGCACGAGTCTCAGGACGCGGTGCTGTCGAAGTCGTTCGCCGACGGCGAGGACATTCATCAGCGCACCGCCGCCGAGATCTTTCACGTCGCCGCCAAGGACGTCACCACCGATCAGCGCCGCGCCGCCAAGGCCATCAACTTCGGCATCGTGTACGGTCAGACCGCGTTCGGCTTGTCCAATCAGCTCGGCATCTCCCAGCAGGAAGCGTCGACCTACATCAAGAAGTACCTCGAGCGCTATCCGGGCGTCTCCGCATGGGTGGTGGCCAACCTCGAGCAGGCCAAGAAGGACATGAGCGTGCGCACCTTGCTCGGCCGCGTGCGCTGGCTGCCCGAGCTCAACGCCAAGAACGCCGCCGTGCGCCAATTCACCGAGCGCGCCGCGCGCAACACCCCGATCCAAGGGGGATCGGCCGACATCATCAAGCTCGCCATGCTGCACATCGCCAAGGAAATGGCCAAGGGCAAGAAGGACGCGGTCATGCTCCTGCAGGTGCACGACGAATTGGTTTTCGAAGTCGAGAAGTCCGAGGCTGCGGCCTTCGGCAAATGGGTGAAGGGCGTGATGGAAGCCGCGATCAAGCTGCGCGTGCCCGTCGTCGCCGAGGTCAAGATCGGCCCGAACTGGCAGGACATGGAGAAATTAAAGTGAGCCGCATTTTCCGCCACGACCCCATCAATTTCAACGGCATGCCGGCCGCCATCCGGGGCCTGATGATCGCCAACGTCGTCGGCTTCATCGTCGGTCTGATCGTTCCCGACATGCACAACCTCTTCGGCCTGGTGCCCCAGCAGGTCCTTTTCCAGCGCTGGATCTGGCAGCCCTTCACCTACCTTTTCCTCCACGGCAACATCTGGCATCTCGTCTTCAACCTCTTCGCCTTATGGATGTTCGGCATGCCCGTCGAGTCCCAGTGGGGGGAGCGCGACTTCCTCAAGTACTACTTCCTCTGCGGCTGGGGCGCCGCGCTGGCGCATCTCGCCATGTCCCCGCACTCGACGGTCCCCGTCATCGGCGCTTCCGGCTCGGTGTACGGCCTGCTCGTGGCCTTCGCGATGCTCTATCCGGACGCCGTCGTCTATCTCTACTTCCTCATTCCCATCAAGGCCGCTCACATGGCTATCCTCTTCGGCGCCATCGAGTTCTTCGCCGGCGCCAGCGGCACGACCCCGGGCGTCGCCCGCTTCGCCCACCTGGGCGGCATGCTGACCGGCTACCTCTACATCCGCTGGTGGTGGGTGGCGCAGATTCAGCTCAAGGCCTTCTGGCGCCGCGTCACCAGTTCCGCGCCCGAGGACGAGCCCGCCCCGCGCCCCGTTCCCCGCCGCGTCGCGCCCAAGCCGAAGGCCGCGCCGGAAGGCGACATGGCCGAGGTGGATCGGATTCTCGACAAGATTTTATCGGACGGCCTCGAATCGCTGACGGACGATGAGAAAGGGATCATGCACCGGTATTCGGAGAGGAACAAGCCCTCGTGAAGCCCAAACGCTTCGTCGTCGGGCTCACCGGGGGAATCGGCACCGGAAAGTCCACGGCGCTTAAAGTATTCGAGGCGATGGGCGCGGCGACGGTCAGTCTCGATCAAATCGCGAAGGAGCAGGCACGTCCGGGTCGCGATGGCTATAAGGCCATCGTCAAAAGCTTCGGGACCTGCATCCTTAAGAAAGATCGTTCCATCGACCGCGCGCTCCTCGGACGTGTGATTTTCAGCGACAAGCGCGCGAAAGCGGGCTTGGAGCGAGCGACCCATCCGTTGATCTTGAAAGAAATGAAGGAGCTCGTGGGTAGGATGAAGGGCGTCGTGATCGTGGACGTGCCCTTGTTGTTCGAAAAGAAGCTGCAGAAACACTTTGACGCGACGATCGTGATCTCGTGCGATTCGAAAAAACAGCTTAAACGGATTATTAACCGCGACGGAATGGAACTCAAAGACGCCCGGCTCCGAATCAAAGCCCAATTGCCCTTGGCTCAGAAACGGAAACTCGCCGACGTTACCATCAACAACGACAAAGACATTAAGTATCTCGAAACGAAAATTCGTGAATATCACCTAGGTATTACCCTTCTTCACCGAGGAACGCCGAATGGAAACCACCACTAAGCCTATGCCGGAAACTCCCAAGCCCGCCGCGACTCCCGCCCCGACTCCCGCTCCGACGGCGGCCGCCGCCGCGGCGCTCAAGCCGCTGGAGACCGCGGAGCTCGCGAAGAAAACCATCGCCCAGCTCACCGTGATCGCCAATGAGCTCAAGCTCGAAGGCCTCGGCGGCCTCAAGAAGCAGGAGCTCATCTCCAAGATCGTCGAGGGTCAGCTCAAGGCCAACGGCATGATCTACGACGAGGGCGTCCTCGAAATCCTTCCTGACGGCTTCGGTTTCCTGCGCTCGCCCGACTACAGCTACCTCCCC
>CALRXP010000060.1:0-11568 GCA_943372155.1 Candidatus Endomicrobiellum trichonymphae | reverse complement strand
AGAAATCGGAGAAGGAAGAGGCGCGCCTCGAGAGAAAATGCGCCCATGAGGAGGAAAAGGACCGCCGCGACGACGAGCGCGGACGAACTCATGCCCGGCCCGACGACAAGTGGGACGAATTATGCGCGCCGCCGGCTCCCGTGACGCCTCCCGTGACGCCGCCGGTCGTCGAGCCTCCGGCGATTACCCCACCGCCCGTGCTTCAGCCTCCGCCCGGCGGCTTCCCGGGACCGGTTCTTCAGCCTCCGGCCTAGCCGCGGAGCGCCGGCCCTGTTATACTGATCATCGTGCGGTTGCTGCTGATGCTCGCCTTGCTGCCCTTGTCCGCCCGCGCGCTCGATATCGAGCACGAGGAGTACGTCGTCGTCGGCTGGAACGACGCCTGCTCCGTGGCCGTCGAGAGGTACGCCTATCCGCGGCTGGGCGAGGCGATCGCGTCCGAGCCGATCACCTCCCGCATCGGGACCTTGTCCATTGTCACGGCCAAGCCGACGGTGGAAACCCGCTGGGTGCTCGAGACCGACGGTGCGAACACCTACGATAAGGGCGCCATCGACGTCATCCGACGCCGCCTGCGCAAGGCGGGTTACGAGCGCCCTGGTTTCAATGAAGTGATCCGTGACTCGGTCACCGTCGAATCCCCGGGATCGGCCGAAGTCATCCTGTCGACCGCCAGCCTCGAGGCTCGCCCCGACTTCTGGCCCGACACCCGCCAGTGGCGCTGGGGCCGCGCGCATTACAATCCTCTGAGCACCTGCGCTCTGCTCGTCTACGAGAAGATCGGAGAGCCGCAGCGCTATAAGTTCCTGCTCACCCGCATCTACAACGCGAGCGCGCGCTCCGAGCGCGGACGCGCCCACACCACGAACGGCCGTCTGCTCTTCAACAACGGAGACCTCCCCGGTGCCCTGGCCGAGACCGAAATCGGAGCCCGGGCGGCCCCTGAGCTGGGCGGAACGCGCTACCACTACGCCGCGATGCTCGCGATGAACGGCCATCTCGACGACGCCCTGCGGGAGCTACTGGCCGCGGTGAAGATCGATCCCCGATTCGCGGACAAGGCCGCCACGGACGAAGACTTCGATTCTCTGCGCAACCGGCAGGACTTCCAGGAACTCGTCTTAAAACAGAAAAGAGCCGGCCCGCCCCTGCCCCCCTGACACTGGCGTCGGGGGCCCTGAAGGGGTATAATAGACGTGTCGCAGGCGAGGATTTGAGCCCGATTGCCCCAGGCCTTACTGGGAGCTAAAACGGCGAAAGAGACCACGCTATGCGGCGTGGTTTTTCGTTTTAAGAGGAACATTGAGCCAAGGACGCCAGACGTTCGCCGATCGCGGCCGCGAGGAGGAGCTCCGGGAGCTTCTCCATCGCCGCCTCCTCGTGCTCGACGGCGGCATGGGCACGATGCTCCAGGCCCACGACCTCAAGGCGGCCGACTTCGGCGGGCCCGAGCTCGAGGGCTGCAACGAAAACCTCGTCCTCACCCGGCCCGACGTGATCCAAGGCGTGCACGAGGCGTACTTCGCCTCCGGCGCCGACATCATCGAGACCAACACCTTCGGCGGCATCCGCCACGTACTCGCCGAGTACGGCCTGCAGGACAAGGCCCGCGAGATCAACAAGAAGGCCTGCGAGCTGGGCCGCGCCGCGGCCGCCAAATACGCGACCAAGGACAAGCCCCGCTTCGTCGCCGGCGCCCTCGGCCCCGGAACCAAGACGATCTCGGTCACCGGAGGCATCACCTACGACGAGGTGCTGGCCGGCTATCACGAGGCGACGCTGGGCCTGCTCGACGGCGGCGCCGACCTGATCCTTCTCGAGACCCAGCAGGACACGATCAACATCAAGGCCTCGATCAACGGTATCTACGCGGCCTTCCGCGAAAAGAACCGCTCGATTCCCGTCATCCTGTCCGTCTCGATCGAGACCATGGGCACCATGCTCGGCGGCCAGGACATCGCCGCGCTCGCCGACGCCGTCTCCCACTTCGATCTCCTCGCGATCGGCATGAATTGCGCGACGGGACCGGACTTCATGACGGATCACCTCCGCACGTTGTCGTCGTTAACCCGGGCGTTCACGATCTGTTATCCGAACGCGGGCCTGCCCGACGAAAACGGCGTCTACAACGAAAGCCCCGCGATGGTGGCCAAGAAGGTCGGCCGCTTCGCCGAAGAAGGCTGGGTCAATCTCGTCGGCGGTTGCTGCGGCACGACCCCCGAGCACATCAAGCTGATCGCTGCGGCCGTCGCCGGAAAACCTCCGCGCCGCGCGCACAAACCCCGCCGTTCTTCCGTGTCCGGCATGGAGTCTTTGTCTTTGGACGAAGATCGGCGGCCGCTGATAGTCGGCGAGCGTACCAACGTCATCGGCTCGCGCAAGTTTAAAGAGCTCATCGTCAGCGGCGAGATCGAATCCGCCGCCGAGCTCGCCCGCCATCAGGTCCGCGCCGGCGCCCACGTCATCGACGTCTGCTTGGCCAACCCCGACCGCGACGAGAAGGAAGACCTCATCGCCTTCTTCGAGAAGGCCGTCAAGAAGGTCAAGGTGCCCTTCATGATCGACTCGACCGACGCCAAGGTCATGGAAGAGGCTCTCAAGCGCGCGCCCGGCAAGTGCATCCTGAACTCGATCAACCTCGAGGACGGCGAGGAGCGCTTCGAGGCCGTCATCCCCCTCGTTCACCAATTCGGCGCCGCGCTCGTCGTCGGCACGATCGACGAGGATAAGGTCATGGGCATGGGCCTGACGCGCCAGCGCAAGCTCGACATCGCCAAGCGGTCCTTTGATCTCCTCACGACGAAATACGGGATCGCGCCGGAAGACATCATCTTCGATCCGCTGGTTTTCCCCGCCGGCACCGGCGACAAGAACTACTGGGGCTCGGCGGTCGAGACCATCGAAGGCATTCGCCTCATCAAAGCGGCGATGCCGCGTTGTAAGACCGTTTTGGGCATTTCAAACGTGTCCTTCGGTCTTCCCGCCGCCGGCCGCGAGGTCCTCAACTCCGTTTACCTCCATCACTGCGTGGAAGCGGGCCTGGACATGGCCATCGTTAATGCCGAAAAGCTCGCGCGCTACTCCCAGATTCCCGCGGAGGAGATCAAGCTCTCCTGGGATCTCCTCGCCTGGACAGGTCCCGGAGATCCCAAGCATCCCGCGGGCTTTGACGCCGTCGCCGCCTTCTCCGAGCACTTCCGCCTCGTGAAGACCGTCGAGAAGTCTCCCTCGGAGCGGTTGAAGCTTCCGATCGCCGAGCGCGTCGCCAAGAACGTCGTCGAGGGCTCGCAGGAAGGCCTGAAGGCCGACCTCGACGAGTTCCTTAAGACGCTCAAGCCCCTCGAGATCATCAACGGCCCCCTCATGAAGGGCATGGACGAGGTCGGCCGCCTGTTCGGCGCCAACACCATGATCGTCGCCGAAGTGCTGCAGTCGGCCGAGGTCATGAAGGCCGCCGTCGCTCACCTTGAGCCGCACATGACGACCGCCGATTCCGCCACGCGCGCGACCATCCTTCTCGCCACCGTGAAGGGCGACGTGCACGACATCGGCAAGAACCTCGTGCACATCATTCTTAAGAATAACGGCTACCGCATCGTCGACCTCGGCATCAAGGTGGCCCCCGAGCAGCTGCTCGAAGCGATTAAAAAACATTCTCCCGACGCGATCGGCCTTTCCGGGCTCTTGGTCAAGTCGGCCCAGATGATGGTCGTCACCGCCGACGACCTCACGGCCGCCGGCATCCGTCTTCCCATCCTGGTCGGCGGCGCGGCGTTGTCCCCGCGCTTCGCGGCCAAGCGCATCGCCGTCTCCTACGACGGCCCCGTGTTCTACGCCAAGGACGCCATGACCGGACTTTCTCTCGCCAACGATTACTTCGGCGAGAAGAAAGACGCCCTCCTCGCCAAGAATAAAGAAATCCAGGATTTCCTACGTGCCGAAGTCGCGGCGCCCGCCCCGATCGAGGCCGAGGGTCCCGCCGCGCCCAAGATCGAGATCGTTCACGACGCTTCGCCCGTGCCCCCCGACCTGAAGCTGCACGCCTTGTCGGACTTCCCCGTCGACGAGATCTTCAAGTACATCAACCCGATCATGCTGTACGGCAAGCATCTCGGCCTGCGCGGTAATTTAGAGCAGCATCTGAAGGACAAGAACCCGAAGGCCGTCGAGCTGCACAAGCGCGTGCAGGCCCTGCAAGACGAGATCCTGGCCAAGGGCCTCATCAAGCCCAAGGCCGTCTTCAAGTTCTTCGCCGCCGACGCGACAGGCGACCGCATGAACCTGTACGAGTCCCCGACGGCCAAAGAACCCCTCGACGGCTTCACCTTCCCGCGCCAGCCCTCGGGCGAACGCCTGTGCCTGGCCGACTTCGTCAAGCCCGCGGGCACGGGCCGCGACTACGCCGCGATGTTCGTCGTCACTTGCGGCGCCGGCATCCGGGAGCTGTCCGACAAATATCGCGACGAGGGCGAGTACCTCAAGTCCCACGCGCTCCAGTCCATCGCCATCGAGGCCGCCGAAGGCTTCGCCGAGCTTCTACATGACCGCATCCGCACGATGTGGGGCATCGGCGACGGCGCGGACACGTCCATCCGCAATAAATTCCAAGGCAAGTACCGCGGCATCCGCGTCAGCTTCGGCTACCCCGCGTGCCCGAACCTCGAGGATCAGACCATCCTCTTCAAGCTCCTCGACCCCGAGAAGCATTGCGGCGTCCAGCTCACCGAGGGCTTCATGATGGAGCCCGAGGCCACCGTCTCCGCCCTCGTCTTCCACCACCCCAAGGCCCGCTACTTCTCGGTCGGCCGCAACGAGAACGAAGCCGCCGCCGCGCAATGATCGGAGCGCTGCTCCTGGCGTTAGCGTTTCCCGTCCACGCCGAAACCCCGCAAGCCGCAGTCGCCCGCGTGATGGCCCGCGCCGAGAAGCTCATCGCCTCCGAGGCCGGCAAGGACGCGCGCGAAATCGCCGGCACCGACCGCGAGGCCGAGGCCCTTTCAAAAGAACTGCGCCCTCTCGGCTGGAAGGCTGCTCCCGCCTTGGCCGTCGCCGCCCAGGACCTCAAGCGCCCGCCCAAGGTCCGCCTGCTCGCGGCCTCGTTTCTGGCGCTCACGCGCGACCCCGCGGCCCTGCCCGGGCTCGAGGACATTCTTCTCAATCGCGAGCAAACGCCTTTCGTCCGCTCGCTCGCCGCGCTCAGTCTGCCGGGCCTGGGAGCGCCGGACGCCTCGGTGCGCAGAGCCCTCTGCGCCGCGCTCGACCAGGACGACCTGCCCCGCGAAGTGCTCTCCGACACCCTGATCCCCCTCGAGCGCCTTGGCTGCCCCGCGCCCGCCGCGCTCGTCCGCGTCGCCCGTTCCTTCGGGCCCCGGCCGTCGGACAAAGACCTCGGTCTCTGCATCGCCGCGATCAAGGCGCTCGGCTCCTCGCGCGGCGCCGCCTCCGGCAAGGCCGTCCTCGGCTTGATCGGCTATTTTCCGCCGCTTGGCACGGCCCGTGCCGCCGCGATCGTCGCCCTCGACGCCCGTCGCGAAGAGTTCGCCAATTGGCTGGCGCCCGAGACTTTGCCGGTCGTGACCGAGGCGCTGCGCACCGAAAGCGAGCATTGGGAAATCATGCTCCCTCTCATCCGCGTCGCGGTCGCGTTGGGGCCCGACACCGGTCTCGCTCTCTCGCGCTTGGCCAAGCACCCCGACGCGGAGGTGCTCGCTGAAGCCGCCGAGGCGATGGTCGTCTTCAAGCGCGTCGAAGCGCTGCCCGCGCTCGAGTCCGTGATCAAAGGCGCGATGAACGATCCGCGTTTCTCGCCGCGCGAAGGCCGCCCCGATCCGGCGGCTCTTCTGGCGCGTATCGAGAAAGCCGCCGACGCCCTTCGCCGCGCGCGTTGACAGGGGGGCTCAGCGCCGTTATACTGCGCGTATGAGCCGAATCGCGGTCTACCCCGGAAGCTTCGACCCCCTCACCAAGGGGCACCTCGACATCATCCAGCGCGCCTCCAAGATCTTCGACCATGTGATCGTGGCCGTCTCCAACAACGCGTCCAAGAAGAACGTCTTCTCCGCCGCGGAACGCATCGAGATGGTGGAAGAATCCATCCGAAACCTGCCCAATGTGGACTGCGACACGATCGCGGGGCTGCTCGTGGATTACATGAAGAAAAAAAAGGCCAAGGTCCTCATCCGCGGCCTGCGCGTAGTCTCCGACATGGACTACGAGTTCCAACTGGCGTCGTTCAATCGCCGCTTATATAAAGACGTCGAAACCGTTTTTCTGATGCCGGACGACCAGTACACCTACCTGGCGTCCTCCATGGTGCGCGAAATCGCGCGCCTGGGCGCCGGCACCGAACAGTTCGTCCCTCCCTTCGTGGCGCGCCGGCTGAAGCTCAAATTTGGCAGCCCCAAGGTTAAATAGCCGTCTGGCGCTCGGCGCCGCGCTGATGTTGAGCGCCGCGTGCAAGCGCGCGCCCGTGGAGGCTCCGCCCGAGACCCCGGAGCTGACGGCGCCGGAGCCTTCCTCCAAGCTCGTCGTCACCCCGCTCGACAACGCCGCCACCGGCTATACCAACGAGATGCAGGCCGCCGCGCTCACCAAGGAAACCGCCGAGCTCGGCATTCAACAGATCAGCAAGCACATGGAGGAAGGCGAAAGCCGCGAGCAGCCCCTCCAGGCGCCGCCGCCTCTCACCGCAGTCGAAAAGCAGGAGCGCATGGCCCAGCTCAAGGAGATGCGCATGCAGTTCACGCAGATGCGCCGCGGCATCGACGGCGCGCGCGACAAGAGCGTGGCGCTCAAGGGCCAGACCGCGGCCATCATCCCCGGACGCGAGTCCGGCGGCCTGCTCGGCGCCGAGGAGGACGGTCCCGGCGTGTGGGGCGGGGCCTACGGCGGCGCCGTCGAGACCGGCGAGCGCGTGGTCGAGAATGCCGCGGCCTGGGCCGAGCTGTGGGGCCGGCTGTCGCGCGAGACGCCCCCGGCGATCGATTTCGAGAAGAACCGCGTCGCGGCGGTGTTCGCGGGTCCGCGCCCGACCGCAGGCTACCGCGCGCGTCTGATCGGCATCGTCGTGGAGAACGGACGCTACCTCCTGCGCTGGTTCGAGGAAGGCCCGGGGCAGGACGAGACCGTCGCGGACGGCCCCACCGCCCCCTACCTGCTTGTCTCCGTGCCGAAGGACGAGAAGGCCATCCGCTGGGACAAAGTACGGCGTGCCGAAGGGCCTAAAACAAAATAGGTCTTTAGTCCTTTTTTTGATTGACTCGCTCTCCGGACCGCGCTTATAATTGAGGCGTCCCGTCCCGGAGGCCCCATGAAAGTCCTCGCCGCCGCCCTCGTGCTTTTGGCCGTCAGCGCCCGCGCCTTGCCGGACCCGCGCTTCGACGGAAAAAGCGAAGGCAAGCCCGCTCCCGTCGTGAAGGCCAAGGCGAGCGCCGCCGCCATCAGCGAAGCCGACGCCCGCGTGTGGGTCGAGGTCGAGGCTCCCGACAAAGCCGCGCGCCAGAAAGCGGTGGACTCCGGCATCAGCGTCGAAGAGGTCAAACCCGGCTCCGCCGCGGGCTTCGCGACGCCGAAGGCGCTCGCCCGCGCCAAGGCGGCCGGCCTCAAGGTGAAATCCACGGTCACCGTGCGCCAGCGGTTCGGAACGCTCGACTTTCCCGAGAAGGACGCGATCTACCACAACTACAAGGAGCTCGAGGCGGACATGCGCTCGATCGCCGCGCGTGCGCCGGATCTCGTCTCGCTCGTCTCCATCGGCAAGTCCACGCTCGGCAAAGACCTGTGGGCCGTGCGCCTGACCAAGGGCGCCAAGGGCACGCAGCCGAGCAAGAAGCCCGGCATCGTCTTCCTCGGCACCCACCACGCGCGCGAGCATCTGTCGACCGAGGTGCCTCTGCTGCTGGCCAAACACCTGGTGGACAACCGGGCCGACGCGGAAATCGCCCGCCTCCTCGAGACCCGCGACATCTACTTCATTCCCATGGTCAACCCCGACGGCGTCGAGTACGACATTGAGGGCGGCAAGTACCACATGCACCGCAAGAACATGTCGAAGAACGCCGACGGCTCGCGCGGCGTGGACTTGAACCGCAACTACGCCTGGGGCTGGGGCGGCGGCGGGGCCTCCGCCGATCCGGGCGACGACACCTATCGCGGCTCCGCGGCGTTCTCCGAGCCCGAGAGCCAGGCCGTGCGCGACTTCGTCAACGCGCGTCCGAACCTCAAGGTCCTGCTTTCCTATCACACCTTCTCCGAGCTGATCCTCTACCCGTGGGGCGGCTCCAACGATCAGATCCCGGACGCTCCCGCACGCAACGCGTTCGTGACCATGGCCGGCGAGATGGCCAAGATGACCGGCTACACGCCCGAGCAGTCGAGCGACCTCTACATCGCGACCGGGGATACGTGCGACTGGGCCTGGGGTGAAAAAGGCATCTTCGCCTTCACCTTCGAGCTGACGCCCAAGTCCATGTGGGACGGCGGCTTCTATCCCGGCGCCGGAGTCGTGCAGCGCGTGCTGCAAGCCAACATCCGCCCGGCCCTGTACCTGATCGACCTCGCCGACGATCCCCTGCGCGCCGGCAAGTCTCACCCCGTCGTGGCGGCGGCGAAGTGAGGGCCCTCGCGGCGTTCATCGCGGCGGCGCTCCTGGCGTCATCCGCCTCGGCCCAATCGCTCGAAGCCCTGCGCCTCTCCGCCGACGCGGCCTTGCTTCAGGCCCTGCCGCAGGCCCGCAACCCTTCGCTCGAGAAGCCCCGGGAGCCGGTGCTCCAGGCGCCGCTCGAGCCCAAGCGCATGGGACGCCTCGAGGCGCCCGGGGCCGTCGTCGCGCGCGCGTCCTTGCCCGCGATCATCGAGAACAGCCGCCACGTCCTGACCCGGACCTTCGGCGCACGGCCTCTCGATCTCGGCGTGGCCACCGACGCGGCGTTCAAGTCCTACTTCCTGACCTTCAGCGATCCGAAGACGACGACGCTCGCCGCGCTCGGCGACCTTAATCGATTGCGCGGCGAAGGCGTGAACGCGCGCATCGACGCCGCCACCGTGTACAACTTCAAAGTCTCGATCAACATCTTCAGCCCCGTGCGCGGCAGCACGCTCAAGATGACTCCCACGCAAGGCACGCGCGGCCCGCAGAACGACGTAAAGACCGGCGCCCTGCTCGACGCCATCCGCGCCAAGTCCGTCGTGTTCAAGGCCCGCGGCCAGGAGCTGTGGCTGCTGTACGGCGCCGATGCCAAGCCCGACGCCTCCGGCTTCGAGAACACGCGCAGCCTTCTCTTCATCAAGGAGGACGGCCTTTCCTCAAAGGCCTGGCCGCTGGCCGAGTCCAAGCTCCCCGTCGACACGGCCGTCGTCGTGGACCTGGGCGGCCTCAAGCTCACCTTGACCCGCGCCGCCTCCGGCGAACTCGTCATCCGCGAATAGGCGCCGTCGCTTTAGTATCATCGAGCCATGAAACAGCTCCTGTTGCTCGTCCTTTTGTCGCCGTTCGCGGGGGCGGCGGAGCCGTTCACGCCGTTTTCGACGCTACGCTATGAGCCGACCCCCCAAGAGCTGACGGAAGACTGCGTCTCCGCCAAAAAACGAGCGGAGTCGGATCTCGCGGCGCTCGCGAGCATGCCTCCGGCGTTGCGGACCTTCGACAACACGCCCTGGGCGCTCGACCGCATCAACACCGATCTCACCGACGCCACGGCTTCCGACACCTTCCTCAAGTACGTCTCGGTCTCCTCCTCCGTGCGCGACGCGGCCAACGGCTGCGAGACCTTGCTCGGCCAGTTCTCCGTGGACGTCAACGCGCGGGAGGATCTCTACCGCGCGGTGAAGCAGTACGCGGCTAAGGGCGACGTCCTCGCCGGCGAGTCCAAGCGGCTCGTGGAGAAGCAGCTTCTCGATTTCCGGCGCGCGGGTCTCGAACTGCCCAAGGAGAAGCGGGCCGAGATCATCGAGCTGCGCAAGAAGCTCGTCGAGCTCGAGGCCGCCTTCAGCAAGAACATCAACGAATTCAAGGATTACGCCCTGTTCGATTTGAGCGAGCTCGGCGGGCTGCCCGCGGACTTCACCGGGCGTTTGGAGAAGGTCGACGGCAAGTACAAGGTCGGGCTCGACTACCCGGATTACATCCCGTTCATGGAGAATTGCACGAATCCCGCCTCCCGCAAGATCATGGAGGGGAAATTCAACAACCGCGCGGCGCGGGAAAACCTGCCGGTGCTCAAGGAAGTCCTCGAGCTGCGCCGTAAAGCCGCCCGCCTGATGGGCTACTCGACGCACGCCGATTTTATTCTCGAAATCCGAATGGCGAAAGATCCGTCGACGGTATCCTCCTTCATTTCGCGCCTGCGCAAAAAGCTCAAGCCGCTGGGAGCGGCGGACCTCAAGACCCTCAAGTCCTTGAAAGCCGGCATCGAAGGCGCGGCCGCGGACGGGCAATTCCACGCATGGGATTGGCGTTTCTACGACAATCAGCTGCGCAAGACCCAGTATGCCGTGGACTCGCAGCAGCTCAAGGAATACTTCCCGGCCGACCAAGTGATTGAGGGCGTCCTCGGCGTCTATCAAAAGGTCCTCGGCCTCAAGTTCCGGCGCGTGGACGACGCGAGCACCTGGCATCCGGACGTGAAGCTCTACGAGATCACCGACGCCGCCGGCGGCGAGCCGATCGCGTATTTCTACACCGATCTCTATCCCCGCCCCGGTAAATACAAGCACGCCGCCGCCTTCCCGATGATCACCGGCCGCGTCCTTCCGGACGGCCGCTATCAGAAGCCGGTGGCCGCTATGGTGGCGAACCTGGACAAGCCCGCAAAAAACCGCCCCTCGCTCCTCACGCACGACGAGGTCGAGACGTTCTTCCACGAGTTCGGGCACGTGATGCACATGTCCCTGACCAAGGGCCGCTACGGTCGCTTCTCGGGCTTCTCCGTCGCCTGGGACTTCGTCGAGGCCCCCTCGCAGATGTTCGAGAACTGGGCCTGGGACGCCGACATTCTCAAGTCCTTGTCGGGACACTACCTCGACCGCTCGAAGAAGCTTCCCGACGACCTGGTCGCCAAGCTGATCGCGTCGAAAAACGTGGACTCCGGCCTCGTCAACCTGCGCCAGCTGTCGCTCGCCTCCGTCGACCAGCTGTACCACGGCAAGCCGCCGGCCGACACCACGACGGCGTACGCGCGCCTCTTCAAGGACATCTCGCTGATTCCCGTGACCGAGGACACCCATCCCGAGGCGAGCTTCGGCCATCTCCTGGGCGGCTACGACGCCGGCTACTACGGCTACATGTGGTCGAAGGTCTACGCCGAGGATATGTTCTCGCGCTTCAAGAAAGAGGGCATCATGAATCCGGCGATCGGGCGTCGTTATCGCACGGAGATCCTCGAACGCGGCTCATCTCGCGACGAGATTGATTCCCTTCGGGCCTTCCTCGGACGCGAGCCCAACGAGACCGCGTTCCTCGAAAGCATCGGGCTCCGCTGATATTGGCCGGGGCGGGTTGCCTACCTTTGCCGGGGACGGTCGGGATTGACCCGACCTCGGGAGTCCGTCCGCAACGCGTGACGACCTCCT
>CALRXP010000059.1:0-11691 GCA_943372155.1 Candidatus Endomicrobiellum trichonymphae | reverse complement strand
ACAAGCTGTCCGCGCCGAAGGAGGTGCTGATCTCGGGCAACCTCGACAAGCTCGTCTGGGAGGACGCGCAGAAGCTCGTGCAGGGCATCGCCGCCTCGGTCTCCACTCGCACGGTCTCCGAGGCGGAGCGCGAAAGCCGGCCTTGGGTCCGGACCTTCAAGTACGTCATCCCGCGCGGCTTTCCCGACACCGTCGGGCACCTGCGCGTCGGCGAGGTCACGCAGGCGAACTTCTGGTGCAAGGAGCTCGACTTGATGTGGTCCCTGCGCGGCGTGACTCCGGCGCTCGATAAGGTCAACGGCGAAGCCCGCCTGCGCTTCGGCCCGGGGCGCGTCGCCGACATCCCGGCGGTCCAGGACTCTCATAAGCTGCTGCGCGTGACCTTCCTGCCGTTCATCTACATGCACAAGATGAACAAGTTCTCCATTCTCAGCACCGCGACCGCGTATCCCAAGACGCTCGACTTCACGCGCATCGAGTCCGAGTACGCCGTCACGAAGGGCGTCGCGGCGATCCGCTACTTCCACGTGGACTCGGGCCAGCTGGTCGCGTTCGCCGACGGCACCGCCGACTTCGCTCGCGAGCAGGTGGACATGAACATCCTGACCCGTCTGCCGAACTACAACGGCCCGACCTTGCCCGAGTGGTGGACGGATGAGGGCGGACGCACGGCCATCGGCTTCCGGGTGAAGGGCGACTTGAATAAGCCGGAGCTTGAACCCCGATTTAAGAAAATCGCCAGCGACGAGATCGAGCGGAAGCTCGAGGAAGGCCGCGCGAGCGGCAAGAAACGTTTCGAGGCGATCGAGAAGCTGAAGACGCTCTAAGACCAGGAGATCACGATGACGCGAATGAACAAGATGGACGTGCTGGGACTGCTGCAGGAGCACGGCGCGGTGGCGAGCGGACATTTCCGCCTCGCGTCGGGCCTTCATACGCCGGTCTATCTTCAGCCGGCCCTCGTCCTGCAGTATCCGCACGTCGCGCAGAAGGTCGCCAAGGCCATCGCGGCCAAATTCGTGTCTCCCGTGGACGTCGTCATCTCCACCGGCATGAGCTCCGTCGTCCTCGGTCAGGAGGTCGCGCGCGCCAAGAAGAGCCGCGCCATCTTCACCGAGCGCGTCGGCGGGTCCATGGCGTTCCGCCGCGATTTCCGCCTGGAACGCGGGGAGCGCGCGCTCGTCGTCGTGGACGTGCTCACGACGGGGCGCTCCAACGGCGAAGTGGTCGCGCTCGCGCAGGCCTACGGCGCCCGCATCGTGGGCGTGGCCGCGATGGTGGACCGCTCCAAGGCGCCGTTGTGCCTCGGCGTTCCGGTTCGCAGCCTCATCGGCTATCCGCTCGAAGCGGCCTCTCCCGAGACGTGCCCGCAGTGCGCGGCCGGCGTGCCGTTGTCGACGGCCAAGCGCGAGATCGAGCTGGGTTCGGACGGGGAATGACCAGGCCTAAGACCGCGCTTCGCGCCCTCCTGGCCTGCCAGGCGACGCTCGTCGCGGGTCTCGCGCTGTCGTTCCCGTTCCTGACCCTCTATCTCCATCGCGAGCGCGGCGTTTCGATGGGGCTGGCCGGATTAGCGATCAGCACGGGTCTCGTGGCGACCGCCTTCGGTCAGGCGATCGGCGGGGAGCTGTCCGACGTGCTGGGCTGTAAACGCGTCATGATTCTTTCCCTGCTCGGAAGGTCGGCGTTCGCCGCATTGCTCGGGGCCGCGGTCGCTCGGGACTGGCCGGTCTGGTCCGTCGTGGCCTTCTTGATTGCGGCCGGGCTCACGGGGACGCTGTACAACCCCGCGGTGCGGGCGTGGATCGCTCATGAGCATCCCGCGGGAGACCGTGTCCGCGCCTACGGGTCGCTGCGCGTCGCGACGAACGCGGCCTGGGCGGTCGGTCCGGCGATCGGCGGCTTCATGGCCGGGATTTCCTACTCGCTGATGTTCGCCGTCACTTCGGTCATGTGCCTGATCTGCCTCGGGCTGCTCGTCGCTCTTGTGCCCGAAGCGCCCGCCGCCCGTTCGGGCGAGGCGTTCTCTCTGCCGGCGACGCTGGCGGTCGCCCGCGACTCGCGCTTTTTCGAGCTTTCGGTCCTGAGCGTCGTCATCGCCTGCGTCATGGCCCAGCTCGTTGCTCCGCTTTCCTCTCATGCCGTTGAGCACGGCGGGATCGACGAAGCGGGCGTCGGCCTGCTCTTTACCGTCAACGGAGCGCTGGTCGTCCTATTCCAGCGCGGCGCGACCGCGCTCGTTTCGCGCTTCGCGCTGTCCCGCGCGGCGGCGGCCGGCTGCCTTTTTTATCTCGCGGGCTGGTCCTGGATCGGCTTCGCGCGAGGGTGGTGGCCGTTGGCGATCGGCATGGTGATCGTGACTTTGGGCGAGATCGTGGTTACGCCGAGCCTCGAGGCCTTGACCGCCAATCTCGCGCCCGCCCGCACCCGCGGCCGCCACATCGGTTTTCAAGGGCTCGCTCAGACCCTCGGCCAATCTCTCGGGCCGTTGCTCGGGGGTTTGGGCTCGGAACATCTGAGCGGGCGCTGGATTCCGGCGCCGTGGCTCGCGGCGGGCGCGCTCGCCGGCGTTGCCGGCTGGGGCTTTCGTCGCCTCGGACGCCGGCTCGATCGATTTGAGGAAGGATTGATTCTCCAGGAGGCCGCATGATTCCACGCTATACCCGCCCCGCGATGGGGGAGATTTGGTCGGACGACAACCGTCTGCGCGCGATGCTGCGCGTCGAGGAGGAGCTGCTCAAGGCGATCGCCGGCGAAAAGGGCGTGCCCGCCTCCGAGCTCAAGACCCTGCGTAAGCTGCTCGAGAAGTCCCTGCTCGACGCCTCGCGCCGCAAGGAATCGAGCGCCGGCCATGAGGTCATCGGCATGCTGTCCGCCGTCGCGGGCGAGCTGAAGAAGACCGCGCCCAAGGTCGACCGCTACCTGCACTTCGGGATGACCTCCTCCGACGTGCTCGACACCTCGATGGCCCTGCAGCTGCGCGACTCCGCCGAGCTGCTCGTGGCGGACGTGGAGTCCGTGCTCAAACGCCTGAAGGCTCTCGCCAAGAAGCACGAGCGCACCTGGATGGTCGGCCGCACCCACGGCGTGCACGCCGAGCCCATCACGTTCGGCATCAAGGTTGCCGGCTGGCACGCCGAGGGCATGCGCTGCCTGCGTCGCCTGCGCGCCGCGCGAGAGATCATCGCGTACGGCAAGATCTCCGGCGCCGTGGGCGCGTTCTCCCAGCTCTCGCCCGACGTCGAGGCCAAGGTCCTCGACGCCCTGGGCCTGCGCCCCGAGCCCGTTTCGACGCAGGTCGTGCCGCGCGACCGCTACGCCGAATACTTCCACTCGCTCGTGCTGACCGCCTGCTTCGTCGAGCGCATCGCGCTCGAGATCCGGCACCTGCAGAAGACCGAGATTCTCGAGCTCGAGGAGCCTTTCTCGGACGGGCAGAAGGGCTCGTCGGCCATGCCCCACAAGCGCAACCCCGTGCTGTGCGAAAACCTCTGCGGCCTGGCGCGCCTCATCCGCACCTACGAGTCGGCGGTGACGGAGAACTGCGCGCTGTGGCACGAGCGTGACATTTCGCACAGCTCGAACGAGCGCATGATCATTCCCGACGCGCACATCGCGCTCGACTTCATGCTGCATCGCCTCGAGCAGGTGCTCGACGGCCTGGTCGTGTTCCCCGAGAACATGAAGCGCAACCTGGACAAGATGAACGGCCTCGTGTTCTCGCAGAAGGTGCTCCTGCGCCTGATCGACGCGGGCCTCGGCCGTCTCGAGGCTTATGACTTGGTCCAGCGCAACGCGATGAAGACGTGGAAGGACGGACGCCCGCTGCGCGAGCATCTGGGCGGCGACGCCGACGTGTCCAAGCGGCTGTCGGCGAAGGAGCTCGACGCCTGTTTTTCCTTAGAGCCATATGGAGCGTCCGCGCGCGAGATTCTCAAACGCGGAGGCTGCCTCTGATTTTCGTTACGGTCATCCACAGAACTTCCAACGTTGGAAGTACGGTGGATAACTCGACTTTCGTACGCGTGGGGCGGCGTCGGTACGCCGAACCCAAAACCAAGGAGAAACACCATGTCCGAGATCGCCCCTAAGACGACCGAAGCTTCCACGACGGAGAAACCGTTGCGCATCATCCTCAACCCGGACCGCGACAAGCGCGTCAAGGCCGGGCACAACTGGATCTTCTCCAACGAGATCAAGGAAGTCCTCTCGGATCATCCGCCGGTGCCCGGCGACCTGGGCGTCATCGTGAACGCGGGCGGGACCTCGCTCGGCATGGCGTTCTACAATCCCAACAGCCTCATCGGCGGCCGCGTGCTCACGCGCGATCCGAAGGAGCCGATCGACGCCGAGTTCTTCCGGCGCCGGCTCGCGGAGGCCATCGCCTATCGGGAGAAAGCTCTCCCCGGGGAAACGTCTTACCGGCTTTGCTACGGCGAGTCCGACGGCCTTCCCGGCCTCGTGGTGGACCGCTACGGCCAGTATCTCGTCATGCAGGTGATGTCGGCCGGCATCGAGCGCCGCATGCCGTGGATTCAGGCCGCGCTCGAGGAGCTCGTCAAACCGAAGGGCATCTATCTGAAGAACGACCACAAGGTGCGCGCCCTCGAAGGCCTGCCGCTCGAGTGCAAGACTCTCATGGGCACGGTGCCGGAGCGCGTTCCGATTACGGAAAACGGCCTGCGCTTCGCCGCGCCTCTCGGCGAGGGCCAGAAAACCGGCCATTACTTCGATCAGCGCGAGAACCGCGCGTTCTTGCGTCCGTTTTTTGCAGGACGGTCGGTGTTGGACCTTTATTGCTACACCGGCGGCTTCGCCATCGCCGCGGCGAAGGCGGGGGCGAAGTCGGTGCTCGCGCTCGACAGCTCCGGCCCCGCGATCCAGCTCGCGCGGGAGAACGCCAAGTTCAACGGCGTCGACGGCGTCGTGTCGTGCGACGAGGGCGACGCCGAGGTCGTGCTCGAGTCCTTCGCGCGCGGCCAGCAGCCGTTTAAGCCCGACATGATCGTCCTGGACCCGCCGAGCCTGGTGCCCGCCAAGAAGCATCTGCCGCAGGCCCTGCGCCTGTACACCAAGCTCAACAGCCAAGCGATGCGCGCGCTGCCCAAGGGCGGCCTGCTCGTCAGCGCGACCTGCTCGCACCACGTCTCACGCGAGGACTTCGTGCTGATGCTGCGAAACGCGCAGGCCAAGGCCGAGCGGCCGATCCGGTTCATCGCGTTGCGCGGCCAGGCCCTGGATCATCCGATCCTGCTGTCCATGCCGGAGACCGAGTACCTGCATTTCGCGCTGATGGAGATGCTGTAAGGCCATGGAAGAACCTCACTTGGAGGAGGACAAGTCCTCCAAGTTCTCGCCGTCGAAGCTCGACGTCTATAAAAAGTGCCCGAAGCGGTATCAGTACCGCTACGTCGACAAGATCTCGCGGCGTCGCAAGACGCCCGAGACCGTGGTCGGCGTGGCGGTGCACTCGGCCTTCGAGGAGCTTTACGCCCTCGTGACCGGGGGGAAGATTCCGACCTTGCCGGAGGTGCACGCGATCTACGAGCGAGAGCTCACGGCGGAGTGGGACGAGACCGTCGTGGAGAAGGACGCGCGCTTTTCGAAGGCCGACTGGCTTAAGGTCGGCCGCGACTGCGTGGAGCTTTACTACAACGGGCACCATCCGTTTTCCGCGGACCGCACGGTGGCCATTGAAAAGCGCGTGGGCTTCCCGATCATGGTGGACGGCCGCGAGTACCGCATCGAGGGCTTCGTGGACCGCCTGGCGCTGTCGCCGGACGGCGCGTTTGAGATCGTGGACTACAAGACGGCCAAGTCGTTGCCAAATCAGGAACATGCTGACGAAGATTGGCAACTTGCCCTTTATGAACTCGCGGTCCGCCGCGAGTGGCCGGATACGAAGGAGGTCCGGCTCAAGTGGCACTATGTCCGCCACGGCAAGACCCTCGTTTCGGTCCGCGACGAGGCGGCGCGCGCCAAGCTGCTGGCCGACGCGACGGCGTTGATCTCCGAGATCAAGCACGACCACGAGTTCCCGACCAAGCAGTCGATCCTGTGCGACTGGTGCGAGTACCGCGACCTGTGCCCGATTTTCCGCGACGAGCATCGCGTCGCCGCCCTGCCTCCGGAGGAGCGCGCCAAGGACGGCGCGGTGAAGCTCGTGGCGCGCTACGCCGAAATCGAAGACCGGCGCAAGCGCTTGAAGGACGAGCTGAAGGTCGTCGAGGCCGAGCGCGAGCGCGTCGAAGGAGAGCTCGCGGATCTGGCCGAGAAGGAGAAAATCGCCGTGGTCGCGGGCGAGCGCGCTCAGGCGACCGTCACGATCAAAGACGAGACCCATCTGCCGACGAAGACCGGCGAGGCGGAGAAGCACGCGGAACTCGAGGCGGAGGCGCGCAAGACGCCATTATGGGCGGAGGTGGCGCGTCTGGACGGGCACGCGTTGCTCGACGGGCTGAAAGCCCATCGCTGGACGGGGGAACTTCTGTCCGCGGCGGAGACCCTCGTCGCGCGCTTCGGTCACCGGGCGCACAAACGCACGGTACGCCTCAAGCGCAAGGCCGAGGATGAGGATTAAAAAGGCCTAGGCCTATTTAATCGTAAGCCGCTTTGTCGGATCCGCCGATCCCGAGCTGAACCGCCAGGCTCATCCAATCGGTCTTCAAGCGGTCGTGCTGGGCCTCGAGTTCGTTCCAGCCGCGATCGAACTCGACGCTCTTGCCGCCCTTGGCCTTTCGTGAACCTTTGTGGTGCCGGGCCGACTTCGCCAGTGTTTTCTTCATGTCGTCCTCACTCGCAGTATAGCCCCGGGGTCCGTTTTCGTCAACGGCTTTTTTTCCCGGGTCCTTCTCGGACGGCGCGCGCTTTTTCCGGTTTTCCCAGTCGGTCATAAAGCGTCGCGGCGCGCTCGCTGTCGTCGGGGTCGGGGGCGCTCGCCATGGTCTCCGCGAGAAAATCGAGCGCCGCCGAGGCGTCGCCCGACTCGGCGGCGAAGAACGCGCGGTCGAGCCGGAGCTGGGGATCGCGCGGCTGCTCCTGGATAAGCGCGTCGATCAGGCTCCGGGCGGTTTTGAATTCGTGAGCCTCCTGATACGCGACGGCCATCTTCTGCCGCTCTTGAAGATCGGGCTTCTCGCCGCGGGCGGCCTCCAATATCTTCAGGGCCGCGGCCGGGTCGCCCTTTCTCGCGGCGGCGATGGCGAGATCCAGGCGCGCGTGCAGCGACTCGGCGGGGTAGGCCGCTCGTTCCTCCGGCCGGCCCGCAGAGAGGGCGCGTTCCAGCGCCTCCATGCGCCGCCGGTCCTCCGCGGAAGGCGACGGCGCGAGCTCCTTGGCGGCGTCCAGCTGCTTGCGCCCCTCGGCCGCGTCTCCGGTCTGCGCGGCGAGCGAGGCTCGGTCCAACCGCAGGGCGACATCGCCGGGCGACGCGGCAATAAGCTCGTCGAGCAGTTCTCGTGCCGCGGCGTTGTCCTTGAAGTCTTGATAAAGGAAGGCCATGCGCTGGCGATCCTCCGCGTTCGGCCCGCGCGCGCGCGCCTGGGCGAGCGCCTCGAGCGTCGCGCCGCGGTCGCCCGCGCGCGCGAGGATGGTGGCGAGGTGAAGCCGCAGGCGCGCGTCCTTGGGCGATTCCCGGATGAGGCGCTTCATCAGCGATTCGGCGACGTCGTAGCGCTTGAGCTCGGCGTACAGCAGGGCGAGGAAAGTGCGTTGATCGGGCGAGGTTTCGGTTTTGCGCGCGGCGTCGAGCAGAGCGAGGGCCTTCTCCGTGTCTCCCGCGCGCAGGGTCGCGCCTGCTTCCTCGAGCGCGGGCGAGGGAGACTCGGCGAGCGACGCCGCGGCGAGGGCCGCGACGAGCGCCGCCGCCAGAAGGGCGCGCATGGCTATTTCAGGAGATCAAGAACGCCGGCGTGGCCGCGCGCCTGCGCCATGTCCCGCGCCGTGAGCCCGTCGCCGGCCTTGAGCGATGGGTCGGCCTTGGCGGCGAGCAGGACCTTCACGGTCTCGGTCCAGCCGTCGTGCGCGGCCCACATTAGCGCCGTGTAGCCGAGCTTGTCCTTCGCGTCGGTGCGGGCGCCGGCGGCGAGCAGGCGGCGCGCGGCCTCCGCGCGCCCTTGCTGGGCGGCGCGGATCAGCGCGGTGAGGCCGTTGGCGTCGCGCGCATTCACCTTGGCCTTGCAGGAGATCAAGGCGGAGAGCGTCGCGGTGGAAACCGCGGCGGCGTACCCGATCGCCGGCACGCCGAGCGCGTCCTTGGCCGAGCAGTCGAGGCCCTTCGACGCGAGCAAGGTCACGTTGGCCGCGCGTCCGCCCTTGGCGGCCTCGACGATCGCCGACCACGCGGCCGGTTCCTTCGGCGCGGGGTCGGCGCCCGCGTCGAGCAGAAGCTTGAGCGTCCCGACGTCGGCGCGGCCCGCGGCCCACATCACGGCGGTCCAGCCGTACTGATCCTTCGCGCCGAGATCGGCGCCCGCGGCCAGCGCCGCTTTCAGCGTCGCGACGTCTCCGCCCTTAACGGCCTCGACGAGCGGGGGATTGGAGACGGTTTGCGCGCGGACGGGCGCGGCGGCGATAAGAAGCAGAGCGAGGAGGCGGGTGATCATGGTCTGAGTATAGACCGCGCCCGGGCGGGCGTCAATAAGGGCGTATCGAAGGGCCTAAAAATAGTTGCCTATTAGGCCCAAATTCGACTAGGCCCTTTGGGCCGTTCTATGCTAGATTTCGAATCAGTGACGGGGTCGTAAAGAACGTGTTTGGAGGCAAGTTCATGATGAAGCCGATCGTCGTGTCGCTCCTCGCCGCGCTGCTGTCCGTGCCCGCGTCCGCCGCGGGGGGCAAGCGCTACCTCGTCGCGTTCCGCGAAGGAACCACCGCCGTCCAGCGCGAAGCCGCGCTCAAGGAGCTCGGCGCCACCAAGGCCGACGACCTGTCCGAGATCGGCGCGCTCGTGGCCGAGCTGCCCGAGGCTAAGATGTTCTCCGCTTTCTCCGAAAAGGCCGCCGCCATGCCCGAGGTTCTCGAGGTACAGGAGGACATATATAGGAACTGGCTTCTGGAAGCCCCGGCCTTCCGCGCGCCCTTCCCTTCCTTCGAGCTCGTGAAAGCCGCCTTGCCCGCCGTGACCCCGCCTGCGGCGCGGCCCGTGTACCCGCTTCCCGCCGGCGTCGACGCCGCCGAGATCCCCTGGGGCATCGCTCGTGTGGACGCTCCCGCCGCCTGGTCGGTCACCAAGGGCGAGGGCGTGAAAGTCGCCGTCATCGACACCGGCATCGACTGCTCCCATCCCGACCTCAAGGCGAACTGCGCGGGCGGCTACAACGCGCTCGATGCCAGCAAGCCGTATATGGACGACAACGAGCACGGCACGCACGTCGCGGGCACGATCGCGGGCGTCCTGGACGGCAAGGGCGTCGCCGGCGTGGCCCCGAAGGCGCGTCTGTACGCGGTGAAGGTGCTCGATAAGGACGGCGCGGGCGGCCTCACTTCCATTATTAAAGGACTGATCTGGGCGGGCAACAATCATATGGACGTCGCCAACATGAGCCTGGGCGCCCCGATGGGCACGATCTTCATGCGGGCGGCCTTGAAGTACGCCGAGGTTCGCGGTGTGGCCGTGTTCGCGGCCGCCGGCAACGACGGCGGCGCGGTGAACTACCCCGGGGCCTACCCTGAGGCGATCTGCGTCGCCGCGCTGACCCCGACCGAGGGCATCGCCAAGTTCTCGAGCCGCGGCCGGCAGGTCGCCTTCATCGCCCCGGGCGTGGATGTGCGCTCCTCGGTGCCTCACGGCGGCTACGATAACTTCGCCGGCACGTCCATGGCGACTCCCCATATGGCGGGCTTGGGCGCGCTCGCCGTCGCTCGCGGCGCTCACGGCGTGGACGCCGTTCGCGCCGCGCTGCGCAAGGCCGCCACGCCGGTCCCGGGCCTTTCGGCCTCGGAGCAGGGCGCGGGCGTCGTCGACGCGGCGAAGCTCGTGCGCTGAAGGGCCCAGGGCCAGGGCCTAGGCCTCCCAAGGGGAGGACCTAGGGCATAGGCCCTTGGACCTAGACGTCTCTAGGCCTTATGCCTCAGGTCGGACCTAGGCCTTCCGACCATAATACGCGAAGACGAAAGACCTGCTCCGGGTCCCCTCAACGGAGCGCAGGGGGAAAGACAAAGTGAAGAAACTTCTGACCGGACTGATGATCGCGGCTCTCTCGGCCGCTACCGCCTCGGCGAAGCCCGTCGCCGCGGGCGCGAAGCGCTACATCGTGACCTTCGATTCGAAGGCCGATAAGGCCGATCGCGACGCCGCGCTCGGCGCGCTGAGCCTCAAGGCCGCGAAGCACATCGCGACGGACGGCACCTCCGACCAGGAGATCTCGATGGCCCTGGTGGACGTTCCGGCCGGCCAGACCCTCGCGCTCGGCGTGGGCAAGGCGATCTGCAAGGATCCTCAGAAGTGCTCCCTCGCCCTGCGCCGCATCGTCAATATCGAAGAGGACGTGCACTACCCCAACGCGAAGTACCCGAAGACGCGCTGGATCGAGTCGAACATGGTTTCCTTCTCCGCGGCGCCGATGCCGTCGGTCGAGGGCGCGATGGCCGGCTTCAAGATGCCGAAGGCCGCCTCCTTCATTCAGAACCCGATGGCCTCCCAGATCGCCGCGCAGCGCCCTGAGGCGCCGTGGGGCATCAACCGCGTGCACGCCCCCGCCGCTTGGGGCATCACCGAGGGCAAGGGCGTGAAGGTCGCCGTCATCGACACCGGTATCGACGCCAATAACGCCGATCTCGCCGGCAACGTGGACGGCGGCTACTCCGCGATCACCAAGACCGAGAACCCGGCCGACTATCAGGACGACAACGGCCACGGCTCCCACGTCGCCGGCACGATCGCGGCGCATCGCGACGGCAAGGGCGTCGTCGGCGTCGCTCCGCAGGCCCGCCTGTACGCCGTGAAGGTGCTCGACGCCGACGGCTCGGGCAACCTGTCCGACGTCATCGACGGCATCGTCTGGGCCGCGAAGAACCACATGGACGTCGCCAACATGTCTCTCGGCGCGCCGGTCGACAGCGAGGCCATGAAGCGCGCCGTGCGCTTCGCTCGCGGCTCCGGCGTCGTCATCATCGCGGCGGCCGGCAACTCCGGCGGCTCGGTCGGCTTCCCCGGCGCTTATGAGGACACCATCGCGGTCGCGGCCTCCGACTACAACGACCGCCTGGCGCCCTTCTCCAGCCGCGGACCGGAAGTGGACTTCATCGCGCCCGGCGTCGACGTGCTCTCCACCCGCATGGGCGGCGGCCTGCCGGTGTCCTTCTCCGGCACCTCGATGGCCTCCCCGCACGTGGCCGGCCTCGCGGCGCTCGTCGTCTCCCAGGGATATGTGGGATTGAATGGGCCCGATGGCGTCTTCGCGCAGCTTAAGAAAGCGGCGACGCCTCTCGCCACCGCCGGTATGACCGCCGAGCAGCAGGGCGGCGGCATGATCGACGCCGGAAAGCTCGCGCGCTAACCGTACTCGTAGAATCCGCCCCGGCCGAATCCCCCTTCGGCCGGGGCGGTTCTTTTTATGGTGTCTGGCCTAACGTTATTGACAGTATTCGCTCATGTAGGACGGGGCGGCAAGGTCATGTTCGTCGGGACCGCTCGGGATTGACCCTCGCTCGGGGGTCGGCCGCGATCTACGGAGCAAACGTCGCGGCGAC
>CALRXP010000058.1:0-11836 GCA_943372155.1 Candidatus Endomicrobiellum trichonymphae | reverse complement strand
CTCGGCGCCGGCGGCGATGCCCTCGAACCAGAAGCGCACGCGCTCGAGGGTCTTGGCTTCGTCGATGTTGCCCGCGATCGCGATGACCGCGTTGTTGGGGAGGTAATACGTGTCGTGGAATTTTTCCACGTCCTTGAGCGAGGCGGCCTCGAGGTCCTGCATCGAGCCGATGACTTCCCAATTGTAAGGGTGAGGCGCCGGGAAAGTCTGGGCGAGGAGCTCGGAGGAAGAGGAGGCGTAGGGCGCCCCGCCGCGCTCGCGCTTCTCGTTCTGCACGATGCCGCGTTGCTTGTCGAGCGATTCCTGGTTTAGGCACGCCTGCAGGAAGCCCATGCGGTCGGACTCGAGGCGGAGCATCTCGTCCATGCCGCCGGCGGGGACGACCGAGTAGTAGTTCGTCTTGTCGTGCGTGGTGAAGGCGTTGGCCAGGCCGCCGAGGCGCTTGAACACCGCGTCGAAGTATTCGCCTTGTTTCGTGTGCTTGGAGCACTCGAACATGTAGTGCTCGAAAAGGTGCGCGAAGCCGGTGCGGCCCGCTTCCTCGTTCTTGGAGCCGACCTTGTACCAGATGTCCACTGCGACGAGCGGCGCGGAGTCGTCCTTATAAAGGAGGACCGTGAGGCCGTTGGACAGGACGTGGCGGGTGTAGGTCAGGGCGCGCGCGGAGGCGGGCCAGGCGAGCAGGGCGACGAGAAGGAGGGATTTTTTCATCGCCTGTATTGTAGCGGCTGGGCCGCGAAGGCGTGAGGGACCTAAGGGAAGGTTTTCAGCGGAAAAGGGCCTATGACCTGGGGTTGACTAAACGCGACGCGAGGCGCGGCCCTGGGTGGCATAGGCGCGGGCGAGATCGGTGCCGCGACGGCGCACTCCGGCCTTGCCCGACTTCATCTTGAACATCGCGGCGTCGGCGGCGCGCACGAACTCGGACGCGTCGCCTGATTTCGGCAGCTGCGCGACGCCCCAACTCGCGGTCACGCCTTCCTTGGCGAGGGGGGCCGCGGTCTTGACGATACGTTTAGCGACGGTCTTGCCGCGCGCGGCGGTCGTCCCGGGCAGAAGAAGGACGAATTCGTCGCCGCCGTAACGGAAGCAAAGGTCCACCTCGCGGCGGACGCTCTCGCCGACGGCCGCGGCGAAGGCTTGAAGAATGCGATCGCCCTCGAGATGTCCTTTCTTGTCGTTGACTTGTTTGAAGCCGTCGAGGTCGAAGACGATCATGGACAGCGGATCGCCCTGGCGGCGGGAGCGCGCGGCTTCTTCCCGGAGGCGGTCGTGGAAGTGGCGCTGGTTGTAGAGCCCGGTCAGATCGTCGGTGCGGGTCATCTCGCGCAGTCGGCGCTCGAGCTCGACGCGGTCGCTGATGTCCTTGGCGATGCCGAGCGTGCCGATGACGCGGCCGCGGGCGTCTTTAAGGAACGAGAGTGACATGCTGACGTGGAGGATCCGGTCGCCGGAGGCCTTCATCCGGGTCTCATGGCCGTGCACTCGGCCGTCGGGGCTGGCGCGCAGGAGCTTCATGAGGCGCTCGGCCTCGACGCGGCCTTCGACGTAGAAATCATGGGCGGGGCGGCCGGCCGCTTTCTCCGCGCTGAGGCCGAGCATGGCTTCGGCGCCGGGAGAGAAATAGATCACGCGCCCGGTGACGTCGGTGGTGCAGATGAGATCGCCGGAGGAAGCCACGATGGCTTCGAAGTACTCCTTGACCCGGATGAAGTCGGTCGAAAGCGCGATCAGCGGCCCGTGGGCTCGCTGGCTGATGAGGGGCATATCACGTATTTAACAGGATTCGTTGACCGGAAACAGGGGCGTAGGTCCCGACGGCGGGGGGGCCAAAGGGCCCATGCATAATAACAACAGTTACGACCGAGCCAAAAGGCGAGGAAGTGCCCCTTCCGAATTCCGTCAGAAAAGGGGCCTGAGGGCCCCCTGGCGCACTCGGTGAAAAGCCTTTAAACTCTCGCCATGACCGATCACGCTCCCGCGCCCAACGACGCGTTCAGCTCGCTGTTCGACGTCGCCGGCTGGCTCTATCCGCGTGTCTGGGCGTCCTATGCCGCCGTGTGGGCGATGACCTTGCTGCCCGGCGACCTGCTGTCGATCGGCTTCGCCTGGGCGCTTGGGTTGAGTTCGCCCGCCGACGTCGCCGCCGCCGCGCAGGCCGGGGAAGGTGCGAAAATACTGCTCGTCTCTTTCGGCAAGGTCGCCATTTTTCTGCCCGCGGTCCTGATACACGGCTGGGCCACCATGCTCGTCAGCGACGCGGCGTATCACGGCGTGGAAAAGACGCCGGGGGAGGCGCTCGGTCAGGTGCTGACGCGGCTTTTCGCCTTGCTGTGGACCCTGGGGGGCATGATGATCCGGATCTTGCCGCTCACGCTCGCGGCCGGAGTGGTGGGAGGGCTGACGGTGCGGGACTCGCCGCTGACCGCCGCCGCTTGCGCGCTTCTTGCGGGTATCCCGCTGATTTATTTTACGACTCGGTGGATGTTCTCCTCGGCCGTGACGTTGTTCGAGGGCGTCTCGGGGGGCGCGGCCCTTCGACGCAGCTCCGATCTGGTCGGGCAGCGCTTCTGGCGCAACGCCCTGCAGTTCCTGGTCTACAACGTCCTGGTGATGACGCCGGCGTTCATCCTCGGATTCGTGGTCGCGAAGGTCGTGCCCGCCTGGTCGGCGCGCGTCATCGCGACGGGCGTGAGCAGCCTCACGATCGCGCCTTTCAGCATGGGGCTGTTCATGGCGCTGTACTGGCGGGAGAGCGCGCGAGGCGCGGCGGCGCCGGTCTAGGAGGGCTTCTTGCGGCGTTCGAGCGCGGCGAAGGTTCGCTCGATCTTGCCCTTGAGGGCGTCGAGCTCGATGGGCTTGACCATGTAGTCCACCGCGCCGAACAGCAGGGCGTCGTTGAGGGTGCCCGCGTCGGCGAGGCCGGAGATCACGATGATCGGAATGTCCGAGGTCTTGGCGTCCGCGCGCAGCTCGCGCGTGAAGCTGATGCCGTCCTGGTCGGGCATCATGATGTCCATGAGGATGATGTCGGGGCGGCGCTTGGCCAGGGCGTCCCGGGCCTTGGCGGCGCTGGGGGCGCACTCCACGTCGTAGCCGCTCAGGCGGAGGGCCTGGTCGTAAAATTCGCAGACGGAAGCGTCGTCGTCGACCGCGAGGACGCGCTTCTTATCGTTTGCCATGACCCGCAGTATACCCGCCTTCCGTCCAGCTGTCCAGGCTCACCGGAGCCGGGGCGGACTTCCAAGCCAGCCAGGACAGGACGATCAGAACGGAGTCGAACAGCATCCCTTGCGGCGGCGTCAGGTGAATGCCTTCGCCGAAGCAGCCGCAGTTCGGGAGCTGAATGCCCTTGGCCTGCAGGCTGATGAACGCGAACAGGAAGGCGGAGAACATCGCGATGGCGGAGACGCCGGCGGCCCGGAGCTGCAGGCCCAAGATCAGGGACCAGCCGAGGAGCAGCTCGAACCAGGGCAGGAAGGTCGCGGCGGTCAGCACCATGTCCTTCGGCAGCAGGTCGTAGGAGCCGATGATGATGGCGAACTCCTCGGGGGCGGACGCCGCCTTCGTGGCGCCCGCGTAGACGAGCACCGCGCCGACGAGCACGCGCGCGGCGAGGCCCAAAGACGGGGGAACCTTGGCGCTCATTTCTTCAGCTCCTTATCGACGAAGGGAGTGCCTCGTTCGGACAGCTGCAGCGCGCCCACGAAGCGCTTGCCGTTGATGAAGAAGGTCGGCGTCGAGCTGACCCACGCGTTGAGCCCGTCCGCGTAATCGGCGCTGACGGCGGCGTCGACGGCCGGATCCTTACGGCAGGCCCGCCACGCGGCGTCGTCGAGCTTGAGCTTCTTCGCGTAAGCGGAAAAGAGCTCTTCGGATTTGTCGCCCGTCCAGTCGTCCTGGTGGTCGTACAGCTCGTGATGGTACTCCCAGAACTTGCCCTGCTTGCCGGCGCACTCGGCGGCGATCGCGCCGGGGCGGGCGTACTGATGCATGCGCTCGAGAGGGAAGTGCTTGAACACGAGCTTGACCTTGCCGTCGTAGAGCTTGAGCAAAGCGCGCATCGGGGGCTCGGCGACGCGGCAGGCGGGGCACTGGAAATCGGAGAATTCGACGACGGTCACCTTGGAATCCGCCGGGCCGAGCTTGCGGTAGGCCGGGGCCTCCGCGGAGAACGGCTTGCGGTGGCCGCGGGCGACCAGATAGGACCCGGCGCAGGCGGCGAACACGAGGGCGGTCGAAAGGATCGTCCGGGTCAATCGGTCCATGGCGGAACGATCATAGAAAATAAAGCGCCCCGTTCGCCGCTCGGGCGAACGGGGCGCTTATTAAAAGCTCAGCGAACGAGCTTCACGGCGCTGGGCAGGCCGGCGCCCTGGCCGATATCCGGGATGCCCGGAATCTTGGTCGACGCGGCCGCCAGGGCCGCGCGCGCCATCTCCGGCGTCGCGCCCTTGTGGGTCGCGACGTAAAGCGCCGTCAGGCCGGCCACGTGCGGCGTGGCCATCGACGTCCCCGACAGCGTGTCGTAGCCGCCGCCCATGTACGTGGACTTGACGTCCACGCCGGGAGCGATGACGGCGACCTCGGATCCGCGGCTCGAGAACGAGGCGAGCTTGTCCTTAGAGTCCGACGCCGCGACGGCGATCGCCCCGGGGTACGCGGCGGGATAGCCGACCGAGCCGCCGGAGTTGCCGGCGGCCGCGATGAGGATCACGCCGCCTTTGCGCATGGCCTCGACGGCGTCAGCCAGGGCCGGGTTGCCGCGGCCTGCGCCGAGGCTCATGCTCGCGACCTCCATCTTGTTCTCGACGGCCCACAGCATGCCGGCGATCACGTCGTCGAACGTTCCGGAGCCGTTCTCATCGAGCACCTTCACTCCGTAGAGGTCGATCTGGGGCGCGACGCCCACTACGCCCTGGTCGTCGTCCTTGGCGGCGATCGTGCCGGAGCAGTGCGTGCCGTGGCCGTTGTCGTCGTTGAAGGTGGCCGCGGTGGAGATCGCGTTCCAGCCTCCCTTTATAATGCCGGACAGCTCCGGGTGGGTCATGTCGATGCCGGTGTCGATGACGACCAGCTTGACGCCCTTGCCGCGGGACGTCTTCCAGGCGGCGGGCGCCTGGACGCGGGAGATGCCCCACGGCGTCTCCTGCGCGCCGCTCGAGGGAGCGGGCTCGGGCTCGACATTCTGCGGGCGCTTCTTGAGGGCCTCGATGCCCTTCATGAGCCCGCTCGTCGCCGGCAGCGCGAAGTCCACGCCGCGGGCGTCGGCCATCTTGAGCCAGTTGATCTTAGGATCCATGTCCACGCGCTTGACCTCGGACATGGCGCGGAGCTTGCTCTCCGCCATGCTGACCTGGGTCGCGTGGTCGATGACGACCGCGTTGATCAGCGGCAGTTCCCGGACGATGATGCCGCCGGCGGCCTTTGCCAGCGCCACGCGCTGAGCGGGGCTCGTGCCCGGCTGGAATACGACGATGCGTCTTTCGGCGAACGCCGATGTGGAAACGGCCAGGAGCGACAGGACCAGGAGCCCCGCCAGTTTTGAGCCTCGAACCATAACACCTCCAAAACGTCTCGCCGCGACCCCTCGCGGCGCCCGACAAAAACCATATAACATATTCTGGGTCGCAAGGCCTATATCAATATAGGTCTTTAGGGTACACTTATTCACAAGGGGGATAACCTGTGGATAAGCGTCCGGGCGCTCGTCGGGGAAGAGGTTACTTGGACGTCGCGGTGAACACGCCGTCCCAGGGGAGATCCGGGGGCGTATCTTTGAAGGCGTCGAGACGCTCTTCGTAGAGGTGGTAAAGCTTGTCGAGATGCCAGGGCTCGCCCAGCTTCTGGGCCTCGGCCATGAGCTTTCGGGCCGCGTCGAACTTCGCGGAGCGGTAGACGGTGAGGAACTCGGCGTGCTTGGCCTCGAACGTTCGGAAGGCGGGGGCCTTCGCCTCTTCGGGGGAGCCGAGCAGGGCGTAGATGTTGACCGGCTTGGTCTTGCCCTTCACCTTGATGAGGTCGAGCTCGACCGCCGCGTAGTCCTTCGCCTGCTCGCGCGTGACCGGCCCGATGACGATATGCACGCCGTACGTCTTGGACTGGCCTTCGAGGCGCGACGCCAGGTTGACGTCGTCGCCGAGCACGGTGTAATCGACGCGCAGCGTCGAGCCCATGTTGCCGACGACGCAGGGCCCGGTGTTCAGCCCGGTGCCGATCTCGATCTTGGGAAGGGTTATGCCCTTGGCCTTGGCCTCGTCCTGCCACTTCGCGTTGAGCTCGGCCAGACGGGCGTGCATCTTCAGCGCGGCGTCGCAGGCGCGGCGCGCGTGGTTCGGGACGTCGAGCGGGGCGTTCCAGAAGGCCATGATGCAGTCGCCCATGTACTTGTCGATGGTGCCGTCGTGCTGGAGGATGATCTCCGTCATCGGCGTGAGGAAGTTGTTGATGAAGACGGTCAGGCCGTGCGGATCGAACTTTTCTGAAATCGTGGTGAATCCGCGAATATCGCAGAAGTGGAAGGTCATCTCCCGCGTCTCGCCGCCGAGCTGGACGCCGTCGGGGTTCTTCGCGAGCTTCTCGACGACCTTGGGCGACAGGTAGCGGCCGAAGGTGTCGGTGATGCGCCGTTTGTCGCCTTCCGTGCGCACGAAGCTGACGGCCGACCACGTCGCGTAAACGGTGAACAGCCCCAGGGAGGGGAACAGCGGATCGATGAGGAGGCCGCGCGAGGAGAAGCCGTACCAGGACAGCCAGATCGAGAACAGGATCGCGCCGAGCGCGACGGGGGCGGACCATAGCGCGCCGGCCCGGCTGATCACCCACAGCAGAAGTAGACCGAAGGCGAGAAGCCAGAGGAACTCCGCGCCGAACGCCCAGTCGGGGCGCTTGAGGAAGGTCTTGGTGATGATCTGCTCGGCGACGTTTGCGTGGACCTCGACGCCGGGGGCGGCGGGGTTGAGCGGCGTCGCGCGCAAGTCCTTGAGGCCGGTGGCGCTCGTGCCGATGAAGCAGATAGTGCCTTCGACCAAGGAGCGGTCGAAGTCCTTCTCGAAAATCTTCCAGACGGGAATCGTGCGGGCGGGAGCTTTGTCCGTGTAGTAGACCCAGATCGAGCTGTCTTTCTCCGTCGTGATCACGGAGTCGCCGACCTTGATCGCCACCACGTCCCGGAGCTGTTCGCGCCCTCCCGCGAGCTCCCCGCTTCCGCCCGCCAGCTTGATCGCGATGACGTTGGCGCCCTGCGCCACGTTCAGCGCCTCGATCGACAGAGCAGGCTTGATCTCGCCGGCGCGCTGGAAGAGCAGAGGCGTCGAGCGGATGACCTGATCGAGTTCCGGAACGAAACCGACGTTGCCGAGGCCCGCGGCGGCGGCCTCGAGCATCGGGATATTGGAGACCGCGCCCGGGTAGCTGGGAAGGCTCGGTCGGTCGCCAGGGTCGGCGGAGGAGATCGAGAAATCCTCCTTTTTCGGGGGAACGACCGAATTCTTGTCGCCGGTCAAGGTGAAGCCGAGCACGGCATGGCCTTCGCGAAGGGCCTTGGCGAGGATCGCATCGTGGTCGGGTAGCTTCGAAACCCGGTCACGAAGCGCGGCGAACTCCGGGGTCGCGGGCCAGGTCGCGGCGATTCGCCCGGGGGAGGTCCGGTCGGGTTCGGCGAAGAAGATGTCGTAGGCGGTGACGGCCGCGCCGAGCTGTTGAAGGCGCTTTTCGAGCTTGGCGACCTGCGTGCGGGGCCAGGGGAATTGGCCGAGACGGGCGAGCGACTCGTCGTCGATATCGATGATTCGGACCCCCGCGTCCACATAGGGTCGGGGCTTGAGCTGCTGGAACGCGTCGAAGGCCCGGTGCTGGATCCAAGTCACCCAGGCGAATTTCGAGGCTTGCAGGGCGAGCACGCAGATGAGCGCGGCCGCGGGCAACGTCAGGTGGGTGCCTTTGGCCACGCCCGCTTGCCCGCGCTTGAACCATTCGCCGGTCCGCTTCCTTAATGACATCGGCGCGATTGTAGGATATATATAGGGAATGTGTTAAAATTGCGACTATGAAATTGACCATCGCCCTCCTCCTTCTCGCCGTCGCCGCGTCCGCCCAGAACACGCCGAACGTCGACCGTGAGAGCCAGGACGCCTCCCGCCGCGGTGCGGCCGAGAAAAAAGCCGCCGAGACCGCCGCGGCCGCGGCCGCCTCGCCCGTTTCCGACGAGATTCCTTTCGAGAAGATCCTCGCCAATCCCGGCGACCTCGACCTCAACGAGCGCTTCGCCCGCGAGCAGATCAACCGCGGCGACCTGCGCGGCGCCGCGACGACGCTCGAGCGCATCCTCATTCTCGCGCCGGGCCGCGACCGCACCCGCCTGCTGTACGCCGCCGTGTTGTACCGCCTCGACGCCCTGCAGGACTCCGAGCGCGAGCTGCGCATCGTCCTCGCCCGCCTGGCGCCGGCCGACGTGATCGAAGAGGCCAACGCTTACCTGAAGATGGTCCTCGGCCGCCAGCGCAAAACTCACTTCGACGTGCGCGTGACCGCGGGCTTCGGCTACGACGACAACCGCAACTCCGCCTCCGACCACGACCAGAACCTGTTCTTCGGCATTCCGGTCCTGCTCAACCCCGATTCCCGCCGCCAGGACGACACGAACGTGACGGCGGCCGGCTCCGTCGGCATCTCCCGCGAATTCGGCGGCTCCAAGCCTCAGAAGGCGTTTTTGAACCTCGGCTATTATCGCGGCGAGCAAACCCGCATCAATAACCTCGACCTCCAGGCCTACAGCGTCGGCGGCGGCTTCGACCTTCGCTGGCACGGATGGCAGTTCATCCCGACGGCGGGCTTCGACCACGTCCTCCTGTCGCAGAGCACTTATCTCCGCGACATTTGGGAGGGGGCGCGTCTGTCGCGCAAGGTCCGGCCCCGCGTCGAGGTCTTCGCGGAGTTCCGTCACGAAGATCAGCAGTTCGTGCGCACGCGGCTCGTGACCAACGCCGAGGACCGCACGGGCGGCCAGTGGGACTACAGCGCCGGCGCGAACTGGGTTCTGTCGCCCCGCGACCGCGTGGGGATGACCTTCCTGCATCGTCGCAAATACGCGAAGGCCGTCGCCTCGGCTTATCGCCGCGAAGCCCTTTCGCTCGATTACACCCACCTTCTCGGGCGCGGCGCCTTCTTCGCCGCGGGCATCACCGGTCAGGCGGACCGCTACGACCGGCCGGACACGACTCTCAGCACGGACGGGCGCCAGGACGACGCGCTCGTGGGATCGCTTATGGTCGGCGTTCCTCTCAAGATTTTCTGGAAGTCGCTGGACGGGTTCACCGGAACTCTCGGCGTCGAGCGCTTCCAGCAGAACTCCAACATCATCAACTACGATTACTCCAATAACCGCTTGAGCGGCATGGTGACGTACAAGTGGGGGATTTGATCATGAAAATTATTCTCGCGATCGCTCTGGCCTCGTTCGCTCCTTCGGCTCAGGCCGCTCTGAATATCGGCGTGGCGTCGGCGGTGCGCGGCTCGGTGAAGGCGACGGCGCCGGGCGCGGCGGGCCGGGTGGTGGAGACGGGCAAGCCCGTCTACTCGCACGACAAGGTGTCGACGGGCCCCGAGGGCAAGCTTCAGATTCTTCTGCTCGACCAGACGAGCTTCACCATCGGCGCCAACAGCGAGATGGAGCTCGACGAGTTCGTGTTCGACCCGGCGACGAACGTGGGCAAGGTGTCGGCGAAGATCGCCAAGGGCGCGTTCCGTTTCGTGACGGGCAAGGTCGCGCGCAAGGATCCCGGCAGCATGCAGGTCAAGACGCCGGTGGGCACGATCGGCATCCGCGGAACGATGACGGCGGGCTCGGTCAGCGACACGGAGGGCACGTTCGTGCTGCTCGGGCCCGGCCCGGAGAACAACGCGGACGAGAAGTCGGGCGGGATCACGGTGGGCAACGACAAGGGCTCGACCGAGGTGGACAAGGACGGCTGGGGCGTGACGGTGAAGCTCGGCGAGGCGCCGAGCCCGGCGTTCGAACTCGGAGCGGGCCAGCTTGAGGGCATCCTGAACGGCGTCGGCTCGGCCCCGAAGGGCGATCAGAAGGACGACGCGGCCGCGGGAGATTCGACGGACGGCCAGTCCGGCCAGGGCACGGCGACCGGCAAGGACAACGCGAAGGACGCGTTCGCCGCGACGGACGCGGCGCAGGGCGAGACCAGCCAGTTCGCCTCCCAACAGTTCGGCCTTCCGACGACTCCGAAGTGGGAGGACATCATCGCGATCCAGGCCGGCACGGGCAAGTACGCGGGCAGCGCTCCTTTTTACAACTGCACGACCGGCACCTGCGACACCAGCACCACGGTCGGCACGATGTCGTTCGCCATGGACATCGATTTCGGCGCCAAGACCGTCGGCGGCGGCTCGTCGAGCATCTCGCTTCCCGCGGTCAGCGGCAGCGGCTCGATCCTGAACCAGAGCTACGCGGGCCTGACGGGCGACGCCGTGAAGAACCTGAACGTCTCCGGTTCGGGTTTCTTCTCCGGCTCGGGCTTCCAGACCCAGCTGAAGCTGCTCAATGCCGGCGGCGTGACCGCGGGTGCGGCCAGCATCGACGTGCGCTGGAGCACGAGCGCCAGCGGCCAGCCGATTTTCGGCGGTCCCGTGAGCGGCGGCCTGCAGTAATAGGAGTTTAGCCATGATGCGCCTGCTCGTCTCGACTGTTCTCGCCTTCTCGCCCGCGGCGCAAGCCGCCCTGAACATCGGCGTGGCGTCGGCGGTGCGCGGCTCGGTGAAGGCGACGGCGCCGGGCGCGGCGGGCCGGGTGGTGGAGACGGGCAAGCCCGTGTACTCGCACGACAAGGTGTCGACGGGTCCCGAAGGCAAGCTCCAGATCCTGCTGCTCGACCAGACGAGCTTCACGATCGGCGCCAACAGCGAGATGGAGCTCGACGAGTTCGTGTTCGATCCGGCGACGAACGTGGGCAAGGTGTCGGCGAAGATCGCCAAGGGCGCGTTCCGTTTCGTGACGGGCAAGGTCGCGCGCAAGGACCCCGGCAGCATGCAGGTCAAGACGCCGGTGGGCACGATCGGCATCCGCGGAACGATGACGGCGGGCTCGGTGAGCGACACCGAGGGGACGTTCGTGCTGCTCGGACCCGGGCCGGAGAACAACGCCGACGAGAAGTCGGGCGGGATCACGGTGGGCAACGACAAGGGCGCGACCGAGGTGGACAAGGACGGCTGGGGCGTGACGGTGAAGCTCGGCGAGGCGCCGAGCCCGGCGTTCGAGCTCGGAGCGGGCCAGCTCGAGGGCATCCTGAACGGCGTCGGCTCCAATCCGAAAGGCGATCCGAAGGACGATCAGGCCGCGGGAGATTCGACGGACGGCCAGTCGGGCCAGGGCACGGCGACCGGCAAGGACAACGCGAAGGACGCGTTCGCCGCCGTTGACGCGGCCAAGGACGAGACCAGCCAGTTCGCCTCCCAGCAGTTCGGGACGCCGAAGACGGCGACCTGGGACGAGGTTCGCGGCGTCCAGGGCGGCTCGGGCAAATACGTCGGCACGGGCGTCTTCTTCGATTGCACCGGCGGCATCTGCGGCACGTCGGCCATCGGCACCACCTCGTTCTCGCTGCTCGTCGATTTCGGCGCGAAGACCTTGGGGGGCGGCGGCTCTCAGTCGAACATCACCATGACCTCTCCGGCCAGCGTTTCGAACAACGTCAACCAGTTCAGCTACGCGGGCTTTACCGGCGACGCGACGGTCAACCTCCAGCCTTTCATCTCCGGCTCAAACTGGGCCGGGACGTCGCTGAAGCTCATCAATACCGGTTCGGTGACCGCCGGAGCGGCCAGC
>CALRXP010000057.1:0-11858 GCA_943372155.1 Candidatus Endomicrobiellum trichonymphae | reverse complement strand
GGCGACGGCAACGTACCAGGAACACGCGGTGAGCACGGATTTCAGCCGCTTGCGGCCGGCGAATCTGAATATAAACGGCAAGATCATGCCGGTGGCTTTCGATCCCAACGCCAAACCGCCGACGGCGCCGGCGGCGGCGGGAGAGAGCTCCCATAAAGCGAGGGAGGCGACGAATAAGGCGGTGAAGCCGCCGTCGGTCGTCGCGAGAGAAGAATGGGCTAAGAGATTCGGCTCGAACGCGGCGAAGGCGAGGGCGAAAATACCGCCCCAGGCGCGAAGCGCGAAAAGAAGAACGGCGAATAAGAGGAGCCCCGCGGCGCGGCCGGCGAACAAAAGCGTTTGAGGGGGTACGCGGTTGTAGAAAAGAAACAGTTGGCCGAAGACGTGAGGCTCGACCGCGCCCGAAACGAGCCCGGGAGGAGGCGCCGGCGCGCTCGCACCGACCGCAGCGAGCGCCGCGCCGCGCAGATAAGACAGGACGGGGGGATACTCCCGCACCGCGCCCTTCGGCCCGCCATGAAGGTACGCCCACGAAAAGCCGAGATACGGGGGCTCGTCATAGGTGACTCCCGTCGTTCGCGCAAGCAACAGGGCTATCGATATCGAAACGGCGGCGACAGCCGCCGTAACGACGAGTGCCGTGCGTTCGCGCATGGCCCTAAGGATATATAATCGGGCGTGCCCGCGCTCTCAGGCCGTACGGTCGTTATAACCCGGCCCCTCACCAAGTCAGGCGGCGTAGCCGCGGCGTTAGCCATGAAAGGCGCCCGCGTCGTGTCCGCGCCGTTAATTCAGATCGTTCCGCCAAGGTCGTTCAGGGCGTTAGATCGAGCGATCAAGACGTTAAGCCGTTACGATGCCGTCGCCTTTACCAGTGCCAATGCCGTCGATTCGTTTTTCCTCAGATGCAAAAAAATACTTGGTGGAGTGCCGTGCTCTCCCCGAGTCCTCTCCGCCGTCGGCCGTTCGACGGCGAACGCCGTTTCCCGACATGGTTGGCGTTGTTCCGTTATACCTGAAGACGCGCGCGCCGCCGGCCTGGCAAAAGTGCTGCGCGTCCCGCGCGGCTCAAACGTTCTAATACCGTCGGCCGAGCGCGGCTTAGACACCCTACCGAAGTCGCTCCGTCGACGTGGCGCCCGCGTCACCGTCGTGACCGCGTACCGGACCGTTCCGAATGAAATTGGCCGTCACGCACTACGCCGTGCTCTCGCCTCCGGCGCCGACGCCGTCCTCTTCGCCTCCCCGTCCGCCGCCGCCCTCGGCGCATCCGACTGCCGTCTCGCCGGCGCCGCCGCCGTCGCCATCGGCCCCACGACCGCCGCGGCGTTGCGCGCACGGGGCCTCGCCCCGTTCGTGTCGAAGCGCCCCGATTCGGAGTCGTTTGCCCGCGCGACAGTCCTCGCTCTCCGGGGGCGGCCTTGAACCGCGCGACGCTGCTGAAGTCGTCGCTCCTGCGCGCCGGAAAGGTCCTGAGCAAGCACTTCGGCAAGGTCGGGTATAAGCAGAAGCGCCGGGCCGATCTGCTGACGATCGCCGACCTCGAGAGCCAGAAGACGATCCTCGACGCGATCCGGCGAGCCTTCCCGGGGGACGACTACAAGGCCGAGGAAGACGAGGTCAAGCTGACCGGCGCGGAGTACATGTGGATCATCGATCCGCTCGACGGGACGACAAATTACGCGCATGGATATCCGGTGTCGTGCATCTCGATCGGGGTACTAAGAAGGGGAGAACCGTATCTCGGAGGGATTTACGATCCGTTCAGGAAGGAGCTTTTCCTCGGCCAAAAGGGAAAGGGGGCACGTCTGAACGGCAAAAAATTGAGCGTAACTAAGACGCCCCTTATCACGGACTCGTTATTAATTACCGGCTTCGCGTACGACCGTGCTGAACGAGCGGATTACTATCTGGCGCGGTTCAAAAAATTTATTCAGATATGTCACGACGTGCGCCGTTCAGGTTCGGCCGCCCTCGATCTGGCGTGGGTGGCGGCCGGCCGTGCCGACGGATTTTGGGAGTACGAATTAAATCCCTGGGACGTGGCGGCGGGCATACTCTTGATTCAAGAGGCCGGCGGGAAAGTCACGGATTTCAACGGCGACGTATTGAATGATTGGCGGCTCATGGGAAAGCGCACGCTGGCGAGCAATGGGCGGATTCATGACGCCATGATCAAGATCTTGAGAAAAATCAAATGAGCGAGATACTGATTCTTGCGGGCGCGCGGACGCCGTTCGCGACGTGGAGCCATGGTACGACGGGGTCGGGAACTCCCGGGGGCGCCTTTAAAGAGCTCGATCCGCAGGATTTGGCCGCGGCGGCCCTCAAGGGGGCGCTGAAGGCCGCGAGCTTAGCGCCGAGGGATGTGAACTTCATCGCCTTCGGCAATATGTATCAGGTCGGTCCGCACGGGTGCTACGGCGCGCGCTATGTGGGAACGCGCGCGGGCTGCCCCATCGAGACCACCGGCGTCGCGGTCGGCTTGGCCTGCGGCACCGGCTTATTGGCGTTGACCACGGCGGCGGACGCCGTGTCGCGCGGCGAAGCCGTGATCGCCGCGGCGGTCGGCGCGGACACTCCCTCCCGCCTTCGGCGGGACATTTTCGTGCCCTCGTTCACGGACATTTCCTGCGGCAAGCATATCGCCAAAACCGCCGAGGAACGCTCGCTCGAAGCCAAATTGTCGCGCGGAGACATGGACGCCTGGGCTTGGCGCTCCCATTCTCGCGCCCTCGCCGCCGTGAAAAAGCGCGCGGAAGAAATCACCCCGGTCGCGGGCTTAAACGACGACGACGCGATCATGATCCCCCTGACGCCGGATCGCCTCGCCGAGTCGAAACTCCTGTTCAGCGACGGCTCCGCGATCATGACCCACGGCAACGTGCACGGCATCGTCGACGGCGGCGCCGCCCTCCTGCTCGCCTCGGCCAAAACCGCGAGCGGCCGGGCTCTCGGCCGGCTCGTTTCTTCGGCCATCGTGGGAGTTCCTCCAGAGCGCATGGCCTACGCCGCCGTCCCCGCGGTGCGCCTGGCGCTCGAGCGCGCTCGCTGGCGCGCTTCGGAAGTCGACGTTTGGGAGATCAACGAGACTTTCGCCGCCCAGGTCCTGCTCGACAGCGCGGAGCTCGGACTCGACAAGGAACGGGTCAATCCCAACGGCGGCGCGATCGCGCTCGGCCACCCTTTCGGCGCGACGGGCGTGCGCCTCGTTCACACGTTGCTGCTCGAGCTCCGGCGCCGTTCCCGCCGTCGCGGCGTGGCCGCCATCAGCGTCGGCGGCGGCCTCGGCATCGCCGTCTGCGTCGAGGCGCTCTAAAACCGGAAGGCGATGGTGATGCGGTTGACGGTGCCGAGGTCCCCGAAGGGGATCCAGGCGTAGTCAAGGCGCAGGGCGGAAAAGTCGAAGCCGGCGCCGGCGGAAAACCCCGTGAAGCCATCGAGGCCGCGGGTGCGGTTCTGATCGTAGCCGCCCCGAACGCTGATGACCCAGGGCTTTTTCGAGCCGACCGTGGAGGCGGGTATGCGTCCCTCGACGCCGAGGGACGCGTACGGGTCCGCGTCGACAGGAAGATTGACGTCGAGGCCCGCGTCGAGCGTCGGCGATATCTGCCACAGCCCGCCCGCTCGGATGCGAGCGGGAAGAGGATCGGAGGACCCGCCCAGCTTCATGGGCGGGCCGAGGTTCGTCAGCGAGGCGCCGAGATCGATAGGGCCTTCGCCCACATCTCCGACGTGCTTGGCCAGCACGCCGATGTCCGCGGCGATGGTCATGCCGCTGCGGTCGTCGAGCGAGGAGCGGACGATCTTCAGGCCGCCCGCCGCGGCGAGCGGACCGAGCAGGCGGCGGGCGTACCAGGCGCCGAGCGCGAGATCCGTCGGCGTGAACTTGCCCGTCGCGTCGCCGATCGCATTGTAGGCGGTCTGCGCGCTCTGGGAGGCGTAGAGCAGGCCCGCGGCGAAGGCGCCGTCGCGGCCGAGCGGGCGGGTATAGGCGACGGAGCCGGAGTAGGCAGACTCGAGCAAAGCGTCGTAACCGATGGCGACCTCGCTCGGGGATTCCGCCTCGACGCGGGCGAGGGAGGCGGGATTGAGGAACACCGACTCGGCGCCCTGGCCCGCGGCGGCGGAGACTCCGCCCATCGCGGAGGCGCGCGCGCCCCCGGGCGTCTTCAGGAACGCGGCGCTCGTGGTCCCGGACGCGCGCGAGGAGAACGCGCCTGCGGGGAATATTCCGGCGCCGGCGGACGTCGCGACGAGGAGAATCGCCGCGAGCGCGGCTAGACGGGCCAGACCGGCCCCCGCCGCGGCTTTTCCTCGGGCGGCGGCTCGACCGCGGCCGGCTCGGCGACCGGTTCCGTCAGGGAAATCTTCGCCTCGGGTTCGACGGGGGCGGGCGCAATGAGCGAGCCCAGCTCCATGCGGATCGTCTCATCGGCGGAGCGCGCGGGCTCGGTGATCGGCTCAGGAACCGGTTCGGGGATCGGCTCGGGCTTCGGCTCGGATTTCGGCTCCGGAACGGGCTCGGGAGCGGGCTCCGGCTTGGTTTCCACGACGATCGCGATCTCGGGCTCAGGAGCCTTTTCGGCCTTGCGGGCCTTCTTCGGCGCGGGAGCGGGCACCTCGACCGGGGCAGCCGCGACCTGCGGCGCGGCGGCCTTGAGGCTTTCGACGGCGGCCGCGATCTCGCCGAGGCGCTCGATCAAGGCTTCGTCGCGGGTGGACACCGCGGCCAGCTCGTCGTCGACGCGCTTGGCTAAGGAACGAAGATCGTTATGAAGGTCGGCCAGCTCGCCTTTAATATTCTGAAGGTAGACGACGGCGGGGCTGATGCCCCCGGTGGTGACGGAGGGATCCTTATGCTCCGCTTCGGGCTTCGGCTTGGACTCGACCTTTGGCTCCGCCTTCTCGGTATGCGAGGCGACCTTGGGCGAAGAAGTATCCTCGGGAATGTAAACCGGCCGGATCGCGGAAACGGCGGCGATTTCCTTGTCAGCGCCCTGGTCGCCCTCGGTCACGTCGGCTGCTTCGGAAGCCGCCCGGTACTGGCCGAGTAGGAAGAAGAACAGGATTCCGCTGACGAGGAGCCCCGCCGACGAGATGTAAAACCAGCCGTCCGCCCAGAGTCCCATCATATTAATAGGAATGGTATCCGTACGGGGGGGCAAAGTCAACCGGACTGATAAGGTATAATACCCAAGATGACAACGGGACGGCCGCCGTACCGCCTCGCTTTCTGCCCGCGCTCGGAGGCCGAGCGCACCCTCGCCGAGCCGGCTTTGCTCCGCGCGCGCTTCAGCGCCGCCGAGCTGACCGAGCTCGACGCCCTTCCCGAGCGCCGCAAGCTCGACCGGGTGGCGGGACGCCTGGCGGTCAAACGCGCGCTGGCCGCTCACTTCCTTGGTGAATATGAGTGGGAGGCCGAAGCCGTGGAGCTCGTCGTGTTCAACGACTCCACCGGCCGGCCGAAGCTGACCTTGCCCAAGGGAGCGCCCGCGCCCGTCCCGTCCTTCTCGATCTCGCACTGCGCTCAGGGCGGAGCCGCCGCCGTCGCCGCGCCCGGCCGCCGCGTCGGCGTGGACATCGAGTCCATCGTGCCGCGCCCGCTCGAGGTCATCGCGTTCGTCGCGTCGCCCGGAGAGCTCGCCGCCGGTCCCTCGGATCCCGAAGCGCAGGCCCGGCTGTGGACAGGGAAGGAAGCCGCTTTGAAGATGCTCGGCCTCGGCCTCGACGCCGACGCCAAAGCCGTCCGGCCCGAAGCCGACGGCGTGACGCTCACGGGCGCTCCCGCGAAAGCGTGGATCGCGCTCGGCTCGCCGCGCGTGCGGCTCGACTACGACGGGGCGGACGGCGCGCGCATCGCCGTCGCCTACACCGGAGACTAACCACTATGGACAAAGAAGCGGTCAAAAATCAGAAGGGCCCGCGGCCGGTCGCCGCGAGCGTCGTCAAGCTCCGCGCCGCCGTGGCGAAGGCGTCCGCCGGCGGCGGCGCCGCCCGCGTCGAGGCGCAGAAGTCCCGCGGCAAGTTCACCGCCCGCGAGCGCATCCACTATCTTCTGGACGAAGGGACTTTCCAGGAATTGGACCTTCTCGTCTCCACCCGCGCCACCGACTTCGGCCTCAAGGATAAAGAAATCCCCGGCGACGGCGTCATCACCGGCTTCGGTCAGATCAACGGTAAAGAGGTCTGCGTGTACGCGCAGGACTTCACCGTGCTCGGCGGCTCTCTCGGTCTCGCCCACGCGAAAAAAATCGCCAAGGTGATGGACCTCGCGTATGAGAATCGCGTGCCCGTCGTCGGACTTTTGGATTCCGGCGGGGCCCGCATCCAGGAAGGCGTGGACAGCCTCGACGGTTACGCCGAGATTTTCCAGCGCAACGTGAAGTGCTCGGGCGTCATTCCCCAGATCTCGGTGATCTTGGGACCGTGCGCCGGCGGTGCCGTGTACTCGCCCGCGCTCACCGACTACATCTTCATGGTCGAGGGGATTTCCCAGATGTTCGTGACCGGCCCCGACGTGGTCAAGGCCGCGACGGGCGAAGAGGTCACCTTCGACGGCCTCGGCGGCGCCGATGCGCACAGCGCCAAGTCCGGCGTCTGCCACTTCGTGGCGAAATCCGAGCCCGACTGCTTCCGCCAGGTTCGCGAGCTGCTCAGCTACCTTCCTCAGAACCGCTGGGAGAAGGCGCCGCGCGTCGCGAATCCGGATCCGATCCGAAGATCGGTTCCGCTTCTTGAGAAAATGTGCGACCTGGACCCCCGCAAGTCCTACCGCGTCCACCACATCGTCTGGCAGATCGCCGACGAGCACAAGTTCTTCGAGGTGCAGGCCGGCTTCGCCAAGAATGTCGTCACCGGCTTCTGCCGCATGGGAGGCGAGGTGGTCGGCGTGATCGCCAACAACCCGGCACACTCCGCCGGCGCCCTCGACATCAACGCATCGGACAAGGCCGCGCGCTTCATCCGCTTCCTCAACTGCTTCAACATACCGATCCTGACCTTGGTGGACGTCCCGGGCTATTGGCCCGGCGTCACCCAGGAGCACGGCGGCATCATCCGCCACGGCGCGAAGATCCTGTTCGCCTACGCCGAGGCCACGGTCCCGAAGATCACCGTGATCCTGCGCAAGGCGTACGGCGGCGCCTACATCGCAATGAGCTCCAAGCACATGAAGGGGGACTTCAACTTCGCCCTGCCGTGCGCCGAGATCGCGGTCATGGGCCCCGCGGGCGCCGTCGAAATCCTGTACTCGCGCGAGATCGCGGCGTGCAAGACCGACGCCGACAAGGCCGCGTTGCGCGCGAAGCTCTCCGCCGAGTACGCGGCCAAGTTCGCCTCGCCCTACCAGACCGCCTCGACCGGGTCGATCGACGAGGTCATCGAGCCCTCGCAGATGCGCTACAAGATCGTCCGCGCCCTGCGCTTCCTTAAGGACAAGCGGGTGCCCGGCACGCACGAAAACCGGGGCAATATCCCTTTGTGATGTGCTAAACTTCGCGCGGTGATCAAGGCGCAAATTCTCGTCGTCGAGGACCAGGCCGCCACGGCGGACCTCATTCTCGAGGTGCTCAAAGGTGAGGGCTACGAAGCCCAGACCGTCGACACCTTGGCGAAGGCGCGCGCCCGTCTGAAGAAGCAGCCGCCCGAGCTCCTGCTGCTCGACCGCAATCTTCCCGACGGCGACGGCGTCGATCTGCTCGGAGAAATTCGGGACGACGACAAGCTCTCCGCCTTGCCCGTCATCATTTTGACCGCCAAGAAGGACGTCGCCGACAAGATCGCCGGCCTGCGCGTCGGCGCCGACGACTACGTCGCAAAGCCCTTCAATACCGAGGAGCTCGTGGCCCGCGTCGCGGCCATCTTACGACGCGCCGGCAAGGGCGAGGAGCCGACCACGGTCGAAGCCGGCGGCGTGAAGCTCGACCGCGCCTCGCGCAAGGTCCACATCGGCGAAAAGGAAGTGCCGCTCTCCGCCAAGGAGTTCGACCTTCTCTGGTTCCTGGTCTACCGCAAGGGCCGCGTGCTGACGCGCGACTTTCTGCTCCAGCACGTCTGGGGCTACGATTCGGGCATCGACCTGACGACCAAGGTCATCGACGTGACGCTCTCCCACCTGCGCAACAAGATCGGCCCCATCGCGGACAAGATCGTCGCCGTCCGCGGCTTCGGCTACCGCTTCGACGCTTAAGGCGCCGACCCTCTTTTCCATGGCCGACATCAAAACCGAAGTCGCTCGCCGCCGCACGTTCGCGATCATCTCGCATCCGGACGCCGGCAAAACCACATTAACTGAAAAGTTATTGCTGTACGGCGGCGCCCTGCAGCTCGCCGGCTCGGTGACCGCGCGAAAGAACCAGAGCTCGTCCGCCTCCGACTGGATGGAGCTCGAGCGCAAACGCGGCATTTCCGTGTCTTCGACCGTCTTGATGTTCGACTACGAAGGCCACCGGATCAATTTGCTCGACACTCCGGGTCATAAAGACTTTTCCGAAGACACCTACCGCGTGTTAACCGCCGTCGACGCCGCCGTCATGGTCATCGACGCCGGTAAAGGCATCGAGCCCCAGACGCTCAAGCTGTTCGAAGTGTGCCGCCTGCGCGGCATCCCGATTCTGACGTTCATGAACAAGCTCGACCGCGAGACCAAGGACCTTCTCGAGCTTCTCGACGAGCTTGAGAACCAGCTCCAGCTGCATCCTTATCCCGTGAACTGGCCCATGGGCGTCGGCCAGCGCTTCAAGGGCGTCTACGACCGCACGACCAAGCAGGCGCACATGTTCGAGCGCGTCGTCCGCGGCGCCCACAAAGCTCCGGTCCAGGTCGCCGGCATCGACGACCCTGCGGTCAAAAATGAGCTCGATCCCGATTCCTACCACCACTTCGTCGAGCAGATCAGCCTGCTCGAGGCCGCCGGCGCCGGCTTCGACGCCGCCGACGCGCTGAAGGGGGGAACGACCCCCGTGTACTTCGGCTCCGCCGTCAACAATTTCGGCGTGCAGATGCTGCTCGACGCCCTGATCCAGCACGCGCCCGCGCCCGCCGCGCGCGCCTCGACGGCGGGAGTCATCCAGCCCGACAAGGAATCGTTCTCCGGCTTCGTCTTTAAGATCCAGGGCAACATGGATCCCAAGCACCGCGACCGCGTCGCGTTTGTCCGGGTGGTTTCCGGCAAGTTCACGCGCGATTTGACCGTGACCCACTCCCGCACCGGGAAATCCTTCCGTTTAGCCAATGCCCACAAGATTTTCGGCCGGGACCGTGAAATTATCGAAGAGGCGTACGCCGGAGACGTCATCGGCCTCGTCGGCTATTCCGATTTCGGCATCGGCGACACCCTTTCCGAGGACCCGAAGGTCGTTTACGACGAGATCCCGCGCTTCGCGCCCGAGTGCTTCGCCCGCATCAGCAACCCCAACCCGTCGAAGTACAAGCCGTTCGCGAAGGGACTCGAACAGTTGCTTCGAGAAGGCGTCGTTCGCTCCCTGACCCCGCGAGACATGGGCGACGCCAAGACCACCTTGCTCGCCGCCGTCGGCCCGCTTCAGTTCGAGGTCGCGCAGTTCCGCCTGCAGTCCGAGTACGGCGTGGAGTCGCGCCTCGAGCCGATGCCGTGGACGCTCGCGCGCTGGATCGGGCCGAAGACGAAGCCCGGGGCCGTCGAAGCCGCCGCGATGCCGATGAACTCCGCGCGGGTCAAAGACGAGGACGGCAACGAGATGATCCTCTTCCCGACGCCCTGGTCCTTGCAGTACCTCGCCGAGAAGAACCCCGACATCGAGTTCCTGCGACTGCCTCCCTCGAAGACCAAATAGGGGTCAGACCTCCCGTTGTTGCAGTATTTCAGGCTAATAGTGCAACAACGGGAGGTCTGACCCCTTTATTTATCGGGGATGGCGGCGGCGAACTTCAGGACGTCGCCGACCTTTAGCTTGCGGCGCGAAGCCTCGCCGGAGGCGAGTTCGAGCACGAACTGGCCCTGACCGCCCGCGGTGACGACCTTATCATCCGGGGTGTCGACCGTCGATTCATGCAGCTTCTCGTGGATCGTCGTGATCTTCTTGTCCGGCCCGAGCCAGATGATGTCGAGCGGCACGAGCGTGTTCTTCATCCAGAAGTTCAGGTACATGTCCTGGCTGAAGACGAACATCATCCCGTAGGTGCGCGGCATGTGGCGCACGCACATCAGGCCGATCTCGCGCGTGGCGGGGGTGTCGACGAGATCGAGCTTGATCGTCTTGCCGTCGGGGAAGGCCAACGTCGTCTTCTTCGCGGCGGGAACGACCTGAGGAGCGCACTTCGCGGCGGGCTCGGCGGGAAGACCGCCGGCGCGTGCGAGGGGGGCGAGGGCGAGAAGCAGGAGCAAAGTTTTCATCGTTTTTCTCCAGGGTCCGGCTGCGACTTCACGAACGCCGACAGCTTTTTCGCCTCGTCGGCCCAGCCGCGGGTGCCCCACGTACCGAGCCTGCCCCACACCAGGCGGGCCATGTCATGATAGAAAATTCCGCGCGCGGGGCCGTCCGCATACACGCCGGAAACGGCGACCTTCATCCGCCGGCCAAACTCGCCGGGGCCGGCCTCGTCTTTCTGATGCAGCCCCCAGTCGAAGATGTTGCCGGGCAGGACCTGGACATCGCCCGTCTTCACGTACTCGTGCCAACTCTGCATCATCGCGGCGTACTGCGGCTTATCGGCCTCGTAGAACATGAGCGCGTCGATGTCCACGCCCGCATCATTCATCATCACCGGATCCTGGCCGTGGTGCCAGCCCTTGTCCCAGGTGAGGGTGAACGCCCACAGCGGCTTGCCGTTGAGCCGGGCCTTGATCTCCTTGACGATGAGCGCGACGCGGTGCGCGCGCCACCACTCCCAGGCCTCGACGAAGTCCATGTCGCGGCGCATGATCTTCTTGCGCGCCAGCCACGTCATGCGCTCGTCGCGGGACAGCTTAGCCCACTCGGGCGGGACGACGACGCCCGGCATCTCGGCGACGAAATCATCGACCAGCTCGTAGCCGCCCAACGCGTTACGGATGTAATCGAGACCGACCCAATCCACGTTCGGATCGGCGGCGTACGGTTTCAAAAAGGCGGCGACGTCCTCGAGCCTCTTCCGGTCGCGGATCGAGATGGCGCGGGTGACAACGGGCTTGGCGTCCTTGATGTCCAACCCATACTCGTATCCCGGCAGCGGAACCTTCGACATCGTGAGCGAGAACATCGCGTAGACGCCGAACTGGAGCCCGCGCTTCTTGCACTCCGCGGCGACCTCCGGGATCATCTTGAGATTTGTCTGCATCCAGACCTCGTCCTTGCCTAGGCCCGGCGTCTGGCCGCCCAGCATGAAAAACGCGTCGGCGCCGGCGTACTGGGCCCAATCGAGCAGTCCGCGCCAATCCGTCATGGTCCCGTCCGGCGCCTTCACCTTCATCGTGGACAGAGGCATCACGCTCTCGAGCGTGGCGACGACGAAGCCCTTGGGCATCGCCTTGGGCGTCCGACGGCGGATGTAGAAGGGGGTTATCTTTAAGCGCTCCGCCAAATCTGCGCGGCCGAGCAGCACCGGACGGTAGACGCCGGCGGGAGCGTTCCACGGCACGGGCCAACGCGCGGTCCACACTCCCGGCGCGAGCCGGCGCGCGGCCATCTCACGGATGCCGGCGACCGTCGTCAGGGTCTCCGTGCCCCGCATGACCACGAAGCGGGGGGGCGCGGCGCGAAAGGACTCATCGAGCGCCGGATCGCCCGAGATCAACGAGAGCTCAACGATGTCGTAGTGGTAGTGGTCGGTTTTCGAGGCGGCCAAGGTCAGCGCCCGGCTGCGGGTCCGCGTCGCCCAATACGTGAATACTCCCGTGT
>CALRXP010000056.1:0-11971 GCA_943372155.1 Candidatus Endomicrobiellum trichonymphae | reverse complement strand
CGGGTCGGCGAGTGAGCTTTTCATGTCGTAGGCGCGCCGGTGCGCGCGCTCGAACTCCTCGGTCGAGGCGGCGGCGAACTCGAGAGCCTCCACGACGACGCGCTTCGTGGCGGAGATGGCCCGGTAGGCGCGCGCGGCCTCCCGGCTCGCATTCGCCGCGCGCTGCGCCCGGTAAACGGCCGCGAGCCCCGCGAAGCGCGGCTCCGCCGACAGCATCTCCGTCGCGAAGGCGGCTTGGCGGTAGCAGGCGATGAGCTCATCCTCGATCGTCGCGGAGACGGGCCAGCGAATCGCGCGCTCATGCATGCTCCCATGGCTGATCTCGTGGACGAAGGTCGGCAGGATCAGGTCGACCAAAGCGGCCATGTCCGCGGGCCGGCGCGCGATCGCGCGCTCGCCTCCCGGGATGTCGTGCAGGATCGAATGCTCGATCATGTAGCCCTTGCCCGTCATGAACTGCATGAGGGAGTTGTCGCTCATCAGGGGCAGGCCGGGATAGAGGTGCGCCTTCGAGGCGCGAATGCCGACGGTCAAGGTGTGGTCCGGATGGCTCAGGAGGAAGGCCGCGGCCCGGCGCGCGTTCGGACCCTTGAGCGCCGACAGGCGCGCGTGGATGGCGGCGGGCAGGACGAGCTCGATGTCCTTGTCGAATTCTCGCGTGCAGGACGACATCGGCGCCGCGGAGGCGGCCGTCGCGAGTAAAACGAGGAGCGGCGCCCCGAGTCGCATGGGCGGAGTATAGTAAACTAGCTCCGTCGCCCCCTTAGCTCAGTGGCAGAGCACTTGTTTTGTAAACAAGCTACCCCAGTTCGATTCTGGGAGGGGGCTACGCTTTTTCGCGCGCTACTTGCGCAGCGAGACGTTGAAGCGCCGCGGCGTAGAGCCGACCGGCGAACCGTCGCGGTTCTGGCCCCGCGCAACGAGGACGTGCTCTCCGTTCCCGTAGCCCGCCCAGTCGTACCACCAGTAGCCGCACGCGCGGCGGCAGGCTTGCCACGGGCCGCGATCCACTGAGACCTCAAGCGACGCCAAGGTCTCCGGGCCGTCCACGCGAAACGTGTAGATCGGCGAGGTGACGGTCTGATCCTGCTGGGGGTGGTCGATTTCGAGGTTAGCCATGGGAAGCGAGGTCGCGCTCATGCCATAGTCTTACAATAACTCGTCGCGTGGAGCCAGCGAAAACTCGGCCCGACCCCCGTCCATTTTACAGGTGGGTGGAGAGGATCGAGTTCGGCCCGTGGTGGTCGCCGGACGGAGGCTTGGCGTGGGCGGGCGGCACGGGCCCGTCCGAGGGCGGCTCAGAAGGCTTGCGCGAGGCGCGGCTGAAGGACAGGAACGGCGCGGCCAGGCGCAGCAGCGCCATCACGCCGGTCGCGATCGCCGCGATCATGAGCGAGGTGTTGATCGAGATGTCCTTGAGCACGAAGCCGTAGAGATAGGTTGAGACGATCGCGGCGGCGATGCCGAGCAGGGACTGCGCGGCGAGGATCTTGTTGACGTTCTCGTCCTTCTGGCCGCCGAGGTTCTTCTGATACAGGCCCTGGATGGCGATGCCGATGAAGCCGACGACGAGCGACTGCAGGCCGTAAAGGGCCACCGCGCCGAGCATGGTCGGCGTGTGGACCATCAGGTAGAACAAGGGCGCTTCGAGCGCCGCGAGGATGTAGAACGGGATCGTCAGGGCTTCGTCGGTCTTGAACCCCAGTTTCTTGAAGAGCCTCGTCAGCGGCTTGATCAGCAGCGAGGCGATGATCGAGCCCACGCTCGCCATCACCATCCTCATCGCGAAGTTGCCCATCGGCGTGGCGGCCAGCGATTTCAGGAACCAGCCCACGACGGGAATATTCATGATCGCGCCCATCGAGCCGGGGTTCTTGGCGACGAGCCCTTCGATGTACTCGGGCAGGACGTTGAACACGAGCGGGTCGGAGAACAGCGACGTGACCATGGACATGATCAGCAACGTGCGCAGGAAGCGGTCCTTCATCACGATCTTCGTGCCGTCCTTGATCGAGGTCCACAGGTGCTTGAGCGTGCCGCCCAGGCCCTTCGGCGCGGGCGCGCTCGCTTCCCCGGGCTTGTCCGTCGCGGCGAGTTTCTTGGGGCCGCCGATGAGCTTGATCGAGGCGTACACGAGCGCGGTCAGCGCGATGGCGCCCGCGTAGATCGCGTAGATCACGGCGCCGCCGACGCCGGTTTTGCCCATCACCGGCCCGATCTGCGCGATCTGGCCGGCGATGACGGGCGCGATGATGGAGAGGACGCCCGCGACGATGGTGAGAATCGAATTGGCCTTGGTACGCTCTTCGCTGGTGACGCTGGCGTCGCCCAGGATGCGCGTCGTGGCCGCGCCTTCGGAGGTCACCGCAATGCCCTGGAAGAACGCCTGGAGCGCGACCAGGCCCAGGAACACCCAAAGGGTCGCCGAGACGCTGAGCACGCCGGTGGCGAAGAACAGGCCCGAGATGCCCGCGAGAATACCGGCGCGGATCAGCATCGACTTCACCAGCCACTTTTTCGGGCCGTCCTTCTCGACGTTCTGCGTGAACAGCGGAATCGTGGCGTAGCTGACGCCCTGGGCCACCCAGTGCGCGATGCGGGCGAGCGAGCGGTTGGAGCGCACGATCGTCTTGAGCGCCTCTTCGTTGGCGGCGCGGGCGTCGTGGTTCTCTTTGAGCGAATTCACCGTGATCGCGGAGATCAGGTACGGCAGGCCGATGACGTACATCTCGAAGCCGAACAGGAAGATGGAGTAGCCGCCGACGTACCGCCAGAAGGCCTTGTTACGCTCGGGATCTTTGAAGACTTGAGTGAGCCCGGATTTTTTCGGCGACGGCGGCTCGTCCTTGGCTTCGGCCGACGGCGCGGAGAGAGGGTTCGCGGCGAGGGCGGTCGGGGTGAGCGCGGCCATCTTGCCGGCGACGGGAATGAGAGAGTCGTCGGACTTCGAGGGGGCGGCGAGGGGCTCGGCGATGAGGGCGGAGAATTGGGTCGAGCCTTTGCTGCTGGCCGAATCGAGGGAGGACTTTGATAATCCTTCAACGGCCTTCGAGGCCGCGAGCTGGATTGACGCTAACGCCGCGGCCGCTTGGACGGGCGTCGAGGCGGCCGCTGATTTGGGCGCTGGAACGGCGACGGGCTGGAGAGCCGAAACAACGGCGGGAGAAACGGCGACGGATTGAGCGGCTCCCTGGGAGACCGGCTGCGAAAGAGAAACGGAAGGGGCGGCTAAAGTGGGCGAGAACGACAACGCTCCCGACGGCATGACGGACAACGCGCCAGCGCCCGGCGTGCCAAATTGCGTGGCATTGAAGCTCGCGGCTGCGCCGCCGCCGATTCCGGCGGCCGACGGGACTGAGATGCGGACGGATTGGATTTGCGCGAGGGAGGGGGACGCGCCGAGGGCAAGCGACAGGAATGCGGCGAGGGCCCGGCGGACGAGCTTCATGCACTCATTATAAGGATAACGCCCGATCATGTAAGGAGGCAAACGACCCTTAATCTTTAGGGTCCGATGACCTAGGCGTCGGTGAGGCGGGTGACGACGTCCTGCGCGTTGGGGAAGCGCGCGAGCAAGGTGGGGCGGGAGCCGAGATCGAAGTCGGCGAAGTCGAAGCCCGGGGCGACCGTGCAGCCGACGAAGCAGAAGCCGGAGCCGGTCTCGGGTTGCGCCCCGAACCAATAGCGGGCGGGGACGACGTGCTGGAGAAGCTGTCCTTTGGAGACGTCGGGGCCCAGGATGAAGTCCTCGACCTTGCCTTCAGGGGAGATCTGGGTCAGGCGCAACGCGCCGCCGAGATGAAAGTGCCACAGCTCGTCGGATTTGATGCGGTGCAGGCGCGATTTTTCGCCTTCGGGGAGCAGAAACAGGATGCCCGTCGAGATCGGCCGCTCGACGCCGCCGCGGGTCGTCATTTTCTCCGCGCTGCGGTAGGTCTCGCGAAAGAAGCCGCCTTCCGGATGCGGCTCGAGACCGTACGCCGCGACGAGATCCTTGTTCAACAGCCGATCGCGCGGGAAATCACGAGACGCTGGATCTCCGACGTGCCCTCGCCGATCTGCAGCAGGCGCTGGTCGCGGTAGAAGCGCTCGACGTCGAATTCCTTCATCAGGCCGTAGCCGCCGTGGATCTGCACGGCCTCGTTGGCGACCTCCTGGGCCACCTCGGAGCAGTACAGCTTGGCCATCGCCGATTCCATGCCGAACGGCTTCTTCTGATCGCGCAGCCAGCAGGCCTTATACAGGAAGATGCGCGCGTGCTCGATCTTCATCGCCATATCGGCGAGCTTGAAGCTGATCGCCTGGAAACGAGAGAGCGGCTTGCCGAACTGCACGCGCTTCTGCGCATAGGACAGCGCGAGCTCGTAGGCGCCCTGCGCGCAGCCCAGGCCCATCGCGGCGATGGAGAGGCGGCCGCTGTCGAGGGTCTTGAGCATCTGGCGGGAGCCGGTGCCGCGCTTGCCGAGGATGGCGGAGTCGGGGACGACGACCTTGTCGAAATAAAGCTCGGCGGTGTCGGAGGCGCGCCACATCAGCTTCTTGTGCATGCGCTTCGAGGAGAATCCCTTGGTGCCCTTGGGGACGATGAAGCAGGTGAACTCGGGATCGCCGGCCTCGTTGCGGTTGGAGACCGCTTGGACGATGACGCCCGCGGTCAGCTCGTTGGAGCCGTTGGTGATGAAGATCTTGGAGCCGTCGATGGTCCAGGTGCCGTCGGCGTTCTGCACGGCCTTCGTGCGCGAGCCGCGGGAGTCGGAGCCGGCGTCGGGCTCGGTGAGGCCGAAGGCGAAGAGCTGCTGTCCGGAGGCGAGCTTGGGCAGCCACTCCTTTTTCTGCGCGTCGGTGCCGAAGTAAAGAATCGGCGCGACGCCGAGTGAGACGCCGGCGGCGACGGTCGCGGCCTGGGAGCCGTCCACGCGCGCGAGCTCTTCGACGGCGATGCAGTAGGAGGTGTAGTCGAGGCCGGAGCCGCCGTATTCCTCGGGGACGATCAGCCCGAAGATGCCGAGGTCGCCCATCTGGCGGGTGAGGTCGGCGGAGAATTCCTCTTTCTCATCGAGTTCATGAGCGAGCGGCTTTATCTTAGACTCGGCGAATTTGCGGACGGTGTCGCGGATGTCCTTCTGCGCGTCGGAGAGTTCGAAATCCATGGTAAACGCATTGTAGCCAATCCGCGGCCGAGGTTGTATCATGTGCCGACCCATGACCGATTTTCCCACCGTGATTCTCGGGCACCTGCTCATGATCTACGCCGCGTTCAACCTCGCGGCTCAGTGGGCGTGGGGCGGCAAGCGCGGCGTGCCCGAGGGCTTGATGACGGTGTTCGGCCTCGCGGTTCCCATCGGGGCGTGGGCGCTGTCGGTCGCCAAGCCCGGTGCTCTGTGGGCGGCGCCGGCGTCGATCGTGATCCTTTATTTTCTGGCCGTGAAGCCGCGGGCCGCGCTCATTGAGGCGATGAAGAACGACCGTCTCGCCGACCGGGCGGCCGCCGAGGACCGGGCGATCGCGCATCCCGACGACGGCTCGGCGCGGCTGACCTTGGCGCGCGTGGCCGAGGAGGAGGAGCGCTTCGACGACGCGCTCGATCACTACGAGGCGGCGCACCGCGCCTCGGCGACGATGTTCCCGGAGGCCGATCTCGCCGCCGCGCGCGATAAGGTCGACGCCCTGCGCGCCGTCGCCGCGCACAAGCGGGGCTTGCTCGCCCACCCCGTGGATGCCGGCGCGCTCGCGGCCGCGGCGATCCTGTGCTTTTTCTCGGCGGCGCGGGGCGCGGCGCCGCTGTCGGCGTTGCTGTTCGTGCTTTGGATGCGCGACGATCTCGGCGGCGAATAGCCTCGATTTTGTAGGATAGCGGCTTCATGAAGCACGCCGCGCATCATCCCCACGAGAAGCCGCATCACCCGCACTGGCCTCTCGAGACCTTGCTCTTCGCGTTCGTCTTCGCGCTGGGCTGGCGTTCGGTGCACGCGCCCGAGACCTGGATCCACCTGAAGACCGGGGCGAAGATTTTGGCCGAGCATCAGCTGCCGAAGGTCGATCCGTTCGGCTACGGATCCGCGGGCGGCGCGTGGACGACGGACTCCTGGCTTTTCGACGTCGTCGCCGCCAAGCTCGACTGGCTCTGGGGCGTGCAGGCGGTCGTGCTCCTCAAGAGCCTCGCCGCGGCCGCGGCCTTCGCGCTTCTGCTTCCGATCAACCACGGCAGCCCGCTCGCGGCGGCGTCCTTGCTGGCGCTCGGCGCCTGCGCGGGCTGGACCGGCCTTGTGGAGACGCCGGCGGTGTTCGACCTGCTCTTCTTCGCGGCCCTCGTCCGCCTGCTGCGCCCGCGGCACCGTTTCCGCTGGTGGCAGGGGGCGCTCGCGGCGGCGGTGACGGCGCTGTGGGCGAACGTGCACGGGGCGTCGGCCCTGCTCGCGCTATGGGTCGTCGGCCTCAAGGTGTTCAAGGCGTCCTTGCGGACGGCGGCGCGGGAACGCCTGGGCTACTGGGCGACGCTCGCGGCGTGCGTGCTGACCATCGCCTGGAATCCGCTCGGCTGGTCCGTCCTCGGCCGCACGTTCGCGGACGCGACCAAGGTCGTCGGCGGCTGGCCGGCGGACTGGCTTTCCCTTTATACGGTCTTCGCGGTGGCGGGCCTGGTCTCCTGCTGGTACACGCTCCAGCAGGAATTCGTCACGACCTTGGCCGCGACGACCGTGATCGCGTTGTCCTTCGTCCTGCCCGGCCTGCGCTCGCTCGCCATCATGGCGGCCTGTCCGGTCATCGCGCTAGCGTTGGGGCACTGGCTCAAGGCCCGCTCCGACACTTGGCCGCGCGTGCTTCGCTGGGCGGTGTTCGCCGGGTTCCTGCTCGCGGGATATCAGCACTTCGTGGCCGCGCCGCTGTCGCGCGCGCGGGGCTACGGCTCGCCCGTCCTGTCGGGCGCCGCGCATTATCTTAAGTCGAACGCGGTCCGCGGGCGCATGTTCAACGAGCCCGACGCCGGCGCGGAGCTGATCGGACTGTCCGAGCGGCCGGTGTTCGTGGACGCGCGTCCGGGCGTGTATCCGGCGTCGTTCCGGCGCGAGGCGGCGGCCTGGCCGCGCCTGTTCGGCCAGCTCGACATGGTGTACCGCTTCGACTACGCCGTCGTGCTCAACCGGCGCGCGGGGTCCCCGGCGAAGATCATCGACGACAATCCTGCGTGGATCCTGGTCTACGCCGACGACAAGGCGCTGGTCTACCTCAAGCGCATCAGCGAGAACACCTGGCTCATTCCCTCTCAGCCGGCCCGCCTCGTCGCGCCGAACCGGATGTGGCCTGATTCTCTCGATCCGTTGCTCGCCGATAAGCGCAAGGCCGGCAAGGTCCTCGAGGAGCTCGACCGCTGGCTCGTGCAGGCGCCGGATTGCGTGCAGGCCCTGATTTGGAAGGCTTACGCCCTGGGCAAGCTCGGGCTGTCCGACAAGGCCGATCGCCATCTGGACCTCGCCCGCGAGCGTCCGCGCCTGCGCCGAGATCCGGAGCTTCGCGCCGCTTACGCGTTCGCCCTCGAAGCCCGCGGACGCCTACCCGAGGCCAAGGACTCCTATCTAGCCGCGCTCGAGTCGGCCCGGCTGCTGGAGGAGCCCCGGATCGAGGCCGAGATCCTGCCGCGGCTGGCCGGGCTTTTGCGCAAGCTCGGCGACGAGCCCGGCGCGCGCGCAGCCGAGGCCCACGCCAAGTCTCTCCCCGCTCCGGCCGAATCCGAGGAATGACCTGGACAAGGCGTCCAGGTCCTGTTATACTCGAAACTCTTAAATCGATGAAATTAAACCGCGCGAGCCGACTGTCCGTCGTTTTCATTCTGGCCTTGGCCGCCGCCTGCAGCCCGCCTAAATACGCCGCCTACGAGTCGATCAACAAGGATTTCACCGCCTCGGTGCCTTGGGGCTGGCAGGTGATGACCGACCAGCAGGACAACGATTTCAGCCAGTCCACCTTCATCGGTCCGTTCGATCCCGATTTCTACCTCGGCGCGCCGAGCTTGAGCGTGCGCTGGTTCCGTAAGTACCGCCCGCACCGCCTCACCGACGGCCGGCTCGAGATGTACAGCGGACCGGATGATTTCATCAAGCAGATGCTCGCCCAGGTGTACGGCCCCGAGTACGTCCTGCTGACCCTCGACGGCAAGGTGGCCTACGATAACGACAAGAAGACGGAGATCATCCCCGAGATCACGCTCAAGAACTCGGGCCTGAAGGCCAAGGCCTTCGCGATCGAATCCGCGACGCCGGCCCCCGAATCCAACAAGTGGGGCATCAGTGCGGACTCCAAGACGGGCAAGGCCTTCGTCCTGCGCAAGCACGCCTACGTGATCGTGCCCGTCGAGGACGGCTTCTACGTTTTGACCTACCCCGCGACGGACCGGGGCTTCGAGAATTCGTTCGACAAGTTCCGCGGCCTGATGGGCTCCTTCATGCCGCTGACCGCCGGTCCCGGGGGCGCGAAGATCCGGGTTCCCGGCCCCCGCTGACCCCTGGCCCGTCCGCGGGTCCTCTGCTACACTGAAAACGATGTCGTCCGCCGAGAAACCCCGCCTCTCCACCCGTGACATCCGCCTCGTCGCGACGATCCGCGCCAAGCCGGAGCTCGTCTACCGCAGCTTGACCAGCGCGCGCGAGCTGACCCGCTGGTGGCTTCACGGCGCCGAGACCGACGCCCGCAACGCGGGCCGCCTACGCATGATCTGGCCGCGCGTAAAGGGCCTGGCCGGCTTCGGCGAGCGCGAGGGCGTGTTCGTGGATCTCGAGCCGGCGCGCAAGGTGGCCTGGCTTTGGAAGCCCGCCCGCGGAGAGAAAGGCGTGCCCGCGCTCACCTCGATCTTCGTCCTCCCCGCGCGCGGCGGAAGCGAGGTAACCTTGCTCCACTCCGGATTCTCTTCGGCCGCCAGAGTCGACGCGCTCTTCAACGGCTACGCGCGCGCCTGGGAGGACGGGCTGGCCAAGCTGAAGCTTTATCTCGAGACGGGGCGAACGTGCAAGCTCGAATCCGTCGATCTCGAGGCGGTGCGCATCCTGACGACGGCGAGGTCCCGGCAATGAACGCGATCACGATACTGCTGGCCGTCGTCTCCGGCGCCGCCGTCGCGGGCGTCATCTTCTACCTCGTCTTCTTCTCCGCGCGCAAGAACGACGACGCGGGCCGCATTCAGATGCGGGAGGACTTCCGCGCCTTGCTCGAGCTGGCCGAGCAGAAGTTTGAAACCGAACGCGTGAAGCAGAAGAGCGAGCTCGAGGAGAAGAAGGCCTCCGTCGAGAACTCCGTCGACAAGCTCTCCGAGCGCCTGAAAAACTACGAGGAGATGGTGCGTAAGTTCGAGTCCGACCGCGCGACCAAGTACGGTTCGCTCGAGAAGGGCCTCAAGGACGCGACCGAGCAGACCGCCAAGCTCGCCTCCTCGACCGAAGGGCTGCGCGCCCTGATGGACAACTCCCGCGCCCGCGGCCAGTGGGGCGAGCGCATGGCCGACGACATCCTGCGCGCCTCCGGCCTGCAGGACGGCGTGCAGTACCGCAAGAACCGCGCGCTCGACACCGCCGCCACGCGCCCCGACTTCACCTTCCTGCTCCCCGAGGGCAAGAAGCTCAACATGGACGTGAAGTTCCCGCTCGATAACTGGCTGAAGATGCTTCATGCCGCGAACGAGGACGAGCGCGCCAAGCTCAAGAAGGACTTCGAACGCGACGTCAAAAACCGGATCAAGGAGCTGCAAGGCCGGGGCTATATCAGCGTCGACGAGGGCACCTTAGATTACGTTTTGCTTTTCATCCCGAACGAGCAGGTGTACGGGTTTATTCAGGAAAATTATCCGGGCCTCGTGGACGACGCCTTGGCCCAGAAGGTGGTCTTGTGCTCGCCGTTCACGCTGTACGCCGTTTTAGGCGTGATCCGCCAGTCGTTCGACAACTTCCACTTCGCGCAGGCCACCCAGGAAGTGCTCAAGCTCATCTCGAACTTCTCCGCGACCTACGAGACCTTCAAGGCCCGCTTCCAGAAGCTCGGCGAGCAGATGGGTAAGGCGAGCGAGCTCTACACGGACATCGAGCAGACGTCTTTCAAGCGGCTCGACGCGTCGGTCGCCAAGATCGATCGCGTGCGCAAGGGCGAGGAAAAGCCCGAGGCGCCCGCGCTGCCTCCCGATCTCGGCTGAGACTCAGCGTTCCGAGAGAGGAACGCGGGGCGTGACCGGTCGTTTCGCGTCGCGGCGCTTGCGGTTGCGCATCAGCGCCGCCGGCCTCGGGCTCAACGGAAAGAAGCCGTTGGCATGGGTCGGAACCGGCCTGCGCGCGAGAAGAGCGTCCATATAGCTTTTCATGCTTAACCGTGGCGCAACGCACCGGCCAATCCTCCGGCTTAGAGGGAGTAGGAGAAGCCGAGCATGTGCGACTGCAACGTGTAGTTCGTCTTGAAGAACTTCTCGTAGCGCTGGTTGGAGCGCGCGGTCGCGATGGTCGAATTGACCAGAATCTTGAAGCCATGGCCGACCGGAACGGCCAGGTCGAAGAAAAAGTTGTCCTGGTTGAGGACCATCGTGTCGGCGAGATAGGTCCCGCCGGGATCCTGGGCGGCGCGGGAGAGGTATTCCCGGCGCGTGTTGAGATAGGCGACGGAGAGCTCGACCTTGCGCTTGCCGAGAGTGAAGGTCGCGCGCGGTTGAATCGAACGCTCCTCATAGGAGTAATAGTCCCCGGTGAAACGGGAAGACTCCGCGTCATAATGGTTCTGCGTGCTGTCGAGGCGCGTCCAGGAGCCCTGCAGGTCGACGTACACTCCGGTGTCGTCGCCCAAACGCCAGCCGCGGCCGAGCGTCAGGGCCACGCTCTTGATCCCGTCGCTCCGGCGGTCGGCGGAGAGCGAGCCCGTATTCAAGACGATGTTCTGCTCCGGGTACTTGCGGTCCGTCCAGTTGACGGCCAGCCGCGTTTTGACGCCGGGTATCGCGAACGGGAAGGACGCGGTTCCGGTCCACGAGGTATTGACGCTGTCGAGCGTGCGGCCGCTCGCCTGCTCACGACCCAGCCCCTGCCCCTGCACGGAGGACTCGAGCGAGCGGTAGTTGGGAAATTCGATGCGGTACCAGTCGAAGGAGCCGCCGACCGTCACGGCCTCGGCGACGGCGTACTCGGCCTCGAACCCCAGCGACGGTTTTCGGTAGTCGAACAGGCCCTTGCCCCAGCTTTCATCCGTGGTCTCGCGCAGATACTCCCAGCGGTAGCCGGCCTGCGGCTTCAGCTTGAGGTTGCCGCGGCGCCAGATGCCCTTCATGCGCACGGAGTGGCTCATCGAATCCTGGAACAGCTGGCCGCCGCTGCCGAGGTCGGCGACGGACTTCGTGCCTTGGTAGGAGCCCGCGTAGGTGGGAATGAGCCCCCAGGATTCGTTGAACTTCACCGCCGGCGTGAACTGAAGATTCGCGTTGCCGTTCCAGGACGTGGATTTCCCATCCTGCAAAGTCTGACCGAGCAGAAAGGTGCCGTTGAAGACGGGGACGAATTCGGCGGCGCGCGCCGGTCCCGCCGCGGTGAGCGCGGCCGCCAATAGGAGAAGGAGGCGTGTCATCTCTCGCGGGGTCCTTTTTCACCGCTCGGTGTGCCGAAGCGGTAGGTGATCGCGAAGAGGTGCGAATCCGCGATGTCCCCGCCGGGGCCGAAGGCGTAATCGGCCTCGACGGGCCCGAAGCGGGCGCCGACGCCGGCCTTGAGGCCGGCGAAGCGTCCCGCGTCGGGAGTCTTGGTGTTGAGTCCCATACGGAAAGCGACGGAATTATTCTCGCCCGAGAGCCGGGCACGGTACTCGCCGCCGATCGCGGCATAGAAGGACGAGTAGGCGGGGGCCACCAGGTCCGCGGCGATGTTCCAGCCCGGTCCCGGGCGCCACGCGCCGCCCACCGCGACGCGCGCGGGCAAGGGATTCGATTCGGACTCATACTTGAGGCCGCCGCCGAGGT
>CALRXP010000055.1:0-12038 GCA_943372155.1 Candidatus Endomicrobiellum trichonymphae | reverse complement strand
GAACGGCATCTTCGAGAGATCGAAGCCGGTCGCGGGGAGGCTGAAGTACTCGAACGTCTGCGAGCCGACGGTGAGGGTTTTGCGGGACTTGAAGCTGTCGAGAGAGGGGGTTTTCATGGGAAGCGCTCCTAGCGGTGCGACGCTTCCCTCATAATATCATTTCGGTCCGCGGGAGAGCCCTCCCAGGCCCGAGACCGTCAGCAGGCCGCCGCCGACGAGCAACATCAGCGCGCGGTTGGTCGGCGCGCCGTTGACGAGGCGGGAGACGTCCGAACCGACGGAGTGATAGGCGTCCCAGCCCATGACGAGCAGCGCGACGCCGATGGCGAGAAGGACGACGGAGGCGAGTCGGTTCATGGTTATACCTTGGTGAGCGTGTGAAAGACAGAATTGATGAGCGCGAGCACGAAGGCGAACCCGAGGGCCCACCACCAGCTCGCGACCTTGAAGCCCGGCACGAGCGCCGACGTCAGCATCACCAAGCCGGCGACGATGACGAAGGTGAACAGGCCGAGCGTGAGCACGTTGAGCGGCAGGGTCAGGTAGAACAGCACCGGACCCAGCACCGCGTTGACGATTCCGAGGACGACCGCGACGACGATCGCCGTGCCGAAGCCGTCGATCGTGACGCCGCTGAGCAGGCGTCCGGTGACGAGCACCGCGACGGAGCTGACGAGGACGTTGAGGACAAGGTTCATGGCGTTCTCCTATTTCGAGAAGTAGTAGCGCAGTCCGAGCCCGCCGTCGAGGCCGACCCCGGGGTAGCGCGTCAGGTAAAAGACCGGCACCGCCTCGACGAAGAGTTCTATCGGTTGGTCGGGAAGCCAGTACGCGAGTCCCGCGACGGTGCGGATGCCGAATTCCGCGTCGTCATAGGCGCGGACCTGGGCTCCGAGTCCGAGATACAGAGGCATCTTGCCCTTGGACGGCTGAGGCAGGACGTTCCAGCCGTGCCACAGATAGTCGCCGTAGACCGTGGGGCGCGAGTACCAGCCGACGCCGAGGTCCGCGGCTTGGGTGCCGTTCAGCCAAAGCTTGCCGGTGACCGCAGTCGGGCCGCCGACGATCACGCCGGCCCCGAAATCACCGGCTTTCTGGGCCCCGGCGGAGGTCGCGGCGAGCGAGATGAGACATATGAACAGGTACGCGATTGTTTTCTTCATGGCGTCACTATACCCGCTTCCGCCGCGCACGCCTATGCGGAGTTGTCCCGGTCGCCTGGGTAATACTACCCAGACGCTTAGAACGCTTGACCGGCCAGGACGGACAGCGACCAGCGTGAGGTGCCCGCGCCGCGCCGGAGAGGGAAGGCCAGGTCGATGCGCACCGGGCTGTTGCTGCCCGAGCGCGAGGGGGCCAGGCGCAGGCCGAAGCCCACGGAGTTCTTGAGGTCGCCCCACTTCATGGAGCGGTTCGAGGTCCAGACGTTGCCGGAGTCGTAGAACAGGACGGAGCCGACGTCCAGCAGGCGGAACAGGTCGTCATAGACGTAGATGCGGTCCTCGATGTTAAATAAAAAGCGACGGTCCCCGGTGAACTCGTTTAAGCCGTAGCCGCGAAGCCCGTTGATCTCACCGAGCCCCAGCTGATTGGCGGAGTCCAGCCGCCACCCGAGATCGAGGCCGGAGTGGAAAGCCAGGGTTTGGTACTTGATCCCGCGGACGAAGTACGCGGCGTCGAAGGAGGCGACGCGGTTGCCGTTGGCGCCGTTGACGTACTTCGATGTGTAGCCGGTCTTCAGCAACAGAAGTTGGCTCGACCAGGTGAAGCCCTTGTGCGCGACGACGCTGGGGATGAGCTGATCCTGGGTCGTCCCTAGCGCGCTCACCTTCGGAGCCCACGCGACGGCGGGGACGATGCCAAAGCCGAGGTTGATGTCCTCGTCGTGCGTGAAATTCTGGATGCGACGGACGGTCAGGAAGTCGAGCTCCTCCCACTCCGCCCCGAGCTTGATGAAAGTCAGCTGTTCCAGATTCTGGACCGCGCCGTTGTTGGCGGCGCGACGGGTCGTCACGCCAAAATTGACGCGCCGGGTGCGCTCGGTGGAAGTCGCGAGCGCGACGCCGTACACGGCCCCGAGCTCACCTGTCCGCCGCGAGACGCCCTCGCCGATCGAAGACGACGTATAGCTCGCGGTGACCCCCGCCGAACGTCTCGCGATCGAGGCGTAGAAGGGCCGGATAACCGACACGAGAAAATTCTGGCTGCCCGGCGCCGTGAGGGCCACCATCGAGTACTGCAGGCGCTTGTAGTGGAGGAACTGGACGTCCTTGTAGGAGAACTCCTTGGACTCGGCGCCGCCGCTACGGCTGTAGACCGCGGAGCCGGATTTTCCCTGACCGAGGATGTTGTGTTCGGCGAGTCCGGCTTTGATGTTGGTCACACCGCCCGCTCGCTTATAGCCCGCGACGACCACGAGCGTCCAGGAATCGTAGGTTCGCACCAGAACGTCCACCGTGCCTTTGGCATTGACCTTCGCCGTGACCTCGGCGCGTCGGATGAAGGGGAGGGCCCGGAGATTTCGTTCCGTTTCCTCGGCCAGCGACGGATCGAAGCGTCCGCCTTCTTCGAAGAGCAGCTCACGTTCGATCACCGCGTCGCTCGTGCGGATGTGAATCCGGTTGGCAGCTTTGTAGAGGAGCTTGTTTTCCGGTGGCGCGTCGGTATCAAAGACGTTGTGCGCCTCAATCTTGATCGCGGCGATGACGAGGCCCGGGGGTAGGCGGAGCCGGCGCGGCGGGGCCGCGGCTAGCGGTGTCGCGAACAGGCTCAGGAGCAGGATCGAGTGGCGCATTCAGGGCTCGTTTAAATTATGCCTTAGGACCGGCCCGCGGCCAATGAGGAGTTTTACTGACGCATGCTGCCCCCGGGGAGGCCCAGGAGTGATACACTGATCCGTGAAGAAATCCCAGGCGCGGCGGCGTCAGCTGCGCCGTCTTGCGGTCCTCCGCCTACATCGCGCCGACAAGCTTTCCCGCAAGACTTTGCTGAGGCTCGTCAGTCTGGTGCGCGATTCTAACGACGCGGTGATCATACGCGACCTTGACGACCGCATCCTCGCGTGGAACAAGGGCGCGCAGAAGATGTACGGCTATACCGAAGCCGAGGCCCTGGGTATGAGCATCCGGCGCCTCGTCCCGGTCAGCCAGCGCGGCCGATCGCGGGAAGCGCCTGTGAAGTCGGCCTCGATCGAGATTCAGCGCCGTACTAAGGAAGGCCGCACGCTCGACGTCTTGAAGACTCTGACGGTGCTGCACGACGAGAAGGGGCGTCCGGTCGAGTTCGCGACGACCGAGCGCGACATCACCGAGCTCAAGCGCGCCGAGCGCGAGCTACGCCGTCTGCACGTGCGCGTGATCTCCGCCCAGGAGACGGAGCGCAAGCGGCTCGCCCGCGAGCTTCACGACGGCGTCGGCCAAATCCTGTCGGGTGTCAAGTTTCGCCTCGAAGCCCTCCCCGGCGAGATTCCGCTGCGCGGCGGGGCTGAGGCGAAGATCCGGAAGGTCGGGGGCTTTCTCGATCACGCGATCGCGGAGATCCGCCGAGTCTCTCAGAACCTGATGCCTTCGGAGCTCGACGACCTGGGCCTCGAGCCCGCCCTGCACACCCTTTGCCGCGAGTTCAAGGGGCGCGCCGGAGTCGCAGTGACGATTCAAACCGTTCCGGTCGAGGTATCGTCCGAGACGGCGCTGTCGATTTTTCGGATTGCTCAGGAGGCGCTCAACAACATCGGCAAGCATTCGAAGGCGACGAAGGCGACGGTCCTTTTAGCCCGCGACGGTCAAAGCGTCGTCTTGACCGTGGGCGACAACGGGACGGGGTTTACCGCCGCGAGCCGACCGCTGGTCGGCCGGGGGATCGGCCTCGGAAACATGCGCGAGCGCGCCGGAGCGGTCGGAGGCTCGTTCCTGCTCGACTCGAAACCGGGCAAGGGGACGACGATCATCGTGCGCGCGCCGATATGAAGAAGCCGAAAACGAAGATCAAGGTCTTCCTCGTGGACGATCACCCCGCCGTGCGAGAGGGCGTCCGCGCTTTTCTGACGGCCCGCGGGCTCGTGGTCGTGGGGGAGGCGTCCAACGACATGGAGGCCGCTCGCAAGCTCAGGAAGCTCGCGCCCGACGTCGTCATACTCGACATCAATCTTCCCGGCGTGGACGGCGGTGACCTTGCGCGGTACCTGCGCCAGACTATTCCCGCCGTCAAGCTCATCGCCTTCAGCATCCACGCGAGCCAAGAGTACGTCGTGCGCATGGCGCGCTGTGGCGTGCACGGCTACGTGATGAAGGACGAGCCGACGGCGAGGCTCGTTGAGGCCATCGAACGAGTGCACACAGGTGGCCTCTACTTTCCGCCGGGCATGAGCGACGCGATCCTCGCCCCGGGCTCCAAGACCGCGGCGGACGCTAAGGCCGTCCTGACCGCGCGGGAGCGCGAGGTTCTCGTGCTGCTCGCGGAGGGTATGGCGAATAAGGAGGTCGCACGGGCGCTCGGCATCAGCGTACGCACCGCCGAAACCCACCGGGAACACCTCTCGCGCAAGCTCGGCATCGCGCCGATCGCCGGTCTCACGAAATACGCCATTCAAGAAGGGCTGACCGGTTTGCGCCCTCCTTCGCCTCCCGGCGAATAAGGATTCCCGTCGCCACCGGGTATAACTACGTATAGCTCCGCCGATTGATCCGCGCTATGCTTCGAGTGTCATGAAAGCGCTCGGCGCCAGACGCAACGCCATCCGGGTTTTTCTCGTCGACGATCATCCGATCGTGCGGGAGGGCGTGCGCTCCTACCTGACCAACCACGCGATATCAGTGGTGGGGGAGGCGTCCGACGCCGCCGAGGCGCTGCGCAAAATCAGGAAGGCTGCGCCCGACGTCATCGTCCTCGACGTGAACCTGCCCGCCATCGACGGCGGAGAGCTCGCGCGCCGGCTGCGCTCGCTCGTTCCCAAGACCAAGCTCATCGCCTTCAGCATCCACTCGAGCGAAGAGTACGTGGTGAAAATGGCCCGTTGCGGCGTCCAAGGCTACGTGACGAAAGACCAGCCAGCGGGCGACCTTCTCGCCGCGATCAAGGACGTCTACCAGGGCGGTCTGCATTTTCCCGCCGGGATGACCGACGCGTTGCTGACGCCGGCGCCGGAGAGGGCCGCGGACGGGGTCGGGGCCGCCGCTCTGACGGACCGCGAAGTGGAGGTCCTGGTGCTGCTCGCCGAGGGGCACTCGAACAAGGGCGTCGCGGCCAAGCTCGGCATCAGCGTACGTACGGCCGAGTCCCATCGCGAGAACCTGTCGCACAAGCTGAATATCCTCACCGTCGCGGGCCTCACGAAGTACGCGATCACGCGCGGCCTGACGGCCCTTTAGACGCGCCTCCGTAGTATTCCCGGGCGCCGCGTAGAACTCCGAATTTATCGATTCGCGCTGCGTCGCTATACTCCGGATGCCGCAAGGAGAGAATATGAGAAGCGCGACGAAATTCTTGATATACGTCTTGATCCTCACCACCACGATAGTCTGCGCCAAGCCTTCGAGCGGCTGGGCCCTGCTGGCGCCGGCCCGGACCGATTCCGCGACCGACGGACGCGCGGCGGACATGAAGATGATTCAAGCCGGTCTCGAATCCAAGATCGTACGTGAGCGCCTCAAGGCGCTCGGCCTGGATGAGAAGGAGATCGACACCCGTCTCGCGAAGCTGTCGGACCAGGAGGTCCACAAGCTGGCCAAGGACGTGAACACGCTGGCCGCCGGCGGCTTCATCGAGGCCCTGTTGGTCTGCGTGGTCCTCGTTCTGCTGATCGTGTTCCTGGTCCATCGTATCTAGAGGAAGCCCGGAGGCGGTCATGCGCTCAATCTCTCTCGTTCTCACGGCCGGTTTTTTCGCGTGCTGCGCCTCTCAGGGGGTGCCGCCCGCGGCGGACGGGCGGCAGGTCCGGTTGTCGGTGCCCTTCTTTCCCGACGACACCGATCAATGCGGCCCGTCCGCGCTGGCGAGCGTCCTCGCCTTTTGGGGCAAGCCGTCGCCGCCTGCCGAGCTGAAGAAGGAGATCTACCGGGCGAATTTGAAGGGTGCGTTGACCGTGGACATGCTGCTCGCGGCCCGCGACCGGGGACTCGACGCCTCCATGGGAGAGAGAGGATTCCCCGAGGTCAAGCGGGAGCTCGACGCGGGGCGCCCGGTGATCGCGTTCCTGAATGTCGGCTTTCGTGCGTATCCGATTGGCCATTACCTGGTCATCACGGGCTACGACGACGCGCGCCGGGTCCTTTTCGCGCACTCGGGTAAGGCACGGGACCGAGCGATCTCGTACGGAAAGTTCGACACGGCGTGGGGGAGGACCGAACGATGGAGTCTATTAATCCGGCCGCGATCTTAGGTTTGGCGTGCGCGCTGGCCGCGGGCTGCGGCCATCTGCCTCCGGTGATCCGCTCCGGCGACGCGCTCGATCCGCAGGAGCACGTCCGACTGGGCGGAACCTACGAGGCGCAGGGCCTGCAGGCGGAGGCCGTGGCGCAGTACGAGGCCTCCGTGCTCCGCGATCCGGCCTGCACGGAAGGCTGGATCGCCCTTGGCAACATCGATTTCCGGGCCGGGCGGTTCGCGGAGGCCGAAACCTCATTTCGCAAGGCAGTCAGGACCGAGCCGCGTCATCCCGGCGCGTGCAACAACCTCGCGATGACCATCCTGGCGCGCGGCGGCGACCTGGAGGAGGCCGAGGCGTTGGCCCGCGGTGCGCTCGCCGCCCCCGGTCCGCTGCGACCCTACATCCTCGACACCTTGGCGAACATTCAGCTCAAACGCGCCCATTACGCGGAGGCTCTGGATCTTATCGGCCAGGCCGAGACGGCGACGCCCGAGGCGGATCGTCTCGTGCGCGAGCAATTGAAGACGACGCGCGACGCCATTCAGGCGAGCGCCAGCGTGCGCGATCACGCCCCGGGTCAGTCGCCGAGGAAGCCCTGATGAGCAACGCCGCCGAAGGCAAGCGCGCGCATTTGTACACTTTTCTCGGAGCGCTGCTGGTCTGCGCGGGCGTCGTGCTGTGGATGATCGGGCCTTATTGCCTCGCGCTTTTTCTCGGCGGCACGGCGGCGATGCTCTGTCAACCCGCCCAGCAATGGTTTCTGACGAAAATGCAGCCTGCTTTCGCGGCGGGGGCCGTCGCCGCGCTCGCTCTGCTCCTGATCGTCGTTCCGATGGCCGCGTTCTCGATCTTGGCGGTGAGGCAGGGCGTGGAGATCGGCCGGGACCTGTCGGAGCTCAAGGAGTTCTCGCCGCGCCGGCTCACCGCCGTCCTAAGCCGATACGACCTCGTGCGGACGCTGGTCGGCGACCCTGCAGCAGTCAACGCCCGACTTAAGGCCGCGATCCAGGCTTCCGGCAAGTTCACCGGCGACGCACTGTTGAGCCTGAGCAAGGACGTCCCCGATTATCTCCTTCAGCTCGCGCTGGCGCTCATCGCATTTTATTTCTTCCTGCTCGACGGAGAGCGGTTCGTGGAGTGGGCTCTCGCCTTCGACGTCTTCGACCGGAACGTGCAGAAGCGGCTGGTCGAGGCGTTCCGCGACACCGCGATCTCCGCCGTGCTGGCCGGGCTCGCCTCCGCGGCTGCCCAGGCGGTCCTCATCATTCTCGGGTTTCTGGCGCTTGACGTGCCCGGCGCGTTCCTGGCCGGAGGATTGACGTTCTTCATCGCGTGGATTCCGGTGCTCGGCACCGTCCCGGCCTCGCTCGCCGGCGTATTTTTTCTCTACGCTCAGGGCGAGACCTTGAAGCTGGCGCTCATGGTCGTCCTGGGGCTCACGGCGGGAATCATCGACAACTTGGTGCGCCCGTGGGTGCTTAAGGGGCGCGCCGACATGCATCCGCTCACGGGGCTCCTTGCCGTCGTCGGCGGTATTCGCCTGTTCGGGATCCTCGGCGTTTTTATCGGACCGATCCTCACTGCGATGCTGCTGGCGCTTCTCCGAATCTGGCCGGAGCTAGGAAGGCGGTACGGAATTTCGGCGAAATCCTCTGCCTGAGGGCGCGGCCTCAAGGCGGCGTGCCGCCGAGCGCCTCGCCCTTATCACGCAGGCCCGCGCCCCTGACCTTCACCGGAGCAGTCGGCGCGGACGCGGTTGATTTCCGGGACTTGGGTATTGGTACGGTGGCCTCGAGGCGCGGCGCGGGTGCGGGCGCGGCGACCGGCGTGGGAGCCTCAGGCGGCTTGCCGCCGAAACGGAGCAACGCCCACAGCGTCGCCATGACGACCGCCAGCGCCGCGACGATGCGCTTTCCGCCGGGCAGCATCGGTTTATTCATGCCTTGATGATAGCGGACCGGGTCGGGCAAAGGGGAAATAAGTATTATGTGCGCATGAAACGATTTTTCCCCGTCCTCCTGATCCTGTCCATGACCGCCTGCGCCGGCGCGAAGCTCGAGAAGCAGAAGAAAGAGATCGAGGACCTGGAGACCAAGGCGGGGTCGCTTTTCACCCAGCTCAAGGAGCGCACCGACGAGGCCGAGGCCCTCAAGACGGCCAAGGCGGAGCTCGAGGCGAAGCTCGTCGAGACGCAGGGCCGCGCTGACGCCGCTGAGAACCGAGTCGCGTCGCTGTCGAAGTCCAATAAATCCCTTTCCGACGCGATCGGCGCGAGCAAGGACGAGCTCGGCGGCAAGCTTAACGCTGTCGTCGCCGAGAAAGACGAGCTGTCTAAGAAGCTCACCGACGCCTTGAAGGAAAAGCTGGCGCTCGAGCGCCTGAAGACCGTGCTGCAGTCCGCCCGCGAGAAGAACGGCCGCGAGCTCGCGAAGCTCAAGGACGAGCGCGAGGCCCTGCTCGCCAAGATTTCCGCCGCCGAGACGGGCCTCAAGAAGAGCGACGAGGCCCGCGCCGCGACCATTCTCAAGACCCGCGAGGAAATGGGCTCCGCCGCCGACGCCGTGCTCAAGGAAATGCAGGCGGGCAAGGCGCTCGTCGAGCAGAACGGCGAGAGCTTCTCGATCAGCCTCGACGACGGGATGATTTTCGAGGACGGCGCCGCGAAGGTGAGCGATCAGGGAGCGGCGTTGCTCGGGCGCGTCGGCGCGGCGCTGAAGGCGCTGCCGTCGAAGGTCATGCGCGTCGAGGCGCACTCCGATAATTCGCCGTTCAAGAAGGGCCTGCTCGGCGGCTACGCCGGACACTGGGAGCTGACGGCCGCGCGAGCGACGGCGGCGGCGCGCTGGCTGCACGAACACGCGGGGCTCGATCCCGCTCGTCTGGCGGCGGCGGGCTTCGGAGAGTTCCGGCCGGTCAAGGCGAACGACACTCCGGAAGGCCGGGCGGCGAATCGCCGAGTTGTGATCGTGGTCTCACCCGGAAACTTATAGCAACCCCCTTGACGGGGAAAGGATCACCCCCTACACTGAAAGCATGCCGAAGACTAAAGCCCCCGCGAAGGTGAAGAAGCCGAAAAAGGGCGCGCCGGACGCGCATCCCGACGCTCACGAGCACAAAACCGCCGAGAAGATCATGGAAACGGTGCTCAAGGAACAAAGCGTCGAGGCTTCAGTCGAGCGGCTGGATCAGTGGGTCACCTTGGAGTGCCCGCACTGCGGCGAGGGCACCGAGCTCCACGTGATCGCCGACATGGACGGCCAGTCCATCGATCAGGATTGTACGGTGTGCTGCCGCTCCTTCGTCGCTCATGTCGAGATCGACGAAGGGGAAGCCCACGTTGGCGTGGAAGCCGCCTAAAGACGGCGACGCCTGCCGCCTCCCGGAGGACGTTCCCCCTGAGGAGGCCGTCGCGAAGATACTGGCGATGAAGACGATCGCCGTCGTCGGCCTCTCCCCGAAGCCCGAGCGCCCCTCCCATTACGTCTCCGAATACATGCAGGAGCAAGGTTACCGGATCGTGCCCGTCAATCCCGGCCAAAAGACAATTCTCGGCGAGACCTGCTACGCGAGCGTGAGCGACATCCCGTTTCCCGTGGACGTCGTGGCCGTGTTCCGCCGGCCCGAGGAGGCGCTCACGCCGATTCTCGAGGCGATCGGCGTCAAGGCGAAGGCCGTCTGGCTACAGGACGGCGTGTACCACGACGAAGGCGAGCGCATGGCCCGCGCCGCGGGCCTGCTCGTCGTGTCCAACGACTGCCTGATGCGCCGGCACCACCGGCGCTGAGCCTTACTTCTTGGCGGGGGCGTCGGGCTTGACGATATCCACGAGCTCGACCTCGAAGGTCAACGTCTCGCCGCCGGCGATGCCGGGGCGACCGCCGTCCTTGTAGGCGACGTCGGAGGGGCAGACGAAGGTCGCTTTGCCGCCGACCTTCATCATCGGAATGCCTTTGACCCAGCAGTCGATGACGGCTCCAGGAGCGATGGAGAAGTCCGTGGGGGCGCCGCGCTTGTAGGAGGAGTCGAACTCGGTGCCGTCGAGGTGGGTGCCGCGATAGTGGCAGCGGACGACGTCGGCGCTGGTCGGCGATGCGCCGGTGCCGGCCTTCTGCTCGAGGTACCAGCCGCCGCCGGGGATCGCCTTCGGCTTGTTCTCCTTCACGAACTTCTCCGTGTAGGCGCGGCCCTTCGCCTTCTCGGGCTCGGCGGAGGCGGCCAGCTTTTCGTTGACCACGGCCATCCGCTTCTGGAGAAGCTCCTGAACGCGGGGCTGATAGAAACGGATATCGATTTTGGGCGCGGCGCCCTGGGTCGAGTCGGTGAGGCCGCTCGAGAGGATCTTGGTTTCGGCCGCGCTCAGCGAGAAGGCGGTCAGGTTGCGTCCCATCAGGTAGCCGATCGTGTAAATCTCGCGCTCATCGTCGTTTTTGAAAGGATCTTTCGGCGCGGCCGGCGCGGCGGGCGCCTTTTTCGCTTCCGCCTTGGGCGCGGCGGCCGGTTTCGGAGCGGCGGCGGGCTTCGGCGCGTCCGCGGCGAGAACAGGGGCGGCGAACAGCAGGGAAATCAGAGCGAGTTTCATGAAAGTTCTCCTGTACGAAACGCGACCATGATAGCACATCAATACTAGAATGCTCCCCATGGTCAAGGGCGTCGGTCGCAACGTGTATTGGATGGGCGCGGTCAGCTTTTTCGCCGACATCGCCGGCGAGATGATCGCACCCCTGCTCCCTTTATATATCACGGCGACCTTGGGGGCCCCCCCTACGGCGGTCGGACTCGTCGAGGGTGCGGCCGAGTTGTCGGCCAGCATTTTCCGCGGCGTCAGCGGCTGGTGGAGCGACCTCGCGGGCGCGCGCAAGCCGACGGTCGTTTTCGGCTACTCGCTGTCGGCGTTCGCCAAGCCCGCCTTGGCGCTGGCCGGCGGCTGGCCGGGCTTGCTCGTCGCCCGGTTCGCCGACCGCGCGGGAAAGGGCTTGCGCGGTTCGGCGCGAGACGCGCTGATCGCCTCATCGACGGATAAGGCTCATCTGGGCAAGGCCTTCGGTCTGCATCGCGCGATGGACACGGCCGGCGCCGTCGCGGGGCCGTTGATCGGATTGTGGCTGCTGAGCGGCGGCCTGTCCTACCGCGCGATATTCCTCTGGGCCGGCCTGCCGGCCTTCGCGGCGGTGGCGGTGCTCGTCCTGTTCGTGCGGGAAGACGCGCCGCCCGGAAGACGGGCGTTTGCGCCGGCCGCCGCGTCGACGCCCTTGTCCCCGAAGTTCTGGCGCTTTCTCGCCGTTTACGGTCTGTTCGCCCTCGGCAACTCGTCGGATTCCTTCATCCTGCTCAAAGGCCGCGATGCCGGGATGAGCGCGACGACGGTCGTGCTGGCTTACGTGCTCTTTAATCTCGTCAACGCGGCGTGCGCGACGGGGACGGGGCACCTCGCCGACCGCTTCGGACGCCGCTTGACCGTGGCCGCCGGCATGGCCGTGTACGCGCTGTGCTATCTGGGCTTCGCTCGCGCGTCGACGGCGGGCGGGCTCTGGCCGTTGTTCGCTTTGTACGGCTTACAGGCCGCGTTGATCGAGGGCTCGTTCCGGGCCGCCGTCGCCGACGCGAGCGACTCGGGCAATCGGGGTCTGGCCCAGGGCGTCTTCCAGGGAACTGCGGGCGTTCTGGGATTCTCGGC
>CALRXP010000054.1:0-12040 GCA_943372155.1 Candidatus Endomicrobiellum trichonymphae | reverse complement strand
CGGCCACGGCGACACCATGGTCCCGATGCCCCGGTTCTCGACGGTCAACGGCATCGCCATCACGGAGCTGCTGCCCAAGGAGAAGATCGAGGCGATCAACCAGCGCACCCGCGACGGCGGCGCCGAGATCGTGAAGCTGCTCAAGACCGGTTCGGCCTACTACGCCCCGTCGGCGTCCACCGCCGAGATGGTCGAGGCGATTCTGAAGGACAAGCGCAAGATCCTGCCCTGCGCCGCTTTGCTCGAAGGTGAGTACGGCGTGGACGGCGTGTTCGTCGGCGTGCCGTGCAAGCTCGGCGCCCGCGGCATCGAGTCCATCATCCAGCTCAACTTGACGGTCGAGGAGCGCGCGGCGCTCCTGAAGTCGGCCGGCGCGGTGAAAGAGCTGGTCGGGGCGCTCAAGTAAATTGCTGTTAGCCGTCGACGTCGGGAACACCAACCTGACCGTCGGAGTCTTCGCCGGGGATCGGATCGTGCGCCAGTGGCGCCTCGAGACCGATCCCCGGCGATCCTCTTCCTGGTATGCCCGCGCGTTGAAATGTCCCTTCCGTAAGGTCGACGGCCTTCCTTCGTCGGTCGTCGTCGCCTCCGTCGTTCCTAAGCTCGACTTCGTACTGTCCTCGGCGATCGAACAGGCCTTCGGCTTTAAGCCCGCCTTCGTGACGCCCGCCTCTCCGCTGGGACTGAAGCTGAAGGTGAAGACTCCCGGTCAGGTCGGCTCGGACCGCATCTTGAACGCCCTGGCCCTGCGGGAGCGGTTTCCCGGGAAGCCCGCCATCGCCATCGATTTCGGCACGGCCACGACGTTCGACTGCGTGGACGCCGGCGGCTCCTACGTGGGCGGGGCCATACTACTCGGGCCGAATTCGGCCGCGCGTGCCCTGCATGAGTTCACCGCGAAGCTGCCGTTGATCAAGGTGCGCAAGCCCCGAACCGTCATCGGCAAAGACACCGAACATTGTCTTGAGGCCGGCCTGTACTACGGCTACTTGGGCATGATCCGCGAGGTTCTGGCGCGCACGAAGTCGGAACTGGGGGGGAAGGCCGCGGTCGTCGCGACGGGCGGCTTGGCGCCTCTGTTCTTGAAGGACCTGCCGGGCGTCCGGCACGAGCCGGACCTTACGCTCAACGGCCTGCGGATCGCGAGCGGGCTTATTTCAGCGGCGCGTGGGGCATGAAGGCGGCTACGCCGCCGACGATTCCGACCGCGACGCCGAGCATGCCGACGAGAGGAATGCGGCGCTCGTGAGGATTCGCACGCAAGGCTCGCACGTGCTGCTCGAGGATCAGGAAAAAGGGCACTCCGATCATGGCCATGCGGATATTCTGGCCGGTTTTGGCCGTGACGAAGACCACGAGGCCGACGGCGGCGAAGTTGAGAGCGATCGCGGCGAGCAGGCAGGCGACGGACGCGCCGGCGCTGCCCTTGAGAACGCGCTCCTTCAGGCCGAGCTCAACCTTTCCCTGGACCGCGTTGGCCGCGAAGAACACCGCGACGGAGACCACGTAGAGGATCAAAAGCTGGACGCTGATGGTCCAGAGCGAAGGCTGCTTGAGCTTCGAAATCAGATCGTTCATGGCCGCTCCTGGGGTGCATCGCCGGTCTAGGCCTTTTGGCCCCATGAGACCAGGGGCCTAAAGCCGCTTGCTTATTGCGGTGCATTGAGATATCATATTCGAAGGCGCTCGTCCATGACGTGTGGACGGCGCGAGTCGCATTAGAGTCCTCGGAGGAATTGATGTCTCGAGCCAGAAACGCCGTCATCATCATCATTCTGTGCATCATCGGCGCCTACACTCTTCGCAAGGGTCCTCAGCTTGCCCTTAACATGCCTTCCCCCGAGCAGGTTAAGGATGCCGTCGCGGGCGGTCCTTCCCGCCGCAACCCCGGCCTGACCTTGGCCAGCGGTAAGGGCGAAGACATGCGCGACGCGGTCGCCGGTCACGCGGTCGGCACCCCCGGTCGCAACGGCAACACCGTCGATGACGTGGGCGCTCCGCCCCGCGGCAACGGCGACGGCGGTTTCGGCCGCCCCGCGAACAACCCGGGCAACAACTTCAACCCGCCGCCGCCCACCCTGTCCGAGTCGGCTCCGACTCCCCCGACCGAGCAGCTTCCTCAGTAAGCGTGTAGCAGCGTAAAACGTCGAAGCCCAGTTCCGCCTTATGCGGAACTGGGCTTCTCGTTTAATGTATACTTAACCGCGTTAAAATTTCCAACACAATACCAACACAAAGGATCGAAGAGATATGCGAATGACTCGAGCCGCCGCCGCCCTCCTCATGTTGCTCTCCGCCCCGGCTCACGCCATCAATCTCGACTGGCTGACGCAGTATAAGAAGCCCAACATCCACTACGGGCAGTTGGCGCTCCACCCTTACTACCAGCTGACCGAAACCTACGACAGCAACATCTACCTCGTGCCTCGCGACACGCCGACCCGCACGGTCGGCGGCGGCGTCCGCGGCTCGTGGATCACCACTAACGAGCTCGCTCTCGAGGCCGTTCTGCCGTGGCGCCGTCTGCATAACTTCGCCGCAGGCTACGATTTCGAGGCCAACACCTACACCACCCAGCCCGAGCTCAACGACACGATCAACCAGCGCGCCCATCTCGACTACGTCTATACCGGCGCGTACGGCCTGACCTACAAGGCGGGGGACCGTTACGAGAACACGACCGACCAGGCGTTCTCCCAGCTCGTCGAGCGCAACCGCCGCTGGATGAACACGGTCTACACCGAGCTCGATTACAACCCCGAGAACGGCCGCTTGGCCGGCGGCGTGGACGCGAGCCACACGGCCAACAAGTACCTCGGACCGACCGTCGGCCGCGAGCTCAACCGCTATGAGCAACTCGTGGGCTTCAACGTGGGCTATAAAATCGCCCCCAAGACCAAGCTGTACACGTCCTATCACCGCGGCGTCATCCACTACACCGTGCACCGCGAGCTCCCGGACCAGGACAAGAACAGCAAGTCCCACAACCTCGGATTCGGCGTGACCGGCGTGCTCGCTCCGAAGGTCACCGGTAAGGTCGAAGGCGGCATGACCTACCGCGAGTACGACGAGGCTCCGATCGGCGGCTCGACCCGCATCACCCGGAACTTCACCGTCGCCTCCGACGTGCTGTACAAGCCGACCGACCGGACCGACATCGGCCTGAGCGCCTCCCGCCGTCTCGAGGAGTCGATCAACAACGGCGGCAACCGCTTCTACATCAGCAACAACGTCGCTCTCGACGTCAAGCACAAGCTCCCGCGCAAGTTCTCCGTGGGCGCCAACCTCGCCTTCGGCCTGGACAAGTATCCCGACAACCAGACCGTGGCCGGCGGCGCGACCGGCACCCGCCGCGACGATATCTACCAGGGCGGCGCGTGGCTCGAGTACGACATCCAGGCTTGGCTGTCGACGGGCATCGCCTACATCTTCCGCGAGCGTAACTCCACGTTCTCGGGCGAGTTCAACTATCAGGATCAGCGGACCAGCTGGAACCTGGCGCTTAAGTTCTAGACCCTGTATAATAGCCGCGCATGAGAATACCCCGGCTCGCGTTCGTCTTGTGCGGTCTGCTCGCCTCCTGCGCCGGTTTCCATGTAACGGAAGGCGCTCCGCCTGAGCCGGCGCCCGTGGCTGTCTCGGTGATTCCGGCTAAGGATCCTGCCGTGGTTCCCGGCGACGTTCCTGCGGCCGTGCTGACGCCGGAGCAGCAGAAAGCGGCCGCGGATAAGGAAGCCGCCGCGATCGCCGCGGCCCTCCAGCAGGTCGTCCGGGCTAAAACCGATTACCGAATCTCGTCGGCGGACCTGATCAGCGTGACGGTGTATCAGGACGCGGAGATGAGCCGCAAGGTGCGCGTCAACGCGAACGGCACGGTGTCCCTGCCCCTCGTCGGCGCCGTGAAGGTCGGCGGCATGACATTGATCGACGCCCAGTCCGCGATCGAGGAAAAGCTCGGCAAGTATCTCGTCAGCCCGCAGGTCTCCCTCTTTATCGAGGACTACGGCAATAAGACCATCTTCGTCATGGGCGAAGTTCAGAAGCCCGGCTCCTACCCCGTTCCGACGGAATCGCGCATGACCGTGCTCGAGGCCATCAGCACGGCCGGCGGGTTCACGCCGGTGGCCGCGCAGGACCGCGCGCGCGTGCTGCGCAACGTCAACGGCGCGAGCGTCACCTACACGATCAACACCAAAGAGATCACCCAGCAGGGCCAGAAGGACAAAGACATGGTTCTCGAGCCCAACGACATCATCTACGTTCCCCAGAGCTTCTTCTAGGCATGTCCGAGAACGAACAGGAAGTCGATTTCAACCTCTCTCACTACGTGGACGTCCTGGCGCGCCGGCGCTGGATCGTCCTCGCCGTCACGGCGGCCGTCTTCTCCGCCGCCCTCTATTATGTGATGTATTGGCCGCCGATCTTCCGCGCGACGACGGTCATCAACATCGAGCGCGAGGGCGGCAACACCGCCCCCGGCCAGGGCGTCGTCGAGGTTCAGGACGACGAGTACTTCGGAACGCAGTTCAAGATGATCACGAGCGACACGGCCCTGCGCCGCGTCTACGCCGATCTCGGTCTGTCGGCCTCGAAGGATTTCGGCGCCGGCCCGGGGACCTTGGCCGCGGCCATCTCGGTCGTCCAGGTGCCCCGCACCCGGCTTTGCCGCGTCAACGTCGACAGCACCGACCCCCAGCTGGCGATGAAGATCTCGAGCACGATCTCGCAGTACTTCGTCGAGCAAAACCTCAACAACAAGCTGTTCATGTCCAAGGACGTGCTCGACGCCCTGCAGATGCGCATGAAGGGCGTGGACAACGACAAGATCAACCAGTCCCTGCCCTCCGTCGTCAACAACAAGCTCATCCAGGACATTAAGGCGCAGATCTTCGAGGGCGAGGCTCAGCTCGCCGACCTGCGCATGAAGTACACCGACAGCCACCCGGCGCTGATTTCGCTCAAGTCGCGCCTGGCGTCGATGCACAAGGTGCTCAACAATGAGGTCGACAACATCGTCGCCAGCCTCAAGACCGAGCTCTCCGGCCAGCTGCGCGCCAACAACGTCCGCATCGTCGACCTGCCCCAGCTTCCCGACAAGCCGATCCGGCCCCGCAAGACCTTGGCGCTCGTTCTCGGTCTCGTCGGCGGCTTCACCCTCGGCGTGCTGTGCGCGCTGCTGCTCGAGATGCTCGATCAGACCGTGCGCACCCACGACGACGTGCAGCGCCGCTTGGGCCTGCCCTTCCTGGGCCTGATCCCTTTCGCCCGCCATAAGAAGGGCGCCGCGATTTACGCGCCGTTGATCTCGACCGAGGTCTCGTTGCTCAGCGAGTCCTTCCGGAATCTGCGGACCATGGTGGGATTTGCCGAGGCCGTGGGCGGCGAGCCGATCCTCCTCGTGACGAGCTCGGTGCAGGAAGAGGGCAAGAGCTTCGTGGCCAGCAACCTGGCCGTGGCGATGGCTCAGCTCGGACAGAAGGTGCTGATCGTCGACGGCGACCTGCGCCGCCCGCGCCAGCACGGGAATTTGCGGGCGTCGAGCGAGAAGGGGTTGACCGACTTCCTCTCCGGCTCGGTGCCTCACCCTGAGGGCCTCGTCCAGAAGACCGAAATTCCGAATCTCGACATCATCACCTGCGGCTCGCGGCCGCCGAATCCCGCGGAGCTTCTGAATACCGAACAGCTCGCCCAGTTCGTCGCCTGGGCGCGCGGTCGCTACTCCCGGGTCATCGTGGACTGCCCGCCGGTCTTCCCGATCAGCGACATCCTCCTCTGGGGCCGGCACGTCAAGCCGACGATTTTCGTCACGCGCTTCGGCCGCACGCGCGTGCCTTTGATTCAGACCGCCTGCGCGCGTCTGCGCGGCAGCGGGATCAAGATCCTGGGCGGCGTCGTCAACGGAGCGCGGCTCGGGACGATGACCTACGCCGACGGCCGGTACTACGAGCAGTATTACCGCGATTACGTCGACACGGACAAAGGAAAAGAGCGCCATTCATGATGGCGCGCATTCCCTCCCGGGCGTTGGAGGGGTTGCTGTACGCGCTCACCCTGTTCGGCCCGCTGGCGTTCGGCTGCGTCGAGCCCTGGTCTCGCGGCGCCCTTGAAATCGGAATCTTCGCTCTGGCGCTCGCCTGCTTTCTGCGCGGCCGTCGCGAGCTGCCCCCGATGGCGACCTGGTTCTGGCTGTTCGCCGCGGCGTTCGCGGCCTTCGCCGCGTTTCAGGGCCTGACCCCCGTCGCCGCCGATCTCCCTTGGCCTCAGGTTCCCTTCACCGCCGCGCCGAGCGCGACGCGCGACGCGGTTTTGCTCTGGACGGCCTACGCCGCCCTGCTCTGGAGCGTGCCTCAAGCGATCACGACGCATCAGGCCGCGCGCCGTTACTGCTACGTCCTGTTCGGGCTCGGCGCGGGGCTGGCGGCGCAGGGCCTGCTGCAGGCGGCGACGGGCGGGGGGAAGCTGTACTGGTACCGCGCGACGGAGCTGACCGGCGTCTTCGGGCCGTATTACAACCGCGATCATGCGGCGAACTTTCTGCTGATGACCTTAGCCGTCGGCGTCGGGGTGTTTTTTTCCAAGCGCCGAGATTGGCCCGCGGTCGACGGTCCTCCGAGCGAATACGTGCGCTCTCAGAGCCGGCTCGCCGCCGTGGCCGCCCTGATCTTCGCGGGGCTGGTCGCCTGCGCCTCGCGCGGGGCCTTTCTCGCCATGCCGCTTTCGGCGTTGCTTGTCGTGTTCGTCTCCGCGGGCTTCGCGAAGTCGGCGAAAGCCCGCCGCCTGCGGGCGGGCGCGGCGTTGGCCGTGGCGGCCTTCGTGGTCTTCTTCTGCTACCGGATGGTCGGCCTGGGCGCGGAGGCCGGCGCCATGACCGATTTGGCGATCACGGAGCGCTTCTACATTTACGGTGACGCGTGGCGCTGGCTGCGCGACGCTCCCTTTTTCGGGACGGGCGCGGGCAGCTTCTCCACGGTGTATCCGTCCTACCAGGACCTCGATCTTCGGGGCTTGGCCGAGCACGCCCATAGCGACTGGCTCGAGCTGGTGCTCGAGACGGGCCTCGCCGGCCTGCTGGCGGCGCTGGCGGCCGCGGCGTGCCTCGGCGTCGGAGCGGCGCGGGCCTGGTACGCCGCGGGCTCTCGCGAGATGCGCGCGCTGATCGGCGGCGCGCTGGGCGCGGTCGCCGCCTTCGCGGCCCACTCCCTCTTCGAGTTCGGCTTCCAAATTCCCGGGAACGCGGTGATCTTCCTCGGTCTCGCCGGCTTTCTCCTCTCCGCGCCGCTCTGGGCGGATAAGGCCGCGCCGCAGGCCCGTCCGGTCGCGCCTGCGGCCTGGGCGGCCGCCGCGGCGCTGGCCTGCTTCCTCGGCCTCTCGCGTGCGGTGCTGATCCCGGGCGGCGAGCCCGATCCCCGCTCCTTCCGCGGGCTGGCCTCGCGCCTTTACGAACGCTTCGGCGCCGTCGAGCGCCCCGACGCCTCGGGCTTGCGCGACGCCCTCGCGCTGTCCTTGGCCGCGGTCGAGCTTCGTCCTTACGATTACAAGACCTTGGGCCTCGCGGGGATGATTCTTCAGCGGCTGGGTCGGGAGGACGACGCCCGTGTCCTTCTGGAACGCTCCCGCCTCGTGCGTTTCACGCCCGTCGTCATCGGAGCGGGCGACGACCACAGCGGGTCCGAGGCGAAAAAGCTGTCCGCCCTCAAATCCCTCGGTCTGCTGCCCCGGAGGCTCGAGAAGCCATGACCGTCACCTTGCGCAATCCGATGATCGCGATCGTTTGGCTGGTTTTTCTCCTTCCGGGGCGCTTCGTCGGGATGAGGCTCGACCTTGCGTTGGCCGTCGCCGTCGCGGCGGTCGCGGGCGCGACGCTTTGGACGAAGCCCTCGTCCTGGGAGTCGCGCGCACCGGCGCGTCGAGCCTTCGTGCTGTTGGGTGTCCTGCAGGGGCTCTACGTCTTTTCCTACTTATACGCGCTCGCCTTCAAGGGGGCGCAGACCGGCCCGCAGGATATCCTTGATCTGCCGCGCTGGCTGCTGCTCGGAACCTTTGTGGTCTACCTGATTCGTCATCATGACGCGTCCGTCAGGGAGGCCACCGATTCGGCGGCGGCTGCGGCGGCCTACGCGTCCTGGTTCCTGTTCGACGTCCCTGGGGAGCGAGCTTACGCGGCCGCGCTGTGCCTGTGCTACCTGCTGCTGTTCTCCCGTTCGAAGAAAAAATACGTTCATGCCGCCGCGGCCGCCGTCTCGTTCGCGTTCGCGGGAGCGCGCCTCGGTTGGTCCGCGCCCGCCGATGCCCTGCGGCACGTTCGTCTCTCGCCTTTCCTCGGCTGGGGCCCCGGTCGTTACGAGCTCCTGTCTCCGGCGGGCCAGTACGTCACCTGGCTCGCGAAGGACGGTGCGCTCGGCGCGCTGCTCATCGCGGGCGGCCTCCTGTGGGCCTTCAGCCGCCTGCTGCGGGACGAGGACGACCTTCGACGCCGGGCGGCCCTCGCGGCGATCCTGCTATGCGGCGCCTTGCTGCTGATGTCGGGCCCCTATCTCGACAGCTTCCGCCTTCTTTTCATGACGTCCTTCCTGTTCGCCGCGGTTCATGAGCACGGCGAGGTGCGCGGGTGAAGTCCGCGCTGCTCCTGACGGTCGCGCTGGCCGCCTGCTCTCCGGAGCCGCGCCGGGCCTTCCCCGTCGGCCTCCAGGGGCCGGTGTCCGTCCGCGTCGAGAGCGAAGCCGCGCGCCTTTCGCTGGATGTCGCCGATCAAACTCCGCCGGGCGCGGCGGTCGCGTCCGCGGCCGCCCCTGGCTCGGAGATCGCCGACGTGGAGACGACGGACAGCTGGTTCAATCTGCGCTTCCAGGCGGCCCGCGCGGCGGCCGGGGGGGCCGCGGGTTTCTATTTCAGGCCTCCCAAGCTTCCGGGCGCCCGGGACATCCTCGATTATCCCGAGGAGTGGCAGGCGCAGGCGCGAGTCCTCCGCGAGCTTCAGGCCGTCAGGCCGGTGCTCGAGAGGGGCCGGGAGACGGGCGTTCCATTCCCCGTTCCGCCCGGAGTGGAGGCGCGCGCCTGGAGCTTCGGCGGCAGACGCTACGTCGTGCTCGTCAACGCGTCGGACGCGGACGCCGCCTTCGAGGCGGACGATCTGGCCCCGTGGCGCGCTCTGTTCGAGGTCCGGACCGACGCCCGCCAGGCGCTGAACGCGTGCGCGGCGCGGCGCTGCCTCCCGTCGCACCGGGCCTTGTGGCTCGAGGGACGCCCGCTTTAGCGGGATGATATGATGTCCTTATGAGCACCGCCAAAAAGCTGGTCAAGGGCTCGCTCTTCCGAAACGCGGAGTTCTTCCTGCTTTTGGGGGTCGCCTTCGCGATCACCCCGTTCATCGTCCGCTCCTTGGGCGACCGGATGTACGGTTTTTGGGTCCTGATCGGCGCGTTCATGGGCTACTACAACCTGATGAACTACGGGATCTACGCCGCGGCGGCGCGCTACATCGCCCGTTCCTTAGGCAAGGGGGACCAGAACGAGGTTAACGACGTCGCCAACACGGCTTTTTTCCTGCTGGCCTTGATCGGCGCGGTGACCTTGGCGGGGACTCTCGTGTCGGTGGGGGTCTGCCCGTTTTTCCTGAGCGATCCGGCCGAGATCGCGTTGTTCCGCAAGGTCCTTCTCGTTCTGGGTCTCTCGACGGCCATCGGCTTCCCGCTGAACCTGTTCGTCGGAATCCTCCGGGCCAACGTCCGTTACGACACCAGCGCCCTCATCTCGATCTCCAAAACGATCGTCGCCAACGTCGCGATCTACCACTTCCTGAGCCGGGGCCACGGGGTCGTCGCCGTCGCGCTCATCACCGCGGCGACCAACGCCGCCGAGAACGTCGCCGCGTACCTCGCGTGCAAAGCGCAGCTGCCCTACATTAAGATCGTCCTCTTCCGGTACGAGACGGCCCAGGTCCGAGCCATGTTCGACTACGGCTGGAAAATACTGGTCTGCCAGGTCGGCGACATCCTCCGCTTCCAGATCGACTCGATGCTGATCGCCGCCGTGTTGAACGCGAGCCTGCTCACGCGCTTTTCCATCGGCGTGCGGGTGGTGGACGGTTTCTCGAGCCTCGTGCACAGCACGGTGAGCATGATGGTCCCCGTCTTCAGCCAGTACGAAGGCCGCGGCGACTACGACGCCATCCGCTCCGGACTGCTGAAGGTCACCAAGGCCACGACGCTCCTGTCCGCGTTCGTGGGCTACAGCGTGCTCTTCTACGGCAAGGCGTTCATCCTGCGCTGGATGGGGGCGGGATTTGAAACCAGCTATTACGTGACGGCCATCCTCTGCTCCGCGCTTATGCTCGAACTGCCCCAGGCGCCGGGCGTCCAGCTTCTGTACGGCCTGTCCAAGCACGACACCTACGCCGTGATGAACATCGCCGCGGCGGTGCTCAATGTGATCCTGAGCGTGCTTTTCCTCCAGCGCTTCGGCATGTACGGCGTCGTGATGGGCACGGCCGTCGAGGTGGTCATCTTCAAGCTGTTCATCCAGCCGGTGTACATCTGCCGCGTAATCCAGATGCCGGTGCGGACCTATCTCGTCGAGACCATCCTCGTGACCTTGCTGAAGACGGCCGTCCCGCTCGCCGCCTACTTCTATTTGATTCGCGGCCTCGTGGAGGCCGACTACCTCAGGCTGACCGCGTGCGTGGCGCTGCAGACGGTGCTGTTCATTCCCGTGGCGTTCTACTTCATCCTCAGCGCCGCCGATCGGCGGTACGTGCTCGAGGTTTACCGGTCGGGCCGGAGCGCCTGACATGTCCGCCCGCGCCGAGCCCCGGATCGCCGTCGCGTTCTTCACCCACGTCTTCGGGCCCGCGGTGCGGGAGCGCTTCGAGAAGCTTCGCGCCGATCTGAGCGGCCGGGCCGACGTGTTCCTTCTCGCCCAGGCGGGATCGCCGATGCCGGCGGGGGACTCGGACGTGACGCATTACTTCGATTTCGCGCGCCTGCGGGCGAGCGCCTCTTGCGTGCTGGGGGAGCGGATCGTTCCGGGCAACTGCCATCTGGCGTGGCTCGATTTTTTCCGGTCGCGTCCGGATTACGACCAGTACTGGATCATCGAATACGACGTGGCTTTCACCGGCGACTGGACCGCGCTGTTCGACGCCGTCGCGGACGACCCGGCCGACCTCGTCGCCGCCCAGATACGCACCCGCGAGCAGGAGAGCGCCTGGCCCTGGTGGCATACGCTCGATTTCGCCGGCGACGGGGGCGCGCCGACGCGGATCGCGCGGGCGTTCTTCCCGATCGTCCGGATATCGCGCCGCGGCCTCGAGGAGCTGCGGCGCCGGGTCGCTCAGGGCTGGTCGGGTCACTTCGAGGCGCTCGTGCCGACCGCGTTGCTCGCGGGCGGGGCGACCCTCTCCGAGCTCGGCGGGGACGGTCCGTGGACGCCGGCGCCGCGCCGCCACCGGTTTTACAGCGCCTATTCCACCGGTGCCGGAGAGATGCTTTTCGGGACGCACCGCTTCGTTCCGCCGCACTTCCTTCCCGGCTTCCGGCGGAACGCGATCTATCATCCCGTCAAGGATCGCCGGATCCCGACAGCGAAGGATTGGGACGTGATCCGCCAGAAGTTCGTTCTGGGCGCGAAACAGATGCTGAGTCGGGATTTCATCGTCTATCTCCTCGTCGCGCTGATGCATACGGCGGGCTCGTGCGCGGGGCGCCGATGAAGATCGCGGTATTGATCCACGCTCACAAGGATTTGGATCAGATCAATCATCTGATCCGCGCGTTCGCGGACGAGCGCTTCCGCCTGTACGTGAACCTGGACCTGAAGTCCCCGATCGATCCCCGGGGCCTCGATCCCCGAGTCACGCTCGTGAAGAACCGGACGGACCTTCATTGGGGCGATTACTCCTTGGTGCAGGGGACGCTCAATTCGTTCGCGGAGATCGAACGGAGTGGGGAATACGACTATCTGATCTTCATCAGCGGCCAGGATTATCCGGTGTGGAGCAACGGCCGGATCCACGATTTTCTCGCGGCAGCGCCCACCGCGCAAT
>CALRXP010000053.1:0-12061 GCA_943372155.1 Candidatus Endomicrobiellum trichonymphae | reverse complement strand
AACCCGTATCAGTGCATCGCCCAGTCCTCGCGCGTCACCAAATTAGGCGAGGACTCGTATCGACGCTACAACGTGCCGGCCGAAATGAGCTTCGATTATCCGCGCATGCTTCAGCCGCGCGACGGGTGGAAGGAGGAGGTCCCGACCCTTTCGTTCACTCTCGACGACGGCTCACCGGGTAAGCCCGTCATGATCACGATCACGAAGGTGGAGCCCTCCCAGCCGACCTATGTGGACCTCGAGGCGGCCGCGGCCAAGGACAAGGACTGGCAGGGCGCGAAGGACGGCGGCATGGTCCCGGTGGCCGGCGTCAAGGCGCGAGTGACCTTCGTCTCGGGCGAATCGAAGACCGCCTACATTCCTTTGGCCGGCGAAGCGTACTACGCCGTGGTGTACAGCGCGCCGGTGGAGTCTTACGACGTCTACCTGAGCGCCTTCAACCGTCTGCTTAAGTCGATGAAGCTGACCCGGAGAGGAAAGTGAACGCGCGCGACGAAGGCGCGGTCCGAGTCCTGACGTTGACGAACCCCCCCGGCAACACGCTGTCGATCGCCGGCCTGGCGGCATTGAAGTCCGAGGTGGAGCGAGCGGCGGCCGATCCCAAGGTCCGCGCCATCGTCCTCGCCTCCGGCTTGCCGAAATATTTCTCGAGCGGCCTCGACCTGGCGGAGATCATGGCGCTGCCTGAGGCCGAGCGGCCCCGGGCGTTCGAAGCCTTGCTCGGCGCCTACCGGACCTTGCTGGCCGCGCCCAAGCCCGTCGTGGGCGCCCTAAGCGGCGCGGCGATTCTCGGCGGCTGGATCCTGGCGATGGGCTGCGACTGGCGGATCATGGCGGAGGAATCCGGCAAGGCGGCGCTCTCCGAGATCCGTCTCGGCCTGACGCCCACGCCCGCGCTCGTCGAGCGCCTTGCGGCGCTCGCTATCGATAGTCGCGTGGTCAAGGAGATGGTTTTGCGCGGCAAGACCTTGCGCGCGGCCGAGGCATTGGCCGCCGGGCTTGTCGACGAGGTCGTCCCCGAGGCAGAGGTCCTAGAGCGTTCGATGGCGCTTGCCAAGCGTTTGGCGAAGACCGCGCCTGCGGCGTTCGCATCGCTGAAAGCCGGGCTCAATGCGCCCTTTCTCGACGCCGAGCTCTGGCGGCGGGCGCTCTCTGAATTCAATTTGCTGATCGCCGGGCCCGAGGCGCGCGAGGGCATGGCCGCGATGCGCGACAAGCGCCGGCCCCGTTGGGAGGACTGATGTACGAGAAGAATCTGCTTAAGGGAAAGATCGCCGTGGTGACGGGCGGCGGCACGGGAATCGGCAAGACCGTGGCGCTGGCCTTGGCCGCGCACGGCGCCGACGTGGCCCTCGCCTCCCGCGACGGCGAGCGTCTGAATGCCGCGGCGGCGGAGATCTCGAAGGCGACCGGCCGCCGGGCCATCGGCGTGTCGACCGATGTGTCCGACGCGAAGGCCGTCAAAGAGATGTTCGACACGGTCGAGGAAAAGCTGGGTCCCGTCTCGATTCTGATCAACGGCGCCGCCGCGAACTTCGTACGGCCGAGCGAGATGCTGACGTCGGTCCGCTTCCGCAAAGTGATCGACATCGTTCTTCACGGCAGCTTCAACTGCGCCATCGAGGCGGGGCGGCGTATGCTCCCCCGCGGCGAGGGCGCGATCGTGAGCCTGCTCGCGTCCTACGCCTGGACCGGCGCGCCCGGTTTTCTCCCCTCCGCCGCGGCCAAGTCCGGAGTGCAGGCGATGACGAAGACTCTCGGCGTGGAGTGGCACGGGCGCGGCGTGCGCGTCAACGCGGTGTGCCCCGGTCTCATCGACACTCCCCAGTCTCGCGAACGCCTGTGGCCCGAGCCGTGGATGCGCGAGCTCTTGCTCGATAGCGTCCCCGGCGGGAAGTTCGGCACCGAAGAGGACGTGGCCAACGCGGTCTTGTTCCTGTGCGCCCCCGAGACGAAGTACGTGGCCGGGGAGACCTTGGTCGTAGACGCCGGCACCTCGCTCGGCGGCACGCCCTACCTGCGATTCGTCGAGAAGGCCGGCGTCGTGCGGAAAGCCAGGCCTAAATAAGAAGGGCCCCCCTTTCGGGAGGCCCCTTGACCCACGGGAGCGCCGGGCCGTCTAGGCGTGCTCGTGATGCTTGGAGTTGGTCTCGACGTAAGCCTGCTTCGCGGCCTTGGCGGCGGCGACGATGGCTTCCTTCTTCGCGAGCGACTCGTCCTTCACGGTGTGCAGGAGATCCGCGCCCTTCTCGCGGCGTTCCTTGAGCCAGTCCGCGAGCTGCTCGCGGGTCTCGCCGCCCGAGCGGGGCGCGAACAGCACTCCGAGCGCCGCGCCGACCGCCGCGCCCGTCACGAACAGCAAAGCTCCGCCGAATCCGTCGTTGTCTCTAGCCATTGGTTGTTCCCTCTCGAAAAGTGAGTCTCGGTGATCGGCATTCCTGCCGACTGGCCGAGTATAGCCCCGCTACGCTAGGGCGTCAAGAGGGCTTTTTCGGATTCTGAGCGGAGGCGCGGGCTTCGTCGATGCGGAGCTGCTGCTCCTCGAGGCGCTGCTCCTTGACGTCGAGCGCGCGGCCGCGTTCGGCGAGCGCGTCTTCGAGTGCGCGGCGACGCGACGCGTGCGCCTTCTCGAGCTCGACGCGGCGCTCCTCGAGGGCGCGGGCGCGGTCGCGCTCGGCCTCCTCGAGATGGCGGGCGAGCTCGGCGGTCGCGGACAGCTTTGCCTCTTCGAGAAGGCGGGCGCGTTCGACCTCCCGCATGCGGTCGCGCTCGGCGATCGCGGTGCGGAGAGAGGACGCCTCCTTTTCCACCGCCGACAGAGACTCCGACAGCGCGCGGCGATCGGCCTCGAGCGCGTTGATCCTGGATTCCAGATCCTTCGCGCGCGAGGCGTCGGTGATCCGGGCGCGGTCGCTCTCGGCTTGGGCCTGGGCGAGACGCTCCTGCAGGCTCGCGAGATCCTTCTGAAGGCCGGCGCGCTCTCGGGCCAGATCCTCGAACGCCTTTTCCCGGACCATGCGCAGATTCTCATCGTGCGCGAGCCGCAGCTCGGCGAGGCGTGCCTCGTGGGCGGCCTGGCGCTCGCTTTGCTCGCGGGAGAACCTCGCCAGGGCTTCGGCCTCGCGGCGGTCGGTTTCAGCCCGGTGGTTCTTCTCGCGGGTCAAGGCCTCCCCTTCGATCTGCCGGCGCTGAGCCTCGAGACGAGCGCGCGCCTCCAACGCCTCGGCGGAGAACGAGCGGCGCTGGTCTTCAAGCGCGGCCTCGTAGCGGCTGATGAACTCGGATTCGCGCACCGCCCAGCGCGCGTCGAGATCCTTCTCCTTGCTCAGGTAGTCGGCGCGCAACGCCTCCTTCCAGGATTGGTGCTGGTCGGCGAGGGCGCGAGCGGCGCGCTCCGTCTCCGCGACCTTGGCCCGGTAGGATTCGTCGAGAGCGCGCTGGCGCTGGTCGTACTGTGACGAAAGTGAGAACTTCTCCGCCTCGACGGTCTTGCGATGCTCCTCGAGAAGCTCGCCACGGCGCAGCTCGTGCTGGGCCTCGAGCGCGGCGGTGCGAGCGAGATACTCGTTCTGCCGGGCTTCCTCGCGCTGCTTGGCTTCGTGCTCAAGCGTCCTGGCGGTCTCGGCGAGGGCGACGAGGCGCTCCTGATGCTCGGCGTCGAGCTCGGCGCTCTTGCGGGAGACGAAATCGTCCTGAGCGCGTACGCGCTCGGCGTCTTTGCGGGCACCTTCTTCGAGAAGGCGAGAGCGGTCGCGGCGGCCTTCGGCCTCGAGGTCCTCGATCTTGGCCTGAATTTGGCGCAAGCGCTCGGCATGCTCGGCCTCGAGAATCTTGTGCTTGTCGGCCCAGGCGCCCTGCAACGTCAGGCGCTCCGCGGCGAGCTCGGCGTCCACCTTGGCGAGCAGGCGCTGCTCCTTCTCGGCCCAGGAGGCGAGAAGGCGGCGCTCGTCGGCGGCGTAATGCGCTTCGGCCTCGGCGCAACGCTTCTCGTGATCGTCTGACAGCTCGCGCGAGCGGCGGGCAAGAAGATCTTCGACCTCTTTGGCCCGGTCGGCGATTTGACGGGCGCGTTCCTCGAACTGGGTCTGCACGGCGGCGTCGAGCTTCGCCCGGCTTTCCTTGGTCTTGGCCCAAAGCCCGGTCTCGAGCTCGGACCAGCGGGCCTGAAGCTCGGCTTCGCGCGCCTGATAGCGACGGACGAGGTCCGCCTCCTTAAGCTGCAAGGCTTTGACGAGCTCCTCCTCCCGCGCCTTGAGGCCGAGCTCGCGGTCCTGAGCGATGGCGGCCAGGGCCATTTTGTTTTCCTCGAGCTCGCGCTTGAGGGCGGCGATCTCGCGGTCGTTGTCGGCGATCTCGAGCTCGCGCGCGCGGTTGACCGACGCGGTCTCGCGGTCGCGAGCTTCGCGCAGGGTCTCGAGCTGCTCGGCCTCGGACTTGGCCTTGGCGACGAGATCGAGCTTCTCGCGCTTGAGCGCCAAGATCTCGGCGTCCCGCGCGTCCAGGCTGCGGCGCAATTCCACCCAGGCCTGCTCCTTGCCCTGGTGGGCCTTGGACATGGAGACGAGGTCGGCGCGCAGGCGGGCCAAGGTCTCCTCGGTCCGGGCCTGGTCGGCGTCGTTGCGCGCGCGTTCCTCCGCGCGCACCTCCATTCGGGCCTCGATCTTCCAGCGCTCCATGCTCTGCTCGCGCTGGGCGGATTCCTTCTCCCACTTCTCGGCTTGAGCCTGCCACTCCGACAGCCGCGCGTCCATCTCCGCGATGCGGCTCTCGAGGGCTTTGCGCTTCGCCGCATCGTCCTGGACCTGGCCTTTGAGCTGGGCGTTCTGATCCTGGAGGTCGCGGATGGTCGCGAGCGCGCCGCGAATGGCCAAACGGGCGGCGTCGAGGCTGTTGATCTCGCGCAACGCGCGGTCGTCCCATTCTTCCATGGCCATTGCCCCCCTAATATAGGGAAAAGCTGTTACGGCCATATTACCGTTCCTGTCTGGACGAAAGGACATGAATGGGTTACAATGAGGTATGACCACGAAATCAGAGCCCCAGAAGCTGGAAGTCGCGACCGTCGCCGAAGGCGTCGTTAAGGTCAAGGTTCCCAACGGCAAAGGCTTCTTCAAGATCGCCATCGAGAAGCGCCACGGCGAGTCCAATTCCCTTTACCTCGAGGTCAACGGCGCCCGCAAGTTCGAGGTCGGCAACGACTGCAATACCTGCCATTTCTGGTTCAAGATGCTGCAGGACCCGCATCTTCCGACCAACAAGAAGATCGCCAACCTGCCCAAAACCATTCAGCTCCCCCGCCCTGTCGACGAGTCCCTCGTCCAGGAGCTGGCCCCGTTGCTCGAGCTCATGGAGAAGGGCGAGTATCTCGTGTTTGAGACCTCGATGAACCTGTCCGGCCCGTACGACTCCGACGACGAGGCCTCCTACTTCTTCCAGAGCGAGTTCATGGAGCTGTGGGACATCGAGGACCCGAAGGAAGAAGGCCTGCTCTCCGGCTGGGAGCACTATGAAGGACAGCGCCCCCGCATCTTCCGCCATCCCGAGTCCGGCGTCATGGAGAAGCAGTACGACTTCGCCATCCCGCTCGTGCCGCGCGCGGCCCTGAAGGAAGAGTACATCAAGATCTACCAGCAGATGATCCAGAACGGCGACCGTCCGCGCGTGCTGATGCTCGGCATGTACCAGCGCGGCATCCCCGAGGCCGTCAAGAAAGGCACGATCAAGAACCTTCACTCCTTCATGGCCGGCTTCCTCCTCGACGGCCACCACAAGGTCGCGGCCTACCGGCGCGCCGGCGTGCCGGCGAAGTTCCTGGTCATCCTCGCTCCCAAGGCGAGCAAGTACCACCTCCTCAAGGACGAGGGTCCCGCCTCCAAGGCTCAGGCCCGTTTCGAGGAGCGTCTCGCTACCCTGAAGCCGTCTTAAAGGAAAGCCTTGACGTTCCGCGGACCCCGGGTATACTATCGACGTCGCCCGGAAATGTAGGTCTTTGGACCTAAGACCGATTAGGCCCAGGGCCCCTGACAGGTTAGGCCCTTCAGGGATACGCTAGAAGTCAATGAGGACCCAGCTCCGCCGAGTACCCCTCCTCGCCGCGTGCGCGTTCGCGCTCGCCGCCTCTCTGTCGGCCTCCGCCGACGACAAAGCCCCGCCCGCCGCCGCCGTCGCGGTCGTTCAGACAAACGTCAACGCGCAGACGGGCAGGCTGAGCTCGCCCGAGGCCGAGCGCCTGGCTGCGGATATGGCCGCGCTCGAGCTCGACTTGGTCAAGCACATCAAGAACGATCCGCCGTCGACGTTCGAGGCCTTGAATAACCGCCGCGAAGATCTCCAGGCTCGCCTCACGAATTTACCCCCGACAGATCGCCAGATTCTGGGCGACCGGCTGGAACGCGCGGCCAACGCGATCACCCTCAGCCTCCGGTTGAACGGCGGCGGCGCCAAGCTCGATCCCGAGATCTCGAGGGGCGCCGTCAACGCCGCCGGCATGCCGGGGCCCAAAGGCGGCAAGGACGATTTGTCCCGCATCACGGTGTACCTCGGCGAACTCGAGCAGGTCGCCGCCAATCCCGCCAACGCCGAAAAATTTATCGACGGTATGAAGCGACGTTACGGCTCCCCGAAAGGTCCCCAGGCCGGCGGCGTCGCGGTCGATTTCGCGGCGATTCAGAAGACCCTCGCCGTCACCTACACCCCGGACGGCGCGCCCGGCACCAATCGCGGCAAGGCCAAGAATCTTGGCAAGGAAACCCCCGTGCCGCAGCTCGCGCCGGTCGCCGCGCGCGGCGACAGCTTCGATTTCGCGGCGTTGCTGAGCCTCTCCGCCGGCCGGGCCGGCAACGCGCTCATCACCCAGGGCCAGGCCCAGAGTGACGCCGACAAGGAGGCGGACGCGTTCAAGGCCGAACGCGACGCCCGAAAGGCGGAGCTGACCGCCGCCGGACGCCGCGCGATCTCCGACATGGGCGGCGATCCCAATGCGTTCACCAGCCTCGACGCCCTCGTCGCGCACCTTGTTCGGCAGGAGCAGTCGCTGGCGGACTCGATGAAGCTGGGTAACAATTTCGAGTCGATGGACGACATCGTTCTGCGCACGGCGGCCATCAAGAACGTCAACCGCAGGCTGGGCGCCTTCATCGCGAACCTGTGGGAGTATCGCGGCTTCCTGCGCAACAATATCGTCGGCGGCAAGGCTGCGGTCGGAACCAAGTTCGCCCCGTGGGAGACTTTTCCTGACGGCGAGGGCACGACCGGCGCGCAGGTCGAGAGCAACACACGGGGCATGACCCAGTTCGTCGGCCTGCGATTCGACAATACGGACGGCGGCTCTCGTTTTCAGGGGCAGGCGAAGGACGGGCGCAGCGGCCTGATCATCTTTTTCGACAAGGCGAAGAAGCGGACCGAATCCTTGATCGGCTACGATAAGAACGGGGAGGTCAGCCGCGCTCTAACCGAGATCTATGACGGCGCGACTTTGGTGCATCGCGAAAGCCTGAATATGGCGACGGGCATGGTGGAAGTCGTCGATTTTAAGAACGGCAAGGAACTCAAGACCACCCGCCAGAACACGAAAACCGGCGACCAGTTCATCCGCGACCTCGGACAGTCCTCCCGCTTCGAAGCGACGACCAAGGACGGCCGCCGCGAGATCAAGTTCTTGGCGAGCGCGGACGGCGCGCCGCCGGCCATCTCGTTGCGGATCGAGAAGGTCAATACCGACGGGAGCTTCGAGCTTGAACGTCTCGTTCTTCAGAACGGCACGCACATCGTCTACAAGTCCCCCCACGTCAACCAGCTGCTCGAGGGCGGCACGAAGAACCTCGGCTGGGAGACGTCGCTCCGCTCGCTCGTCGACACGACCGACGCGAAGAAGCGCCTGGCGATCGGACGCGACCTCGCGAAGGAAACGATCGCGGCCTTGGGGATGAACGACGACAACGGCAAGCTGAGCAAGCCGCTGGGCTCCTTCCTCGCGTCCCAGGCCCGGGATACCGGCGATCTGATCGATCCCAAGCTCGGCGCTCCGATCCGTCTGTTCGTCAACGACAAGAAGGGCTTCCTTCTCATCTTCACTCGCCGCGACGGCTCGAAGAAGATCCTCAGCGGCACCTTCAAGCAGTCCACCGAGTTCGACAACAATAACGGCCTGGGCACCGCGTTCGGCGTATCGGGCGCGGTCGAGGTCGACGCGGCCGGACGCGCGACGCAGAAGGACCCGAAGATCGGCACCGAGTACCTGGCCGACGGCTCACGCCTGGTGTGGCTCGACGCGTCGCCTCAGAAATACACGCCGCAGACGGACTTGGGCTGGGCCGGTAAGTGGGAGATGCCCTGGACCAACGAGCACGAGAAGACCGAGTTCAGGGTTCGTCGCGATCTCCCGCCCGATCCGGCGCGTGCCGAGTGGAATGCGGACGGAAAGACATGGGTGTCCACCAAGGACACGATCGACCGCGAGATCGGCGGCTCCTCGGGCTTCAGCTCGGTCTCCCGCGGCATCGTCAACTTCGTCCCCGGCGTCAATCATGTCGTGGGCTTCGCCGGGGACATCGCCTCGACCCTTTATACCGGAGTCGTCGCGACGGGAAATATGGTCGCCTACGGCGTATCCCAGGACGACAAATTCCTCCTCGAAGCGACGGCGAGCTACAGCCGCAACCCCGGCGTGAAACTGCTCGTCGGCGGCTTCGAGCCCGAGCGCTACAACAAGGATGGTAGTGAGAACCCGGCCTGGCGGAAGTGGAAGGACGGGATGAACCAGGAGTACCTGGGCCGCATCGGCGACCAAGGCGGGAATCTCGATGCCCAGGCGAAAATTCGTCGTGAAAAAGCCTTGGCGCTTCAGGGGATCACTGAGCGCCGCGCACCCGAAGCCTTCCGCGCCGCCATGGAAGCGCCGGTCGGCGAAGATGAGCGCTACGACGCCTTGAGCGATTACGGCGCGGGCACCTACGGCCGGCGCCTCGCGGAGAACGGCTACGGTGGCTTGGGCATGGCGGTCTCCTTCGGCGAGAGCTTCTCCGAGGGCATGCTGAACCCCTTGATGTACGTGATTCCCGGACTCGGCACGGCCGCCGGCAAGCTCATGACCATGGGCGCGAAGGCGGCCAGCCCGACGGCTCGTGTTCTCGCCAAAATGGGCGAAGTCGGCCTCAGAGCATCTCAATACGTGCTGCTTACCACCGTCGTCGGGTCCTTCGGCTTCACGATGGCGGACAACCTCGGGAAGGTGGTCGATACCTGGGGCACGCCTGAGGCCTCGGTTAAAGCCGGCGAAGCGCTGGCCGACCTAGCCTTCATGCGCATGATGTACAAAGGCTTCAAAAATAAGTCCACGATGGATCACATGACCGACTTGAAGAATGTCACCGATCCCATCTCCGCGGTGGACGCCCGAGTCTCCGCCGTGGATACGACGGTCAGAGCCGCCGAAGCCGCCAAGGTCGATGTGAACGCGTCCGCGGCGCAGGTGACGCCGCAAGCCTCTCCTCTGAAGGCCGAGGTCAACGCCGCGGCCTCGCCGGCGCTTGAAGCCGGGGGGCGTTCGGGCCCGCCTCCGAGCATGGTGGCCCGGGTGAATGCGTCTATTTCCTCGTTCTGGAGCGAGCTTAAGCGCGGCGGCGACGCGTTCACTGAGAAGGCTCGCCCCGAGCTCAACGCGGGCGACGTCCGTTCCCCCACTCACGCCGAGTCCAACGGCCCCGCCGGCGCCGTCGCCGACGCGCTGAGCGCCAAGACGGTCACCCCTGAGCCCGCGAAGGTGAAGGCGGCTCCCGAGCCCGTCGCCGACGCGAAGGCAAAGGCGCCTGAACCGATCGTCGACCCCAAGGCGAAGGCGCCGGAGCCGGTCGTCGACGCGAAGGCGAAAGGGCCGGAGCCCGTGATCGACGCGAAAGCCAAGGGCGCTGAGCCCGCCGTCGATGTCGCCAAAGCCGACCCGGCCAAGGTGAAAGGCGCCGAGCCGGTGGCCGATGTCAAAGGCCGCAGCGCCGATGTCGTCGACGCGAAGTCGTCTGAGATGCGCACGGCGGCCGAGGCCAACGCCGGTGAAGGGAAGGCTAAGGTCGACGCCGAGGCCCGGGAAAAGCTTACGGACGAGCCCGGGAAGGCGGATCCCGAGCGGCGCAACGGCCGGACGAATTTGCTGGATGAGGGCAAGCTGAAGAGCGAGGTGGCCGAGCAGGGCCGCCCCCGGGAAAAAGTGCGCGATGAAGCGGAGATCCGCGATGAGGCCCCCGCTAAAGAGAAGCGCGGCCGTTACGAGCGCGCGGCCGACTGGCTCGGTAAAAAGGCGGACAAGGTCTCGCGCTTCATCGAGGGTCGCGGAGAAATGCGCCTCGCGCGCGGAGTGCTTCCTTTGACGCCGGCGATGAAGCGCAACATGGCCGAGCCCGACGCCGACCGCAACCGCAACGTGCGTAAAGATCCTCCCGCTCCCGGAAGGTATAAGCCCGAGGACGTGGAGGATCCCGCCGAACGTCCAGCCCCCCCGGAGCCCCCGGTGAAAGAAACCGGCGAGAATACCTCCGGCGACACCACCACTCGCAATTCCCCCGACAACCTGCGTGCGAACAACGGCGCTGATAATCAGTTCGGCGGCGGCGGCGGTGTAGGTGGCGGTGGCGGACCCGCGGGCGGAGGACCTGAAGCGGGCAAAGGACCCAAGGCTCCTTCTTTCGGCGGCTTCGGCGGTGGCGGCGGCCCCGGCGGCGGCGGCCCTGGCGGCGGCGGCCCTGGCGGCGGCGGCGGCGCTCCGGCCGACGAAGGCGGACACGCTCCGGCGGCGGCGGCGAAGGCCGGCCCCGATGTCAGCGCGGCCGAGCCGGCCGGACTGCTCGGCGGCGGCCCCACTATCCCCGTCAACCGCGGTTCGAAGGTGGCGCCGAACGATACGTCCCTCGACGGCGGACACAGCCCGGCGGCGTCCCTGGCCTCGGCTTTCGACGGATCACGCGACCGGAAGGGACCGTCGGGCGGCTGGTCGCCGACCGCCATGAAGGGTCTCGGCGCGGGGGACTCCCCCGCTCTGCCTCGCCTCGGCGCGCGGGCCGCGCCGTTGACCGGCCCTGCGGCCGCCGACGACGGACAGCTCTCGGCGGACACCGCCGGGGGCGCCGTCGTCCCCGCCGGGCGCGCGGGCGCTCCCGGAGCCAAGCCCGAAGAAGAGGATTTCAGCTACAACTACATGCCGGCGGCGCGCCACAAGTACGAACTCCCGACGGATCGTCCGGGCGAGCAGGCCGACTGGCGCTACCTGATGTCACTGCTGGTTCGCGGTGCGGCGGCCGCGTCGATCGGCTACCTGATCTACTACTCCGAGCTTCCTTTCCTCCTCGGCCTCAGCCGTCGCCGTCGCGACGGAACGTACGGCGCTTAAATAAGTAGAATCGTCGGGACCGATGATATCTCGTTGCCCGAGTTGCGGCGCTCCCGCCCCCGACGAGGCCCGGCTGTGCCGGGCCTGCGGCTGGGATTTCGTCGCCAATAAAAAAGGCAAGCCCGAGCCCGAGAAGCCCAAGCCGTCCGCGCCGCCCCCCGCCGGCGGTTTGTCCTTGCCGCCCGCGCGCGGCGGCTCGGCCGAAGTTCCCGCGACCGGTCTGGGGATGGCGAAGCTTCCGAAGGTCGAACCCGCCGCCGGAGCGCCCGGGGCCGCCGACGAAAATCCTTTCGCGTTGCCCGTCGCGCGGAACCTGGGACCGAAGCCGGGTGAGAGCCTGTTCTCCGCGCCGCCTCCCGCGGTCGAGCCGAAGCTGCCGGAGGCAAAGCCCAAGGAGCCTGCGCCGCCGCCGGAGAAGCCGAAAACCCCCGCGCTGCCGCCGGCGAAGCTCCCGGTCGTCGAGCCGGAGCCCGAGGTGGAAGCGACGCCGAAGAAGGGCCCGCCGCAGAAGGAGCCCCCGAAAAAGATCGAGAAGCTGACGGTCGCGCCCGCCCCTGAGCCCGTTCCTGAGGAACCCTCGGCGGAGGAAGAAGCCGAGCCGTCCGCCGCCTTATTCCTTCCCAGCTCGACCGATGAAATCGTCGTCGAGCCCGGCGCCAAGCGAGCCGAGGCCCCTGCGCCCCA
>CALRXP010000052.1:0-12142 GCA_943372155.1 Candidatus Endomicrobiellum trichonymphae | reverse complement strand
AGATCCGCCATCTGAACCGGGTCCGAATACTCCAGATTGATCTCGTGCTGACCCGGGCCCCACTCGCCCTTCGAGTTCTCGATCGGCACGCCGGACGCTTCCATCAGGTTGCGGATTTCCCCCACCACCGGCTCCTCGCGAGTTCCCTGCAAGATGTGGTAATCCTCGATGTACGTGCCGTAATGCTCGAGCCCCGTCCAATTCTTCTTCTGCGCCGACTCGTACGTCTCGCGCAGCAGGTAGAACTCGAGCTCGGTGGCCATCTTGAGAGACCAGCCCTTGGAGGCGGCCTTCGCCACCTGGTCCTTGAGAATCTGCCGCGGCGAGACCTTAATCGGATGCTCGTGCTTCGCGTCGAGCACGTCGGCCACGACGAGCGCCGTGCCGGGCAGCCACGCGAGCCCCCGCCACGTCGAGAAATCGGGCACGAGCGCGAAGTCCTGATAGCCTTTATCCCAACTCGTCAGCGCGAATCCCGGCACCGGATCCATTTCCATGTCGACGGTAAGAAGATAGGCGCAGGCGTGCGTCCCGTGAGACGCGACTGATTTGGCGAAATGCCTCGCCGTGAAGCGTTTCCCGATCCAACGCCCCTGCATGTCGGGCATCGCGAGGATCACCGTGTGGAAATCCCCCTTCTTGATCGCGGCGAGCAGAGACGAGGCGTTCTTCATGGGCTGAGTGTAAGATAAAAGCGCAAAACTGTCCAGCCCGCGCGCCCCCCGAAACTCGATATTAACTAATGATAACTAACAACACTGAGAAGTCTATAACAGCACAATATAACAATTATGACAGGTCTTGACAACTTTTGGGCCACATGCTAGTATTTGGAACGGTTTTCACGAGTAAACACGTTCGGTGTCAGTTAATACAGTTTTCACGAGTAAACACGAAATGGCAGAGATAATCGCGATCGCAAACCAAAAGGGGGGGGTGGGGAAAACCACCACCGCCGTCAATCTGGCGTCCGCCTTGGCCGTTTTGGGGCATGAGACCCTGTTGATCGACATGGACCCCCAGGGTAACGCCACCTCCGCGGTCGGCTTTAACAAGCACGAATTCGACCCAAACATGTATGACGTCCTGGTCGACCTCCACCCTTTGGAAAAGACCATTAAGCAAAGCCCGCTGCCCAAACTGTCCGCGGCGGGGGCAAATAACGATTTGGCGGGGGCGGAAATTGAACTCGTTTCAGCCCTCGCGCGCGAAAGCCGGCTCAAAGGTGCCCTTTCGGCGGTCAAAAGCAAGTACGCCTTCGTGGTGATCGATTGCCCGCCGTCCTTGGGCCTTTTGACGGTCAACGCCCTCAATGCGGCCGATAAAATCATTATTCCGATCCAGGGGGAGTACTACTCCATGGAAGGACTGGCGCAATTCACAGGGGCTGTGGATAGAGTGAAAAGCGCTTTGAACCCCAAACTCGAGACCGAGGGGGGGGTTCTGACCATGTTCGACTCCCGGATGACCCTCTCGAACCAGGTCAAGGATGAGGTCTCCAAGTTCTTCGGAGATAAGATGTTCACCTCCATCATCCCGCGCAACATTCGCCTGGCCGAGGCTCCCGGCTTCGGTCAAAGCATTTTTCAGTACGACGCCAAGTCCAAGGGCGCCGAGGCGTACATGGCTTTCGCCCGGGAGTTCCTGTCCCGCCGCGGCTTGTCCACGCCTCCCGCCCCCATCACCACCGAAACCACGGAGAACCCCGCATGACCCGCAAAGCTCTCGGCCGAGGACTCTCAGCCTTAATTCCCGGCAATGCCGCCCCCGTCGCCCCGGCGGCCGGCGTCGCGACCCTTCCTTCCGAGGGGGGCATCACCAAGGTCCCCGTGGACAAGATCCGTCCCAACCACCTCCAGCCTCGCCGCCACTTCGAGCCCGAGGCCCTGACCGAGCTCGCGACGTCCATCAAACAGCACGGCCTCGCGCAGCCCATCGTAGTGTCCTACGATCTCGCGACCCGCTCGTACGAATTGATCGCCGGCGAGCGCCGCTGGCGTGCCACCCAGCTCGCCGGTCTTAAGGAGATCGACGTCGTCATCCGCGAGCCCCGCGACGAGAAGCACCGCATGGCGCTCACCCTCATCGAGAACCTCCAGCGCGCCGACCTCAACCCCATCGAGGTCGCCCTCGGCTACCTTCGCCTCATGAAGGAGTTCGGCATCAACCAGACCGCGCTGGCCGAAGAGGTCGGAAAGTCCAAGGCGACGATCTCCAACACCCTCCGCTTGTTGGAGCTGTCCGAGGAGATCCAGAAGGCTCTTCAGTACGGCCAGGTGACCGAAGGCCACGGCCGGGCGTTGCTGACCATCACCGACCCCAACCTCCGTCACGCCGTTTTCCAAAAGCTGATCGCCAACAAACTCTCCGTGCGCGAGACCGAGGCGCTGGCCCGTGAGATGGAAGCCGGACCCGTCGCGGACGAGGCGCCGGCCAAGGACAAGAAGGCCGAAGCCAAGCCCGCCGATCTGCGCGCGCTCGAGGAAAGCCTCCAGCAGCTCCTCGGCACCAAGGTCGTCATCAAGACGAAGAAGATCGCCTCGAAGGGGTCGATCCAGATATCCTACTTCTCGTTCGAAGACTTCGATCGTATCTTAAAAGTGCTTAGAAAATAATGATAATTTCATATTTCGCCGTTCTCGCCGCCCTGACGGGCGCCGCGGCGGATGGGCTGGCGCCGTCTCTTTCCACAAGCACGATCGTTCCCACGATCGTGACCTTGGCGCCGACCTTGCATGAGTACGGCCGCTTCGCCGACGGCGGGCCCGACGCGAACTGGTACGTGGGTTTCAACAACGCCTGGATCGTGAAGCTGCCGCCGGCGCCCGCGGGCGAGTTCGCGCGCGCCTTCATCGGCGCCAAGCTCGGACGCGCCAAGACGCGGCCGATGCCGGACAAGCCGTGGCTGCGCGAGGTCATTCCCGGAAAAGTGTACGCGGGCATCTCCTCGTCTCCCGCCTGGAATTCGGAGCAGAGCTTTTTCCTCGCCGAAACGAGGGACATTCCCGCCGAGGCGGATCCGCAGGCGCGCGTGGACGGAGTCGGCGCGGGTGAATGGTTCTGGGCCGAGGTGCCTCTTTCTCAGGTGAACTTCAACGCGCCCAACTATCTCATCGTCTGGTCGCCGACGAATTATTTCACGAAGGCCTCGAGCGCGCCCATCCTGGCGGCCACCGATCTCGAGGAGCCGGGCGGGGAAACCCGCGCTTGGCTCAACCGCTCGATTCAGGGCGTCCCGCCGCGCGCGAAGGGCGCATCCTTGGAGACGCCGCTCAACACTTTGGCCCCCGCGATCGCCATCAAGCTCGTGCCGCCCGGACCCGACGAGCCCGCCGTCTCGGTCGCCGACTTCAGCGTCGCCCGCGCGGGCAAGCGCGTCGTCGTGCGTTTCTCCGCCGCCGGAGAGGACGTCTCTGAAGCCTGGGTGGAATCCTCCCGCGACCAGCTCGAATGGCACCGCGCGTCGCAGGTCCTGCGCCGTCCGCCGTACACGTTCGCTCTTCCGCTCGACAAAGCCCCTTCCGGTTCCTTTCTGCGCGGCGTCGCCCGGGACATCTCCGGCGCGACCGGACTCTCCGACGGCTTCATGATCCCCTATGCCCCGCGGTAAGGGCCTCGTCGTCGGCGTCGTCGGCGCGACCGGCATGGTCGGCCGCGAGTTCGTGTCCTTGCTCGAGAAGCGGCGATTTCCCGTCGGAGAACTGCGCCCCTTCTCCTCGGGCCGCAAGAAGTCTTCGGTCCGCTTTAAGGGCCGTTCCATCGACGCTCCCGGGGTTTCGCTCGCGTCCCTGTCCGAGTGCGATCTCGTCGTCCTCGTCAGTTCCGATGAGGTCGCCCTCGAGCTCGCGCCCGCGCTCGCGAAGAAGGGCGTCTGGGTGATCGACGACAGCGCGGCCTTTCGGATGAATAAATCCGTTCCGTTGGTCATTCCCGAAGTGAACAGCTCGGCCCTGAGCAAACAACGCCGCCTGATCGCCGGTCCTAACTGCACCATGACGGGCCTCGCCGTCGCCGGGGCCCTCCTTCATAAGACCATCGGCGTCCGCGAGGTTCGGGTCGCGTCCTACCAAGCCGTTTCCGGCGCGGGCAAAGCCGCCCTTGGAGAGCTGTTCGGCCAATACTCCGCGCTGCGCGGCGTTAAAACCGAGTCCGACGGCCGCGCTCCGGTCCTCGGCCCCGGAAAATCCGCAGTGCTGCCGCGGACGATCGCCTACAACGTGATCCCCCAGGTCGGTCGCTTCGCCGCCGACGGTTACTCCGGAGAAGAGAACAAGGTCGCCGCCGAACTGCGCAAGATCTGGTCCGCGCCGAACCTCAAGATTTCCGCCACCGCCGTGCGCGTTCCTTCGATCCGCGGTCACGCCTTGGCCGCCTGGCTTACCTTGGCGCGCCCCGTCTCGTTGGCCCGCGCCCGCGCCTTGCTGTCAAAGACCCCGGGCCTCGTCCTGTCACGCGAGGGGGACTACCCCACGCCGCGCTCAGCCAGCGGCCAGGGCCCGGTTTACGCCGGCCGCCTGCGTCAGGGCGCCGGGCCCAAAGAGCTGGCCCTTTGGATCGTCTCCGACAATCTCCTCAAAGGCGCCGCGCTCAACTCGGTGCAGGTCGCCGAGGAGCTGCGCCGCCGCGGCTGGCTCAAGCCCCGGAAATGAAGCTCGTCCTGGCTTTGCTGCTCGCCGCCGCCGCGGCGTCGGCCGAGACCGGTCCTCTCGACGCTGCCGACGCGTCATGGAGCGCTAAGGGCTTCTCCGTGAAGGACCGGGTCGAGGGCAAGAACGGAGACCTCTCCGCGATCGCGACCATCTACTCGCCCACGGCCGGAGGCGGCGACCGTCTCGAGGTCTACGTCGTGGCCAAAGGGAAGGCCTACCTCGGCTTCACCCATCCCTCGACGGTCGAACGCCTGGAATTCGATCCCTCTCCCGCCGGGCGCTTCGCCGACATGTTCCATGACGGCTCCCTGGCCTTCGCCTACCGAGCGACGCGCGCCTCATTGGGCGCCACCGAGCTCGACGTGGTGCGGTGGAAGCGCTTCAAGATCGAAAACGTCGGCGCCTTTCCCGAAGGTCGCTTCCTTCGCCTGGAGCGCGGAGCCGTCGTGGCCGTGCGCTCGTTGCCTCTCGGCCGGTACCTGTCCATGGGCTGCGAGGACTTCGGCACGATATCCCGTTCCGCGTTCAAGACGACCCTCCAGGCGCCGCGCGAGGGCGGCTTCGTCAACGCCTCGGCCGAAAACCCCGAGTTTTTCAAGTCCGAGATCTCCCGCAAGGAGAAGGCGATGGCCGGGCTCAAGGCCGAGCTCGAGAAAAACGCCGGCGAGTATCTTGGCCTAGCGATCTCGACCTACTACGACTACGCCCAGCTCGGCCGCGGCCGCGAGGGCTGGTCGCGTCTGCGGGAGTTCTTCAAGATTCCGCCGCTCGCCCCGCCCGCGGTGAAAACCTGCATGGCGTCGATGGAGAAGGACCTGCGCGGCAAGCTTAAAATTCCCGCGACGTGGCCGTGACCCTAAAGTCCTAGACTGATTCAGGGTCTTTCGGGTAGAATCGGCGCATGACCAACATCCTGGCCGCCGCCGCGCTCATCGCCTCGCAGATCGGAGCTCCGCTCCCCGTCGAAGCGCCCGCCGTCGCCGTTCCCGTCGCGACGGCCATCGCCGCGACCGCGCCCCGCGCCGCCGCGTCCTCCGGTTACGTCTCCGCCACCGGCACGCTCTCCGGCTCCGGTTACATGCAGTGCAGCGCGCCGCAGAACGGCTCGGGCTGGATGAACGGCTCGGTCAATCTCTCGGCTCAGATGCCGGTGTACGGTCCCGACGGCTCGCACGGCACGGTCCCGGTGTCCGGCTACGTCTTCTTGAGCGGCTCCTGCCAGAATGGGGGGGGATTCGTCTCCGGTTCGGCGTCGGTGAGCGGCTACGGCACGCTCTACGGCCGCGACGGCAAGCGCGCCGGCACGGTCCAGCTCAATGGGACGGTGTTCGTCAGCCAGTACGTCTCGGGCTTCGCCTGGATCAATCAGTACGCGACCGTCAGCGGCTACTTCTCCGCCGATCCCGCGAACTAAGACCCGAGCAGGGCGCGGCTGACCGCGTGATGGAACCAGTGCGGCCCCGTCTCTTCCGTGGGGGAAAATCGCCCGCGCGGCGCCAGGCCTGACCGCGCTCCGCGCCGAACCTGAGCCATCGCCTCGACGTCCTCGGCGTCCACCTGGTCGGACAGCCAGCGGGTCTCGCGCTCGGCGAACTTCTCGTCGTTCCACGACCACGCGTACCAGCGGAACAGCGTCTTTTCGGGCTTGCCGGGAACGGGCTCGTACACGTTGACCGAGAGGCCCCACGGGTAGAAATTGAGCGTGAGGTTGGGGAACACAAACCACCACAACGCGAACACGCGCCGGCCCTTCGAATCGCGGAAGCGTTCCGGCAGCAAGGCGGGATCAAAACCGCTCTCGGGGTCCTTCGCGTAGGCCCACTGGAGGGCGGCGCCCTCGTGAAGCTCGGTCTGATACGAATTCAGGTCGATCGCGTCGGCGAGGCCGGCCGGCGCCTTGTGAATGAACTGGACGTGGAACTTGTCCATGTAATTCCACGAGTGCTGCTTCCAGTTTCCGTCGAGCTCGCGCAGGTCGCCGGCTTGGGGGCGGCGCTCCATCGCGTCCAGCGGAAGTTTGCCGAGCGGCTCCAGAAGCAGCGTCGAGAGCTTTTTGAAGTCGAGGCTCGTTTTACCCAACGCCGTAAACGCGAGCGGGCCGAAAGATTCGATCGGAAATTCGGTCAGATGATCGCAAGGCCGGGGAAACGTTCCCGGCTTCGGCGTAAATCCGGGCTGGGAGAGACACTTACCCGTGGCGTCGAACTGACGGCCGTGCTGAGCGCAGACCATCTTCTCCGAGCGGCCGGGGCCCGCGGCCAGCGGGTACCAGGCGTGGGTGCAGACGTTCGGAAACAAACGGAGCTTGGCGTCGCGCCAGCCGCGCTGGAGGAACAACGGCTTGTCGAGAATCGTCACGGGAGACCGCGCGCCCCGTTGTTTGAGCCTTTCCGTCCACGGACGGGAATCGGTACGGGCGTCGGCCCCGGAGGGCTCGGGGAGCAGGAGCCAGTTCGATTGGAAGATCGTCTCAAGCTCGAGCGCGAGAATATCGGGGTCGGTAAAGGCGCGGGCGGGGAGGCCCTCAGCCTTGGAGATATCCGTGTGAACGAGCAGGTCCTTCATCGTCCGATCGCTTGTTTAAGGAAGGTCGGGAGCGCGAAGCAGCCGGCGTGAATATCCGCGTTGTACCAGCGTAGCTTGAGCTTGGCGGCTTTCACTCGCGCCGGGCGGAAGTCCTTGATCGGATGCAGGCCCTTCGTCGCGAAGGTGAACGCCCATAGGCCGCCGGGGTAGGTCAGATTGTTGAACAGGCACACTTCGACGACGGGGAAAATCTTCTTCGTGATCCCCATCAGGTTCTTGATCGTCGAGATCTCGTAGAAGGGGGAGCCCGCCTGGCTGGCGACGATGCCGTCCTCGGTCAGGATGCGCTTCACGTTCTTATAGAACGAAGGCCCGAACAATTCTTTCGCCGGTCCGAACGGCTCGGTCGAGTCGACGATGACGACGTCGAACTTCTCCTTCGTCTCCGCCACGAACTTCACGCCGTCGTCGATCAGGACCTCGGCGCGCTTGTCGGACAACGCCCCGGCGGTCTGCGGGATGTATTTGCGCGACGCCGAGACGACGAGCCCGTCGATCTCGACGAGCACGCATCGTTCGACCGATCGATGTTTTAAGACTTCGCGCACGCTGCCGCCGTCGCCGCCGCCGATGACGAGCACGCGCCGGGGCTTCGGGTGGAGGAAGAGAGCGGGGTGCGCGATCATCTCGTGGTAAACGAATTCGTCCCTCTCGGACACCATCGTCATGCCGTCGATCAGAAGGAGTTTTCCGTGGCCAGCCGTCTGGACCACCTCGACGGTCTGAAAGGGGCTCTTCCCTTTGAACAGCCGCTTCGTCATCTTAAAGCCGGTCCGAACGATGCCCTGGTAAATCTCGTCGGCCCACACGGTTTTTTTGCTCACAGGACGATCTCCACGGCCGGGGCGGCGCCTTCGACGGGTTTGAAGTGGTGGTCGAAGGTCACTTTATAGCCGCACGACAGATTCTGGCGTACCGCGCGCTTGATCGGGTAGTAGCAACGCACCTTTTGACGCGAGGACTGGGGCTGGAAAAGAATAACGTCGCAGGATTGGGGCTTGAACAGATCCAACACCCGCGTGACCGTCTCATTCGCGTCACCCTCGACGCAGTTCGTCTCGAAGCTCACGTAAGAGCCGATCTTCTGAGGCGTCACGTGGATCGTGTAGTACTTCGACCCGCGGATGGCGTTGAGCGAGTAACCCATCGGCTCGAAGAGGTAATCGTCCACCTGGAACCCGGGAAGAATCGACCACACGCCGGATTTTTCCTTGATGTAGTCCTTTTTACGCGCGGGGCCGGACATGAAGACCTTCGAGGCCATCGGATCGATCCCGTGCATGAGGATTTCGAGCGTCAGGTCCTCGGACGCCGGCGTATACGGCTTGTCGAGGTGGAAAAGGAAGACGTGGTGATCGTCACCGTCGCCGAAGCGGAAGGACTTCGCCGGCATGCGGTCGGTGAGGCGTCGGCAGTCGTCGAAGAAGTTGGAGGGCTGATACTCCTGGTGGTGCGCGTTCTTCCGCTCGTAGACCAGGTATTGGAACGCGTCCGTGCCGAAGTCATCGACGAGCTGAATAACCGCGGCGACGAGGTCGGTGCGGCCGCAGGTGATCATGGTCAGCCACGTGTCGGTGACGAACAGGCTCGACTCCGACAGGAGATAGGCGTCCATGGATTCGTTTGAGATCGTGGACAAAACCTGAGCGTTCGCCTTCGCGACGATCCCTTTCCAGTAGTCGTGTCCGCGCGCGCGCAGAGACGGCATGCCCGGCGCCATCGCCAGTTCCACCTTTTTTTCCGGACCTTCGAAGAACATTTAGCGGGACCTCCGATCGCGCGATATCGCGCGGGAGTGTCCCTTCCGCACGACGTTAGAACGGGACTTGTTTCTAGCCGCGACTTCCTTAGCGCGCAACGCGCGCTCGCCGGCCTTGATCGTCTTCCAGTTCGCGAGCACTTCCTTGGAATTCTTGAACGTGCGGGTGCGCCCGAACACATGCGGATGACGGCGCATCAGCTTATTGGCCTGGCTCTCGGCGATCGTGTTGAAATTAAAGCGCTTCTTGCCCAGGCGCGCGTGGAACAGCACGTGGAAGAGGATGTCGCCGAGCTCGTCTTCGATCTCGTGCCAGCGCCCGCCCTTCAGCGCGTCCGCGAGCTCGGCCGATTCCTCTCGCAAGTAGGGAATCAGGGACTTATGCGTCTGTTCTCGATCCCAAGGGCAGCCCTTCGGGCCTAGAAGCTTGGCCACGACGGCGTCGAGCTTGCGGATGCCCTTCATATCAGGGAACCGCGATCCGTTCGGCGCCGAAATACGGAACGAGCGCCCGCGGAATCAGCACGGAGCCGTCCGCCTGTTGATTATTCTCAAGGATCGCGGCGGCCAAGCGGCCGACGGCGACGCCCGAGCCGTTCAAGGTATGCACGAGCTCCGCCGGAGCCTTCGCGTCGCGGCGGAAACGTGCCTGCATGCGGCGGGACTGGAAATCGGAGCAGTCGGAGCAGGAGGAGATCTCGCGGTACTTGTTCTCCGACGGCATCCAGACCTCGATGTCGTAGGTTTTCTGGGAGGCGAAGCCCATGTCGCCGGTGCAGAGATGGATGACGCGGTGGGGAAGCTCGAGGGCCTCGAGCGTCGCGGCCGCGTCCTTGGTCAGCTGTTCAAGCGCCGCGAGAGATTCCTCGGGCTTGGTGATCCAGACGAGCTCCACCTTGTCGAACTGATGATTGCGGATGACGCCGCGCACGTCCTTGCCGTAGGTGCCGGCTTCCTGACGGAAGCACGCGGTGAGCGCGGTCAGCTTCATCGGCAGCTTCTCGGCCGGAAGGATTTCCTCGCGCACCATATTGGTCAGCACGATCTCGGAGGTCGAGATCAGGTACAGCGTGCTGACCTTGTCGCCCTCGACGTTGACCGTCTTGTACATGTCGGCTTCAAACTTCGGGAGCTGGCTCGTGCCTTCGAGAACTTCGGGCAAGGCCAAATACGGGGGGTGAACCTCGAGATAGCCGTTCTTTTCGTGACGATCGAGCAGGAAGTTGCCGAGCGCGCGGATGAGCTTGGCGCCCGAGCCCTGCCACAGCGCGAAGCGCGCGCCGGCGAGCTTGACGCCGGTCTTCATGTCGAGCGCGCCGAGCTTTTCGGCCACGGTCTGATGATCCAGCGCCTTGAACTCGAATTTGCGCGGCTCGCCGTGAGACCGGACGACCGGATTCTCAGTCTCGTCCTTGCCGACGGGGACCGATTCGTGCGGAACGTTCGGCATGTTCATCGCCGCCGCCTTGATGGTCTTTTCGGACTCAGCCAAGACCGCTTCCTTCTCGGTCATCCGGTTTTTGAGCTCGGAGACCTCGGCCTTGAGCTTCTCGGCCGTCGCCAAATCTTTGGAGGCCATGGCCTTGCCGATCAAAGCGGACGCCGCGTTGCGTTTGGCGCGCATCTCCTCGACTTCGCTGAGAATCGCCCGGTGCGATTCATCAAGCTTCAACAGAGCGTCGAACGCGTCCCCGAGCTTGGGATTGCGGGAGGACAGAGCCTGCCGCACCTTGGCGGAATTTTTACGCGCCGCGCCCAGATCGATCATTTCGACACCTCAAGAATGCTTTCCAGGGACAGGATCTCGACCGCGCCCTGATGAGGCTCGATCATGACCTGCAACTTGACCCGGTCCGGCCACCAGCCCGCTCGGGCGAGCTTCGCCAGGTACAGCTCGAGCGCCGGCGAGGTCGTCAGATACACGTCCAAAGTCTTGTTCGGACCGACCTTCGGCACGCGTTTCTCGTCCACCATGAACGGAATGCCCCAGACGCCTTCGGTCTTGCCGCCGGCGACCGGCGCGATCCGCCCGGTCATGCTGTAGCGCAAAAGGATTCCTTCGGCCGCGACGGGGCCTCGGTTCTTAAGGGTGAGCCGTGCGCGCAGGCGCGCATCGAGCTTGGGCGGCGCGTCGGACAACTTATCCACGTCTTCCCACGCCGCGACCCGCGCCTTCTCGACGCGGGCGCGTTGCCAGGAAACGCTGTCCAGTAAAAGTTCGGCCCTGGCGCCCGCGGCCGCGAAGGCCGCGAACGCCAGGACCGAGATGAGGCGCTTCAACCCGCGCGCCTCACTTCTTGCCGCCGTCGAGCGGCAGGTCGGTGCTCGGCGCGACGGGAGGCTCGGTCGCGATCGGAGCGACGCGCGCCACCTTATCCGCCTCGTCGAGGCGCACGAGCCGCACGCCCTGCGTGTTCCGGGAGATGGTCTTGATGTCCTTGCAGCGCAGGCGGATCGCCTTGCCCTGTTCGGTCATCACCATCAGATCGTCCTCATCGGTGACGAGCTTCACGCCGATGACGGAGCCGTTGCGGTCCGTCGTCTTGATCGTGATGATGCCGCCGCCGCCGCGGTGCTGACCGCGGTACTCATTGAGCTCGGTGCGCTTTCCGTGGCCGTGCTCGCAGACCGTCAGCAAGGTCTTCTTGCTGTTCGGCGGGAAGGCCTCCATGCCGACGACCTTGTCGTCCTTGTCCACGCGGATGCCGCGCACGCCCGCCGCTCCGCGGCCCATCGAGCGGATGTCGCTCTCCGGGAAGCGGATGACCATGCCGTCCTTGGTCGCGACGAGCAGCTCGTCTTTGCCGCCGGTGTGCTGGACCTCGACGAGAACGTCTCCCTCGTCGAGCGTGATGGCGATGATGCCCGAGCGACGGATGTTCTCGAAGTCCGCCAGCGGCGTCTTCTTCACCGTTCCGTTGCGCGTCGCCATGGCCAGGAAGGTTTCCTGTCCTTTCTTTTCTTCGAAGGACCGGATGGCGATAGCGGACGTGACCTTCTCTTCGCCCGTCAAGGCCAAGAGGTTGACCACGGCCTTGCCGCGCGACGTGCGGTTGCCTTCGGGAATCTCGTACGCCTTAAGCGCGAACACCCGGCCGCGGTTCGTGAAGAACAGCAGCGCGGCGTGCGTGTCGGTCACGAAGAAGTG
>CALRXP010000051.1:0-12522 GCA_943372155.1 Candidatus Endomicrobiellum trichonymphae | reverse complement strand
GGAAGAGCCAGAGCCCGGCGGTCGCGGTCGCGAGCGCGGCCGCGCGCCCGATGTCGCGCGAGTAGAGCCACGAGCCGAGCCACCAGATTCCCCCCGCCCCGAGCACGGCGAGCAGGAACATCGGCAGGCGCGCCGCGCCTTCGTTCTCGCCGAGCAGCTTGATCGACGCTGCACCGAGCCAGTACCACAGCGGCGGCTTCTCGACGTAGGGCATCGCGTTGAGGCTGGGCAGCACCCAGTCTCCCGAGGCCGCCATCGCGCGCGGCACTTCCGCGTAACGAGCGTCGTCGATCTCGATGAGCGGCGCCTTGAGCACGAACAGCGGCAGCGCGAGCGCCGCGGCCAGGAGCCATAACGGCGCGGAGCGGGAGAGCTTCAAACGGAGAGGACCACCTTGCCGAATTGGCCGCGCGCTTCAAGGCGTGTGTGGGCGGCCGAGGCCTCCGCGAGCGGGAAGACGGTGTCGACGACGGCCTTCACTCGTCCGTTCGCGACGAGCTCCCAGGCCTCGCGCATCTCCGCCAGGCTGCCCATGCGCGAGCCGAGGATCTGCAGCTGCCGGCTGAACACGTAGCGCATGTCGAGCTCGACGACCGGGCCCGAGGTGGAGCCGCACGTGACGAGGCGTCCCGACGGGCGCAGGCACTTGAGCGCGTCCATGAACAGCGCCGGACCGACGTGCTCGAAGACGACGTTGGCCATCGCGCCCGAGGTGAGCTTGCGGACCTCGCGCGCGAGCTCGGCGGGCGGAGCGAGCAAAACGTGGTCGGCGCCCAGCGCCTTCGCCCGCTCGACCTTCGCGGCGTCGCTGGTCGTGGCGATCACGCGCGCTCCGAGGGCCTTCGCGATCTGCAGGCCGACGACCGACACGCCCGCGCCCGCGCCCACGATGACGACGGTCTGACCCGGACGGACGCCGCCTAAAGTCTTGAGCATGCGCCAGGCCGTGAGCAAGGTGAGCGGCAAGGACGCCGCCTCCTCGAACGACATCCCCGCGGGCATGTCGAGCAGGTGCGCCGTCTTCACCGCGAGCTTCTCCGCGTAGCCGCCCTGGGAGCCGCCGTAGGCGCCGATGATGCCGAACGCCGGGCAGTCCGATTCCCGGCCTTCGGCGCACGCCGGACACGCCCCGCAGCACAGGCCGGGATGAACGGCGACGCGCCGGTCGCCGACCGTGCCGGCGACGTCTGAGCCGAGCACGTGAGGCGTCTTGACCTTCGAGCCCGGCAGGCCTTCCCGGATCCAGAGGTCGAGATGATTGAGCGCGCAGGCGCGCACGGTCAGGAGGGATTCACCGGGGCCCGCGACCGGGTCAGGAAACGTCCCTGCTTCCAGGTTCGCGACGCCGCCGAACGCCTTCAACACGACCGCTTTCACGCGGTCATTGTAGGAAAAAACCTAGGGTTTCTTCAGGGAGCCTTGGAAGGCGGAGGACAGCATGGCGACCATGCCGTCTTTCTGCTTGAGGGCGTCGAGCAGGCGCTGCCGCTCGCGCTCCCAGTCGGCGAAGCGCGCGACGACGGCGTCGCGCTCCTGCAAGGCGCGGGCCATGTGTTCGGACAGGGTGGCGACCGTCGCGCGCAGGTCGCTCGTGGACGCGGCCGCCTGCCCGGCGCGCGCGGTCTCATCCTCGACTTTGCGCTGCATCTCGAGCACGCGCTGGTGCCAGCGTTCGTCCGCGGCGCCGCGCTCCTCAATCGCTTTGCGGACTTTTTCGGCCTCGACCACCAAGGCGCGCGTGAGCTCGTCGCGCTCCGCGCCGAGCGACAAGGCGCGGGAGTCGCGTTCGGCGACCGCGCGCTCCAGATCGGCGATGCGGCTCTTGAGGGTTTCGATCCCCCCCTTCGTTTCCTCATGACGGGCGTCAGCGGCGCGCGTGCGGGCGCGCTCGGCCTCGAGCTGCCCGGAGAGCGCGACGAGGCTGTCGCCCATCGTCTTCTCGATCGCGCGGCGCTCGTCGAGGACCAGGCGCAGCTGCTCATGACGCTCGCGCATGGCCTTTATGAGTTCGGCCTTCTCGGCCTCGAGCTCGACGATGACCTCGTCTTTCGCCTTAGGCGTCGCGGAGAGTATGCGGACGACGTGATCCAGGGCCTCGCGCACGGAGGCGGAGCCCGCGCCGGCCTCGCGCTGGCTCACGTTCACGGCGTCGAGCCGCTTGGCGAGCTCGGCGACCTGGTCCGAGATAGCGGTCTCGCGCGAGATGCGCTCCTTGAGGAACTCAGTGCGGATCTGGTGCCCCTGCTGCTCCCACATCTTCGAGAGGGCGGCACGCTCGTCGACGAGCGATTGCAGGCGGTCGTCCTGCTTGCGCAGCTCCATGTCGTGACGGCGCTCCCAATCGGAGAGCGTGCCGTTGAGCTTGGAGGCGAATTGATCGAGGCGGTTGCTGATCTGATCTTCGAAGCGGCGCTCGTCCTCCGGAATGCGGGCGGCGATGCTGCGCACCTCCGGAAGCAAGGCGGGAAGCTCCTTCATCTCGTCGCGCCAGCGCGTGACCTGGTCGGCGACGTCCTTGATGGTGCGGCGGAAAACGGTGAGCTCGGCGCCGAGGGCCTCGACGGGCACGATGGCGGCGGCGGGAGACTGGCGCGTGACGGCTTCCTTCAAGAGCTGGGCGAACGTCGCGTTCATCTCGTCGAGGCGGCGCTCGAGGGCCTCGACGCGGCCACGGGCGTGGGACTTGGCTTCCTCCCCATCGCGCTCGGCCTTCTCGCGGCGGAGCTGGTCGGTCAGGCCCTTGAGATGGCCCTCGACCTCATTCTTGAGCGCTTCCTGCTGGGTGAGCAGGCTCGACGCGGCGGTGGCGCGTTCGCGCTCCGCGGCGAGCTCTCGCTCGAGCGCCTCGACGCGCTTTTGAAAGAAGTCCATCATGGGCGTCGCCGCGGGCAGACGCGCGGGCGGCGCGATGAGCTCCGGGCGTGGCGGCGCGGGCGGCACGGGACGCGGCGGAACAGGAGGCTGGGGTTCGAGGGGGTCCACGCTATCTCTCCCGGTAGCGCCGCGAGACCTTCGCGGGCAGGTTGAAGCTGATCGATACGCGGTGAAGCTGGCCGCCGAGCTCGCCCATCGGAGCGAAGGCGTAGTCGAAGCTCAGATCCGCGAGCTTAAGACCGAAGCCGAAGTTCAGGATCGAGCTGAGTCCGAGCGAATCGTACGTCATCGAGTTGAGGCCGGCGCGAACGGCGCCCTGCATGTTCTTCTGGATATCGAGCGTGTACTCCATGCCGGCCGCGCCGTAGGGTCCGTCGTTGATCGGGGCGACGGCCTCGATGGTGAGCAACAAGGGCTTGACCGGGCGCACGCCGCCGCCGAAGCGCACGCGCGTGGGCAGGCTGTCCCGGACCTTGTCGAACTTCTGGCCCACGCCCATGTTCTGGAGGGCCATCGAGATATCGTAAGTCTGGGACGTGCCGTAGAAGCGGGAGTGCACGCCGAAGTCGCCGGCGTAGGCGCTCGCGTGCTCGAGCAGGTCGGTGTGAAGGTATTTGACCGTCACGCCCATTGCGACGTCGACTTCGCTGTCCGACAGGTCGTAAATGGATTGGCCCCACCCGAGCTCGGCGAGATAGGAACGAGGATGGAAATCTCCGTTGCTCAAGCCGTTGACGTCGGTGTGCGTGATGGCGCCGACGTCGAGATAGCGCACGCCGAAGGCCAAGACGGACGAATCGTTGACGCGCTTGGCGACGGAGGCGGCGTTGTAGGTGATTCCGGCGATGTACTGAGAATGCAGAAAGGTGGCCGAAAAGCGGGGCACCTGAGAGAGTCCGGCGGGGTTCCAGTAAAGAGAGGAAGCGTCGTTCGTCGCCGCGGAATACGCTCCGCCCATCGCGATGCCGCGCGCGCTCGTGTCGAGAAGCAGGAATTCAGAACCGGACGTGCCCACCGCGGCGCGGCCGAAGTCGGACGCCTCGGCGCCGGTGGCGAGGAGGATCGCGACGCCGGCGGCGAGGAGCTTCCTCACCGGATCACCGCCAGTTTGAGGATCTTCTTGGTCCCGCCGGATTCCACCATGACCAGGTAGACGCCGCTGGCGACCGCGCGGCCGAAGCCGTTCGTGCCGCTCCACGTCAGCAGGCCCGAGGCATTGGCTTTGACGTCGAGCACTTGCTCGCCGCGCATCGTATAGATGCGGACCCGGGCGAAGGGCGGAATATTATCGATCGTCAGGAAGCCGTCGCGGCTCGTGTAATAGGGGTTCGGGAAGACGCGCGCGGTCTCCGCCGTGGCCGCGAGCGGCACCTGGCCGACCTGGAACAAGGAGAAGTGGTTGATGCGCGCGGTCATCACGCCGTTGACGGTGTCGAGCGTCGTCTCAAGAGGCACGCACGTGCGGCTGACGGGCTCGTAGCGCAGGAGCAGCGCGCGGCTCGCGGGAATGGTGCCGAGTTCGGCCGGCGCGAAGTCGAAGCTGAAGTAAAGGCTGCCCGTCGGCTGGAGGGCCGGCGTGGCGACGATGGAGAAGGCGATGACGGTGGCGCCGGGGCACAGAGGCCCGGTCGGGACGAAGGACGAGATCGTGACGATCACATCGCTCGGGAAAGTGTGGGCGGCGGCCCGCAGATTGATGTTCCGGCCGTTTCCGAGGGAGCCCACGATTGAGGAGTCCCCCGCGGCCGACAGCGGCCCCTGCAACGATCCGGCGGCCGCGCCGCCGTTGAAGGTCGTCGTCGTTGCCGGTACGTCGAATTGAGACGCTTGGCCGAACGGATTGGCCGCCCGGACCTGGATGGTATAAGACGTCGACGTGATGAGCCCGGGGATCGTGACGCTCGTCCCCCCGAATCTTGCCGAGAAGGCGACGGCGGTCGACGTGTTGATGAAGTTGTTCGAGGTAAACGTGACCTCATAGGTGGCGGAAGAGGAGTTGTTGTTGGAGTCCCATGCGACGGTGATGGAGGTCGGCGTGGTTCCCAGGATGCGCGTATTGATCGGAGGCGTCGGCTTGGTCCACGTCGAGCCGAAGACGTTGGCGACCGCGGCGGAGTCGACGCCGTCGCCGTTGACCGCGACGATCTCGTGGCCGTAGAAGGTCGACGGCTTGAGGCCCGGGAAACCTTGATTGAAGCCCGTCGTCGTTGAAAGGAAGAAGCCGACCGTGGCTCCGGCGCTATCGAATTCTGTCAGTTTGACCCGGTACTGAGTCAGAAGCGGATTTCCGTTATTGGTCCAGTTGATCGTGATGCTGCCCGTGGTCGGATTGGCGACCGGCACGAACAGACCGGGCGAGGCGGCGGCCGAGAAGGCGGTGGCCGAGGGTGAGAGCGGCCCCTCGCCCGCGTTCGTCACGGCGGACACGAAGATCGAATGGAACGTGTTGGTTCCGAGGCCGACCTGATTGAAGCTGTTGACGGTCGGCGCGGCGAGCAGGACGCCGGTGGTGGCGTTGTAGACCCGGAAGTTGGTCACGCCCCCGGGATCAGCCCAGTTCCAGAGAATGGATGTGGTGGTCAAGCCGCCGGCAGTCGCGTTGGGTTGGGTGACCGGTGTGCGGGTCCGGGTCGAAACAACGACGCTGTAGGGCGAGAACAACCCGATCGGGTTGATGGCGCGGATCCGGAAGAAGTAGGTCGTGTTCGGCGAAAGATTGTTGATCGTCGTGAAGGGATCGGTCAGGTGGAAGAGCTGGGGCACCGGCGTGGAGACGTCGTTGACGAAGTTGTCGCTCGACTCGGTCACTTCGTAAACCGTTCCGGGGAAAGAGTTGTTGTTCGTTCCCCAGAACAGCAGCAGGTCGGAGAACGTGACGGAGGCGATCGTCACGTTCACGGGGGTGGTGGACAGGGTGTAAGACGTGGGTGAGTTCGTCAGCGGTCCGTCGCCTGTGAGCGTGTAAGCTCCGACGATGATCGCGGCGGTCGCGCCGGGATCCAGGCCGGTCTGAATATAGGTCGGCGTGACGGTCGCGGGAATCGAGCTCAAGAAGACGCCGGTCGTGGCGTTGTAGACGTTGTAGCCGTCGATCGCTCCGCCGACGACGTTCCAGGACCACGTCATCGAGGAAACGCCGAGGGCGGTGCCGGTCATGCCGGTGGGCGCGGCGACGGGCTTGGCCGGCCCGACCTGCACCAGCTTGCCGTCGGAATAGAGATCGTTGGCGCCGGTACGCAGAGAGTACCAGCCGTAGGGCAGGGCGTTGTTCGTCGCCGGCAAGGCGACAGTCAGCGAGGTGTCCAAGGTCGCGAGATTGCCCGCATTGACGAAAATCTCCGTCGTCAGGTCCACGACGAAGCCGCCGTTCGACTGGGAGGCGCCTCCGCCGGAACCATCCACCTGCTGCAGGAGCATGTGAGGATAGCTGAACGCGGAGTTGGCCGAGGCGGCCCCGCCGCCCGAGGCCTCGGTGCCGCCGCGGAATTGGGAGCCGTTGACGGTCAGATTCGTTCCCGGCAAGAAGGGCGACGCGCTCGTCGTCGTGATGGCGGATTGACGGAAGCTCGGCGGCGCGTTCTTGGTGAAGTTGTCGGGAGTGGCGGTGAAGTAGCCGCGTTCCACGGTGCTGTAAAGTGAGACGCCGTTGGAGCCGACGATCCCGTCGCTGCCGCCGATGGCGAAAAGCTTGTTGTTGAGACCCAGAGTCATCGTATGGAAAGCGCGCGGCGTGGCGAATTTGACGGGAATGGCGCCGACGACCCAGGAGCTGGCGCTGACGTGGTACGTCTCGATCAGGGCGGGCACGGAGCCGAAGCGCTGGGAGCCGCCTGTGATCATGACGTTGCCGTTGGGCAGCAAGGTCGCCGTGTGGCTGAAGCGAGCTTGGCTCAAAGGCACGGGATCGGTCGCCGTCCAGGTGTTGGCGCCGGAGTCGTAAATATAGGAGACGTTGGCCTCTCCGAGGCCGTCGTTGCCGCCCGTGACGAGCACGCGGCCATCGAACAGCAAGGTCGCGGTGTGCGAGCGGAGCGCAGTCGGCATGGCGGTGACGGTCGTGCAGTTCGCCCCCCACGAATTCGTGGTCGGATTGTAGATGGCGCTGGTCGCGAGCACGCCGGAGCCGTTGACGCCGCCGATGAGCATGATGCGGCCGTCCTTGAGCTGCACCGTCGCGTGCAGGGCGCGTTCGCACCCGGCGGGCATGTTCGGCGCGGCCTCCCAACGCGACTTCGTGGAAACGTAGATTTCCGCGGTGTCCGAGGCGACGTCGTTCTGCAGGGCGCTATTGGTTCCGAAGCCTCCGGCGGCGAAGACATTGCCGTTGGGCAGCAGGAGGGCGGTATGGTTGCTACGCGAGCTGATCATGGGGTCCGTCTCGAGGAAGATACGGGTATCGGGATAGTAGATCTCGCTCGTGTTCGTGGACCCGGTGCTGGCCGCGTTCGTGGTGAAGCCGCCGGCGATCAGAACGCGGCCGTTGGGAAGCAGGGTCGCGGTGTGGAGGTCTCGGACGTAGCGCATGGAGCCGACGATCGGAGAGAAAAACTCCGTGGTCGGGCTGAACGTCTCGGCCGAGGAGAGAACGTTGGGGCCGTTCGTGCCGCCGGCGACCAAAATATCGCCATTGGGCAGCAGGGTGGACGTATGGAAAGCGCGCGCCTGGGCCGCCGAGCCGGCGCCGGCGGCGAAATTCTTTTCGGCGAAGACAAGCTGGATCTCGGGGGTCGCGCTGGCCACCTGCGTGGCGCAGGTCGCCCCGGTGCAGGCGCGGCCGCCGTAGTAGAGGGTGTCGTTGTTGGGGAGCAAGGTCGCGGAATGCCCATAGCGCTGATTGACGTCGACGAAGCCGGTCAAGGGCACGATCGACCAGCTGTTGGTCTTCGGATTGTAGGTCTCGTGGTCGGCCAGGACCATCTTGCGGATGACGACCGTCGTGATGTCGACGTGGAAAGTCTCGCCGGAAATATCCGCGCCGTCGGTGGTATAAGTCTGGCTCATCGTCAGCGCTAGGGGCTCCACGGTCCCGGCAAGCGGGATGGCAAAGGAAGGACCGAAGCTCTGAGGGGCCTGGCCGGTATAGCTGGCGATGCCCTCGAGGTTGTTGAACGTGATGTTGAACGAAGCGCGGCCGTTGCCCGCCGCGTCGCCGAAAACGACGGAAGGCGGGATGTTCCCCCCGCCGCTGCTGAGAGCGATCGTAAACGAGCTCAGCTGCACGATCGAGCCGTCCGCGATGTTGAGGTAGCCGCTATCGATCGTCTTGCCGATGAACGCCTTGTCCATCGTGATGGTGATGTCGGCATTGAGGCTCGAGCCGCTGGCGGCCAGGAAGGTCCGCGTCAAGTTGGCGGAGTCGAGCGCACCGGGAAGATTGATCGTGCCGGAGTTGACGGTCGCCGTATTGACGGGAGTGAGGCCGATGCGGCGGTTGAAGACCGTTTGTCCCGACATCTGTATCAGCTTGGCCGAGGTGCCGGGCGCGGTCTTGATGGAGCCGCAGTTGTTGAGGACGGAGTCCGGCGTGAAAGGAAGCGCGCAGTCGACGGCTTGGCCCGCCAGGTTGATGCGCAATCCGGTGGCGGACACGAGCTCGCTGGCCGGAGTAAACGAGATGGAGCCCCAGGTCGTGACGATGGTCGGAGTGGACATCCACATCTCGCCGTTCTGGATGACGCCGACCACGGGCTTGCTGAGCAGGAAATTCAGCCCGATGTTTCCGGTTCCGCCGGTGATGGACGCGGTCGGCGCGCTGATCGGGGAGAAGGTGATGTTGCTGTTGGCATCGAGTAGCCGGCTCGCATCCATGAAGGTGGTCGTGATGTTGCCGAGGCCGCCGTAGACGTCCACCGATCCGTCCGCCGAAAGGACGGCGGAGTGCGCGTGGCGCCGGGCCGTCATCGAGGCGGCCGGCGTGATGCTGTTCGAGATCGGGTCGTAGATTTCGGCGCTTTCGGTGACGCCGGCGTTGGCGATGACGTCGCGCTTGTTGTAGCCGCCGACCACCAGCACCTTGCCGTCCCCCATGACGGTTGCCGTGTGGTGGGAGCGGGCCTCGGTGAGAGGCGCGGCGGAGAGGAAGGTGTTGGTCGTCGGGTTGAAGCGCTCGCTGGTCGAGAGATAGCCGCCGGTCGCGCTGATGAGCGGGTTGCGTCCGCCCGCGAACCAGACCAAGCCGCTCTTGAGCAGCACCGCGGTGTGGTTGTAGCGGGCCTGGGCCATGGAAGGCGGCGCCCCGGCGAATGTGCCGGCGGTGCAGCTCGTCGGCGTGTATAGCTCGCAGCTCGCCAAGGCGTTGCCGGCGACGTCGGTGCCGTTGTTTTGGCCGCCGCAGAGCAGCACGCGGCCGTCGTTGAGCAAGGTCGAGGTGTGGTTGAAGCGCGCGACGTTCATCGCGGAGCCCGCGGTCCAGTTGCCCGTGGCCGGATTGTAGATCTCGGTGGTGGCCGTGGGAACGACCGCGGCGGCGTCGGTCGCGGCGGTGTTGCCGCCCGCGACGAGCACGCAGCCGTTGGGCATCAACGTCGCGGTGTGCGAGGAGCGCACGGTTCCCATGGCGTTGATCGCGATGATCGCGGGGCCGCGAGAGGTCGAGATGATGTCCGCGGAGTTGAGGGTGTTCCCGGTCTGGTTGACGCCGCCCGCGATGAGCAGATCTCCGGTGGCCAGCAACGTCGAGGTGTGGGAGACGCGACGGATCGCCGCGGCGGAAGAAGAAGACGGCAACGCGGCCATGAAAAGGGCCGCGGCCAGAGCCGTCAGAAGGCGTCGCATCGTGGGGCCGGTCATCAAGGTTGCGCCAAGCCGCGTATAAGCGAGGCTCGCGTTGGAAAGAGTGTAACGGTGCCCTGTTACGAAATCAATACAGAAGCCTTTACCAAACTGCAACCAAAGTCACAGGCCGGACCAGCGCGCTTATTAAGGTATGGACAGGAGGGAGAGGCCCTTGTCCGAGTGCGGGTTCTCGGGGTCCAGCACCTTCTTCTTGTCCACGGAGAAGAAGTAGCGATAAGAGCCGGGGTTGAGATACAACGTGATGGTCCACAACCCGTCGTCCTGACGCGTCATTTCCTTGCGGCCGCCGCGGACGATGAATGCGCCGACGAGCTCGACGCCTTTCGCGTTGGGGGCGCGCACCTTGAACTCGGTCTTAAGCGCCTTGATCTTGCCGTCGGCGGGAGCAGGGGCGGGAGCGGGAGCCGGGGACTTTGCCGTCTTCCCCCCCGCGTCAGCCGGCTTGGGCGTCTCGCGGTGCTTCGGCGCCTCGGCGAGCATGGAAGGCTTCGGCGGGCGAGGCGCGTCTGGGGCCGGTTTCGCGACAACGGGCGCGGGCTTGACCGGCTCCGGCGCTTTGACGGGCTCGGGAGCGGGCGCCGGCGCGGTCGAGGCGACGGGTTCTTCGACGGCTTTCACGGGTCTCTTGCGAGGCGCCACGATTACGGGAACGGCCGGGGCCTTCCAGTGCTGGTAGACCTTCGCGGCCACGGCGCCGGCGAACACGATGACGAACACCGAGTCGAGAACGAGCAGGAAGGCCCAGAGCTTGTGCGAGCCCCGGGGCGCGGAGGGCTCGAGGGCCGCTTCGGATGCGGCGGGAGATTCCGCGGGCTGCTGCGGTTCCTGAGGATCTTGCTTGCCGAGTCCGAAGAGGTCGATCATGGGGTCCGTTGCGATTCTAGCGTTGGTCCGAGGCCCGCGTCAACGATTAACGGTACTTCTCGATGATTCCGTCCCAAAGCCCCTGGCTGCGCAGGATGACCTCGACCAGCTCACGGAAGGCGCCGTCTCCGCCGCGAGCCTTCGTGACCCAGTGTGCGGCCGCTTTGACTTCGGGCCGCGCGTTGGCGGGCGCGATCGCCAGGCCGACGCGGGACATGACCGCGAGGTCGGGGATGTCGTCGCCGACGTAGACGACCTGGTCCTTGGTCAGGTTCTCGGCCTTCATGATCTCGGCTAGGACTGCGGCCTTGTCGAGACGGTGCTGATAAATATGTTTGACCTTGAGCATGCGCAGCCGTGCGTCCGTGCCTTTCGACACGCGTCCGCTGATCACGCCCGTGATCAGCCCGCATTCCGTCAGCCACGCCATCGCGATCGAGTCCTGAGCATGGATGCCCTTGAACTCCACGAGCTCCCCGGTCGGATCGACGAAGTGATAGATCGTCCCCGACGTCAAGACGCCGTCGATGTCGGTGAGGACGATGCGGGCTTTCGCGGTCTTGGCGCTGAACGCCTTCGGCGTGAGCTTGCTCATCGGGCCGCCGCCGTGGTATCGGTGAGGGCGTTCGTCAAAGCGCGCAGGCCCTCGAGAGTGTTGACTCCGAGGTCGAGCCGTAGCAGGCGGCGGCCCGCCGACAGCATCGCGGCGGAGTCCCCCTTCGCTTGAGCGCGGCACAGCTCGCCGAAAGAGAACGGCTTTCCGGGCACGGGGAGCTTGGCCTTTTCCCCGTCGCTGAGGACGAGGAAGACGCCCTTGGCCGGGCCGCCCTTATGCAACTGTCCGGTCGAGTGCAGGTAGCGAGGTCCCCAGGAGACGGTGACCGGGGCGGTCGTGCGCGCGCTCAGGCGGGCGCGGACCTCCTCGATCAAGCGGCGGCTCTCGTCGGATTCGGCGAGGAACGCCAGCACCGACACGTAGTCCCCCGCTTTCACGCGCGACAGGTGCGCGCCGAGCACTTCGCGCAACGGACGGTCTTGGCCGGCGTCGGCCTTGAGCGCGGAGACGAGGCCGGCATCCGCGAAAGCGGCCAAGCCGCCCGCGCGCAGGCTCGCCTTGTCCGGCCCCGCGTCCTTGAGCCCGTTGAGGACCTCCTTGGTCTTGTCCTTGGCCGTCTGCACGTCGGGCTGGTCGAAGGGGTTCACCTTCAAGAGGAATCCCGCGGCGGCCGTGGCGACCTCCCACAGCAGGAACTGCGCGCCGAGATCGAGAGCGTCCTCGAGCTCGAGGCGCAGCACGGGGTGGCCGGCCTGCTCGAGCGCGGCGAGGGCCGCATCGATCTTCGGCTCGGGATGGCCTTTGACCGTCAGGCGCACAAACGCCCGGTCCCGGCCGTACGCGGACGGCGCGCCCAACGGCTCACCGGCGACCGGCAGAACGCCCCGGCCTTCCTTGCCGGTGGACTCGGCGACGAGCTGCTCGATCCAGAGCCCGAACGTCTCGAGCGAGGGCGGCAGGATCAAGGTCAGCTTATCCCGCCCGTCGCGGGCGTGCCGGCCGATGAACGCGCCCAGGCGCAGGGCCGGGTTCGCGGCGGTGGCCGTCTGGGGCGAGAACGTCGCCGCGGCCTTGCGAGCGCGGGAGAGCAACTCGCCCGCGTCGATGCCCGCGAGCGCCGCGGGCACGAGCCCGAACAGGGTCAGGGCCGAGAAGCGGCCGCCGACGTCGGACGGGTTGAGGAAGGTCTTGCGGAAGCCGCGCTCGCGCGACATCTTGTCGAGGGATGTTCCGGTGTCGGTGATCGCCACGAACTGCCGGCCGGGCTTGGCGCCGGGGCGCTTGGCGCACAGCTCCCAGAAGTAGTCGAAGAAGGCGTTCGGCTCGACCGTACCGCCGGACTTGCTGGCGACGATGAACAGGGTCTTGTCGAGATCAAGACGCTTCTCGAGAGCTAGGACCGCGTCGGGATGGGTGGAGTCGAGCGTGAGAAG
>CALRXP010000050.1:0-12571 GCA_943372155.1 Candidatus Endomicrobiellum trichonymphae | reverse complement strand
CTTGGAGACGACCCAGGTGCCGCCCTGGGGGTGGAACGCGGAACGGACGTGGATTTCGACGCCGAAGCGCTCGGCGACTTCCATCGAGCGGGCCTGCATGACCTGGGCGCCGGAGCCCGCGAGCTCGAGCATTTCTTCAAAAGATATTTTCGACAGCTTGCGCGCGTCGTGGACGATGCGCGGGTCCGCCGTGTAGACGCCCTTCACGTCCGAGAAAATCTCGCAGCGGCCGGTCTTGAGCGCGGAGGCGAGGGCCACCGCGGTCAGGTCGGAGCCGCCCCGGCCGAGCGTCACGGTGTCGCCGTTCGGAGCGAGGCCTTGGAAACCCGCGACCGCCACGATGCGGCCCGCAGCGAGATGGCGGCGGATCGTCGCGGTGCGGATCGTCTTGACCTGGCCCTGGGCGGCGCCGCCGACGGCGATGATGCCGGCCTGAGGGCCGGTGAGCGAGACCGCGTCGGCGCCGCGCGCCTTGCAAGCCATCGCGAATAACGAAATGCCGACCTGTTCGCCCGTCGTGATCAGCTGATCGAGCTCGCGGTCGTCGGGATTGGGCGTGATGCGCTCGGCCAAAGTGATCAGCTCGTCGGTCATCTCGCCGGGAGCGGAGACGACCACGACGACGCCGAAGCCCTTGCGGCGCTCGCCGATGGCGCGCTCGGCCGCGCGCTGGATCTTCTCGGGGTCGGCGACGGAGGTGCCGCCGAACTTCATGACGGTGATCTTGCGGGGGGGCATGTCAGCGTTCGACGCGAACTCCCTGATGGTCGATGGCCAGGGACAGCCAGCGGCTGGAGACGCCGTGCTTGTGGAAGGCCTTGACCATCGCCTCGCCGACGGCGGCGTTGCGGCCTTCGACGAAGGCGAACACCGTGGGGCCCGAGCCCGACAGCGCGGAGCCGGCGGCGCCGGCGTTGATCGCGGCTTCGAGCGCGTCGGCCAGGCCCGGCACGAGCTTGGCCCGGTAGGGCTGGTGCAGGCGGTCCTTCATGAGCTCGGGCAGGCGCGAGACGTGGCCGGTCTCGAGCGTGCGCGTGAGCAGGAGCGCGCGAGAGGTGTTGTAGACGGCGTCGGCGAGCAGGACGGCCTCGGGCAGCACGCCGCGCGCCTTCTTCGTGGACAGCTCGAAGTCGGGGATGCAGACGACGGAGGAGAGGGACGGGTGGATGCCCAGGCGCTGGGCGCGCGCGCGACCGTCGACGGTCAGGCTCGCGGTGAGGCCGCCGTGCACGCAGGGCGCGATGTTGTCGGGATGGCCCTCGAGGGCGACGGCGATCTGCTCGAGCTCGTCCTCGGAGCGGCGCAAGGTGCCGAAGAGGTGGGCGCCGGCCCACAGGCCGCTGACGATCGCGGCCGCCGAGGATCCGAGGCCGCGCGCGAGGGGCACGCGGTTGCGGGCCTTGAAGACGAGGCGTCCGGGCAGAGAGGGGGGCAGGGCGCGGCGGGCGGCCTGGACGAGCATGTTGTGTTCGCCGCGAGGCAAAGTCTCGGAGCCCGCGCCCTCGATCTCGACGAGGGTGGGGCCGGCGGCGTCGTGGAGCTCGAGCGTGAGCTCGTTGCGCAGGCCGAGGGCCAGGCCCAAGCAGTCGAAGCCGGGGCCGAGGTTGCTCGTGGAGGCGGGAGCGGTGACCGTGACGCGGGCGAGGACTTTTTCTTTCGTCATATTAGAGTTTGATCGCTCCTCCGGCCTTCACGCGCCGGATCTTCGGCGAAAAGCGCGCGGTGATGCCCGGGTCCTTGAGGCCGTTGCCCGTCAGCACGCAGACCGAGACGCCTGCGGGCGCGCGGCCCAGCTTGGCCAGCTTGAGCAGGCCCGCGACGGAGGCGGCGGAAGAGGGCTCGCAAAACACGCCTTCCTTCGACGACAGGAAGCGGTAGGCGGCGAGAATCTCGGCGTCGGTGACCTTGCCGATCATGCCGCCGGACTCGTCGCGCGCGGCGATCGCGCCGTTCCAGGAGACTGGGTGGCCGATGCGGATGGCGGTCGCGATCGTGGTCGGATTGGCGACGGCCTTGCCGGAGACGAGGGGTGCCGCGCCGGCGGCCTGCCAGCCGAACATTTTCGGCTTGGCGCCGGCCTCTTTGTAACCCATCCAGTACGCGGTGATGTTGCCCGCGTTGCCCACGGGGATGAAGTGATTGTCGGGCGCGCGGCCGAGCTGCTCTAAGATTTCGAAGGCGCCGGTCTTCTGGCCCTGGAGGCGGAAGGGGTTCGAGGAGTTGACCAACGCGAAGCCCTTGGTCTTCGCGGCTTCATTGGCCATCACCAGAGCTTCATCAAAGTTGCCCGCGACCTCGACGATCTCGGCGCCGTGCATGACGGCCTGGGACAGCTTTCCCGCCGCGACCTTGCCCTTGGGCAGGAACACGACGCAACGCAGGCCCGCGCGGGCCGCGTACGCGGCGGCGGAGGCCGAGGTGTTGCCGGTCGAGGCGCACAGCACGCCGGTGGCGCCGGCTTCGACGGCCTTGGAGATGGCCATGGTCATGCCGCGGTCTTTAAAGGAGCCCGTCGGGTTGGCGCCCTCGATCTTGAGGAACACGGAGCCGGCGGGGAGTCCGGCGGCCTTGGCCACGCGGTCGGCCTGGACGAGCGGCGTGTTGCCCTCGCCGAGCGTGATGATCGGCGTGCGGGCCGTCACCGGCAGACGGTCGCGCCAGCGCGCGATAAGACCCGTCACGCCATCATCCTCATGGCGCAGTGGCGCGGCAGGACGGCGGACTGGGAGAGAATCCGGCGGCGCGCTCGTTCGAATCGTCCGCGCGGCGCCGGGTGCGTCGCGATCATGACGGGAACGGCGCGCGAGCCGGAGGCCTTGTCCTGGTGGATGGCGGCGATCGAGACTTTCTCGCGGCCGAGCGCGTCCGCGATGCGGGCGAGCGCGCCGGGCTTGTCGAGCACGTCGAGCCGGAGATACCAGCCCGAGGACGCTTCATCCGGGGAGACGAGGGCGAGCTTGCGCTCGGCGATGGCCGAGGGCGGCAGGCCGCCCAGGATGTCGCGCGAGAGCACGAACACGTCGGCGAGCACCGCGGAGGCCGTGGGTCCCGCGCCCGCGCCCTTGCCGTAGAACATCAGGTCGCCGGCGGAGGCGGTGTGCACCATCAGCGCGTTGTACTGACGGCGCACGGCGGCGAGCGGATGAGAGAGCTTGAGCAAGGTCGGCGTGACCGAGGCGTCGACCGACGGAGCGGCGCCCTTCGTCGAAAAGCGCAGGGAGGCGATCAAGCGGACGGTCATGCCCAGGCGCTCCCGCGCGAACGCGATGTCGCGCGCCGAGATCGACTCGATGCCGTCGACGGGGAAGCTTCCGGGCTTGAGCCAGCCGCCGGTCACGAGTCCCGCGAGCACGGAGAGCTTCTGCGCGGCGTCCTGGCCGGAGACGTCCATGGTCGGATCTTTTTCGGCGAAGCCGAGCTCCTGGGCTTCCTTCAGCGCGTCCTCGGGCGACAGACCTTCTTCGCCGCGGGACAGGATGTAGTTGGTCGTGCCGTTGAGGATTCCGTCCACGCCGAGCACGCGGTCGCCGGAGAAGGACAGCTCGAGGGCGCGCAGGACGGGCACGCCGCCGGCGACGCTGCCCTCGAAGGCGAGGCGCGCGCCGTTCTCGCGCGCGGCGCCGGTGACGACCGGCCATTCGTGCGCGAGGAGGCGCTTGTTGGCCGTGACGAGGGCCTTGCCGCGGCCGAGGACCGTCAGCGCGAAGCGCTTGGGCGTGTCGAGGCCGCCGAGAAGCTCGACGAACAGATCGGCCTCGGCGCGCTTGGCCATCTCGAGGGGGTCCTTGTACCGGACGACCGAGGAGGGCAGGCCGAGAGCGCGCGCCTCTTTGCCGGCGTCGCGGTCGGCGACGGCGACCAGGCGCAGCTCGGCGCCGAGACGTTCCTTGAACTCGGCGCGGCGGGCGCGCAAGAGGCGGACGGTCTCCCGGCCGACGGTTCCGAGCCCGGCGACGGCGACGTTGAGGGCGTTCACGGGGCTATTCTACTCAATGCGCCCCCGGCTCAGCGCGTCGGATTCCAGGATCAAAGCTCCGGGGTAGCGTCCCCGGACGGAGGCGATCAGGCCCGCGGCGACCGCTTCGCCGGAGATGGCCCGGTATTTACGCCACGGGCCGATCAGGAGAGGGGCCGCCAAGGCGAGCGCGGTCTCGCCGATTTTCTCGGCGGCGCGGGGCTTGGCGCGCACTCCCAATAGAAGAGAGGGGCGCGCGATCACCGCGGTCTCGAAGCCGAGCCCGGAGACGGCCTTCTCGGCCTCGCCCTTGGTGCGCGGGTACAACAGCCGAGAGCCGGCGTCCGCGCCGGTCGAGGAGACCAGCCCGAAGCGGCGCGCCCCGCCCGCCTTGGCCGCCTTCGCGAAGGCGACGGTCAGGTCGAAGTCCACGGCGCGAAACGCCTCGTCGCTGCCCGCGTCCTTGCGCGTGGTGCCGAGGCAGCCGTAAGCCTCGTCGATCCCGGCGAGGACGGGGAAGCCCGCGACGATCAGCGGATTGTCGAGCTTCGGGTGCGCGGCCAAGGCCCGGCGGGTCGGCGCGACGACGCGGGAGACTTCGGAATCGGCGAGCAAGCGGCGAAGCACGCAGTCGCCGACGAGGCCGGTGGCGCCGGCGACCGCCGCGACGATCGTCACTGCGCGGGCGCAGTCGTCGTCGAAATGATCGTCGTCGTCGAGACGGTGGGCGCCGTGGAGAGTTCCACCGTTGCCGTCGTCGTCGAAGCGTACGGAGAGGCGCCGTTGATGAAGGTCGCCTCCGGCGCCGACGGCGTCGGAGCGATGATCGGGGCGGGCGCGGGCTGCAGAGACACGTCGCGCGCCAGGCCGGACGCGATCTTCTCGCCGAGAGGGGCGGCCATCGCGTAGAGACGGTCCGTCAGCTGCGGCGGATCGGCGCGGAACTCGGTCAACGTCATCGAAGAAGTCGAGTCGCTCAGCCGCGACTCCCGGCTCCACAGCGTCTTGGCGGTGTCGGCGCGGTAGAGACGCGCCGCGGCGGAGAGCAAGGGCAAGGTCCGCTCCTGATCGTCGGGCTCCAGGCCGAAGGACACGTTCACGTCCAGGATCACGGCGTCGTCGAGCGACAGCAGCTTCGAGTAGTCGCGCGGGGAGGGTTTGGACTCGATGAAGTAATACTTGCGGCGCCAGTCGAGCTGGTCGGCCGCGGCGTTCCACTCCTTGATCTGAAGAGGCGCGATGCCGGCCTCGGCGGCGGTCTGCACCTGGCCGCCGTGCGCGGATTTCAACGCCCGGATGAGGGCGGTCTCGACGGCGCGGTCATAGCGGGGGCGAGGTAGATAGGGCTGGATTTCCTTCGACAGCTCGTTGACGCGGTCTTCCTGCATGCCCTGCAGGAAATTGCCGAGCGGCAGGATCTTGAGCGCAGTCTCCGCCTTCGAGTCGGCGTCGGCGATGATCCACGGGCCCGGCGACTGGTGGACCAGGACGATCAAGCGCTGGCCCGGCTTCACCGTTCCGCGCGGATCGGGCGGAGGAGGCTCGACGGTGACGCAGGCCGCGAGAGAGGAAACGAGCAGGGCGAAGAAGAGGGATCGGCGCATGAGCGTTTCTTAAGGATATATAATCGGGGCATGCGCGTGCTCGCTCTCGCTGTTCTCGCCGTCATGACGGGCTGCGCGGCCGAGCGCGGACCCAGCGCGCCCGATCGCCTGGCGACCGGCCGCGCCGCGCTGGAATCCCCTGACGCCGCGACGCGCGCCAAAGCGGCATGGGACCTGGGCCAGATCGGCATGGCCGAGCTTCCCGAGGACGGGGCCGAGCCGGCCACGCAAATCTCCCTGCGCGAAGCGGCGGCCGCGGCCTTGATCCCCGTCGTTTCCGATCCCGAAGCGCCGGTTCGCCGGGCCGCCGTCGAGGCGCTGGGCAAGACCGGAGGCCCCGCCGTCGAGAACGATCTCCTGTCCGCCGGGACCGATATCGACGCCGGCGTGAGAGGCGAAGTCGCGACGGCGTTGTTCCGGCGAAGATTTTTGAAGCGTGTTCCTGACTACTCGACGGCGACGGTCAATAAGCTGTTGACCTTGGCCGCCGATGCCGATCCCGAAGTTCGTTGGCGCGCGGTTTACGCCTTCACCCGCTATCCCGATCCAAGGGCCGAGAAGTCGTTGGTTCTTGCAGAGAAGGACTCCGACAAGGTGACCCGCCTCTTTGCCGTTCGATCCGTTTCAAAATTAGGCCGTTCCGCCGATCCGTCGTTGCTCTCTGATCCGGATCTTTACGTCCGCGCCGAAGCCGTCGCTTCCTTCGGCTCGGCCAAAGCCGCCGATCAGCTTCCCGACTCCGTGTTTAAAGACCCGTCCGTTCATGTACGCGCCGCCGCCGCCGACGCCGTCGCCGCCACCGGGCGCGCCGAGCTCGCCTCGCGCCTTGAGGCGATGGCCGACGCCGACAGCCCGATGCCGAGAGGCCGCGCCTTGCTCGCGCTGGCGAAGCTCCGCCGCGGCGCCGAGGCCGCGCGCCTGGAGCGCGCCCGCAAAGATCCGCAGTGGTGGGTCCGCGCCAAGGCGTACGAGGCCAGCGCTTTCCTTCCCGACGGCGAGCGCGTTCTGGGCCTCGGCGTCGCCGACGGCGACCGTCGCGTCGCCGCGCAGGCGCTCGAGACCTTGGCGGTGTCCACGTCGCCGGCGGCCTCGGCCGCGCTCGAGACGGTTCTCCGCGATCCCAAATCCGAGCTCGAGGTCCTGGGCACCGCGATCGACGCGGCGGCCGAGCGCAAGGCTCCGGCGCTCGCCGGCGCGCTCCAGGCGGCGTGGACGCGCAAGGACCTCACCGCCGAAATCCGCGACTCCCTGCGCAAAGCCCTCAAGGCCTCCGGCGTCGCGGTGAAGGCCGGGGCGCCGCTCGACGCGCCGAGGGCCTTCCCGCCGCTGGCGTCTTCGCCGACGTTGATCCTCGAGACGGAAAAAGGGACCGTCGAATTGTTTCTCGACGCGGCCGCCGCGCCCAACACCGCCGCGGCGATCGCCGATGCCGCGCGGCGCGGCGTTTACGACGGGACGATCTGGCACCGGGTCGTAACCGCCTTCGTCGTGCAAGGCGGCGATCCGCGCGGCTCGGGTTGGGGCGACGATGGCTTCCGGATCGTCGATGAGGTCAATCGCCTTCCGTTCCGGCGCGGGACCTTGGGCATGCCCAAAGCCGGCCCCGATACGGGCGGTTGTCAGCTGTTCGTCAGCCTGGTTCCGACGCCCCATTTGGACGGCCGCTACACCGCCTTCGGCCGGGTGACGGCGGGAATGGACGTCCTTGATGCCCTTGAGCCGGGAGACCGGATTACGAAGGCTCGTCTTAAAAATTAGTCTTTATTTAAAAAGACTATTTTGACCTACCGATGTTTGGGTCCTAGGGCCCATGCCGCCTGTCCGCCCTTCCTCCATAGTATGGGTATGACGGCATGGCTGCTCCTGATCTTGACCCTCGCGGGACCCGCTTCGGCGCAGGTCAATGGCCGCGTCTCGATCGGCGAAGCCGGCGCCAATACCGGCCAGGCCGGAGCCGTCTCCCCCGTTCCGGCGATCGGCGCGACGCAGTTTGGCGCCTTGTCTCCGGCGGCCCTCGGCGGCTCCCTGTCGGCGGCGCCGTCCGCTCCCGTTCCGACGTTCGCCGTGCCGGCGGTTCAGGCCGCCCGTGTCGCGCCGGCCTCCGCGCTTGCCTCGGCTCAGCCGGTGGTCGCCGCCGCGGCCGAGTTCAAGCCCGCGGCCGCCGCCATTCCCTCCGCGCTCGTGCCCGTTCCCGCGCCGGCCGCGGCCCGCGAGGGCGTCGCGCCTGCGCCCGCGCCGATGCCCGCGCTCGAAGGCGCCGCGCGCGTCGCCTCCGAGACGAAGTCTCCGTCTTTCGACGCCGTCTTCGACGGAGAAAAGTCCCGGTCCTCGTTCTTCTCCTGGCCCTCGTTTGGCCGCAAGGCGCCCGGCGTCGCGGGCCCGAGCGGTGAAGGCGCATCGCGCCGCGCGATTCTCGGCCGCTCGGCGCCTGGAGCCGCGTCCGGTGCTCCCGCGCAGGGAACATCTTCCGAAGCCGCCGTCGCGGCCCCGCTCAATGAGTCCCGGAGCCGGAAGGCCGGCCACAAAGGCCCCATGCCCGCGGGCGTCAAGGACGCTTTCGGCAAGGCGATCATCGTCGTCACGTGGGGCATCGGCCTCAGCGCTTATTTGTGGAACGTCATCCATTCCGCGATTCCGGGGATGACCGGGATCCAGTTCGCCGGATCGTTCCTGCCGCTGACAATCTTGCCCGTGCACTTCGCTCTCGTCGGGGCTTTCTGGTGGGGCCGTTACTACCGCTACCCGTTTCTTTCTCCGTCGGGACGCGCCCGGTTCCGGGCGGTCGCCGAGGCAATCGCCGTCGCCTATCCCGTCGCGGCGCTGACCGCGCTCGGGCTTTGGACGGCGTCGTTGTTTGGGCATGTCCCGGCGTTCCTGTCGGGCGTGCTGTTCCCTTGGAGCGTCGCGGCCGGGAGCGGTTCCGCGGCCATGGCGTTTTTCGTGGGGCTGCTCTCCATTCTCGCCGTGATCGCGCTCGCCGAGGTCGCGCACCATTTCATCTGGCGCGCTCCGCTGAAAGCCAACGGCGGCCGCGGCGGGGCCTGGGGCAACATAGGCCAGCAGCTCCTGCATATGCGCCGCAAACCCTGAGAATCCGCCTGGCGTTTCTTTAGCCATAGGCGAAATTGCTACACTGGACTCTCAGCCATGATCAAAGCTCTGTACGAGAAGGCCTTCGGCACGCCCAGCGAGCGGACGCTCAAGCGGTTCGCTCCGCTTTTGGCGAAGTGCAACGCCTACGAGGCCGAGATCAAGGCGCTGGCCGATGCCGATTTCCCGGTCCGCACCGAGGCCCTCAAGGCCCGCGTGGCCGCTTCCTTCGCCCGCATCACGGTGCCCGCCAACGACGACGATCACCGCGAGGCCCGCAAGCAGGCCGAGATCGAAGCGCTCAACGAGGTTCTCCCCGAGGCCTTCGCCCTTTGCCGCGAAGCCGCGCGCCGCTCGATCGGCCTGCGTCACTTCGACGTCCAGCTCCTCGGCGGCATGGTCCTGCACAACGGCTCGATCGCCGAGATGCGCACCGGCGAAGGTAAAACGCTCGTCGCGACCGCGCCCGCGTACCTGAACGCGCTCGTCGGCAAGGGCTGCCACATCGTGACGGTCAACGACTACCTGGCCAAGCGCGACAGCGAGTGGATGGGGCCCGTGTACCGCTTTCTCGGCCTCACCGTCGGCTGCGTCCAGCACGACGTGTCCAACGCCGATCGCCAGGCCGCCTACAAGTGCGACATCACCTTCATCACCAACAACGAGCTCGGCTTCGACTACCTGCGCGACAACATGGTCGTGCGCAAGGAAGAGCGCGTGCTCCAGCACCTGTACTACGCGATCATCGACGAGGTCGACTCGATCCTCATCGACGAGGCCCGCACCCCGCTGATCATCTCCGGCGCCGCCGAGAAGTCCACCGAGCGCTACGCCATCGTCAACAAGCTGATCCCGCACCTCAAGGTCCGCATCATCACCGAAGAGGACGAGATCCAGGCGAAGTACTCCGGCACCGATCTTCAGAAAGGCTGGGACGCGATCGTCGACGAGAAGAACCACACCGCGATTTTGACGGAAGAGGGCGTCAGCAAGTGCGAAGCCCTGCTCGGGCTCGGAAACCTCTACGACGACCTCGAGGGCGAGTGGGTCCACCACATCACGCAGGCTCTCCGGGCGTGGCACCTTTATAAGCGCGACGTCGAGTACGTGGTCAAGGACGGGGAAGTCATCATCGTCGACGAGTTCACCGGCCGCCTGATGCCTGGCCGCCGCTGGTCCGACGGCCTTCATCAGGCCGTCGAGGCGCACGAGAATCTCGCGCCCAAGGAAGAGAACCAGACGCTCGCCACCATCACCTTCCAGAACTTCTTCAAGATCTACCGCAAGCGCGCGGGCATGACCGGCACGGCGATGACCGAGGCCGACGAGTTCCAGGAAATCTACGGGATGGAAGTGCGCGAGATCCCGACGAACCGGATCACGAGCCGCGTGGACCAGTCCGACCTCGTCTATAAGAGCGAGCGCGAAAAATTCAACGCCATCGTCGAGGAAGTCACCGAGCTGTGGAAGGTCGGCCGGCCGGTCCTCGTCGGCACGCGCTCCATCGAGAAGTCGGAGAAGCTCTCCGCCATGCTGCGCGGCAAGGGCGTGCCCTGCCAGGTGCTGAACGCGAAGTACCACGAGCAGGAAGCCGAGATCATCGCGCAGGCGGGCCGTAAAGGCGCCGTCACCATCGCGACGAACATGGCCGGCCGCGGCACGGACATTCTTTTGGGCGGCAACCCCCAGGATCCGGCCGAGTACGAGGTCGTCAAAGGCCTCGGCGGCTTGCACGTCCTCGGCACGGAGCGCCACGAGTCGCGCCGCATCGACAACCAGCTCCGCGGCCGCTGCGGCCGCCAGGGCGATCCCGGCTCCACCCGTTTTTATCTCGCGCTCGACGACGAGCTGATGCGCCTGTTCGGTTCCGACCGCATCGCGCCGCTGATGGAAAAGCTCGGCATGAAGGAGGGCGAGGTCATCGAGTCCGGCCTCGTCTCCTATCAGATCGAGAACGCCCAGCGCCGGGTCGAGACCCACAACTTCGACATCCGTAAGCAGCTGCTCGATTACGACAACGTGATGAACAAGCAGCGCGAGGTCGCCTACAAGCTGCGCGACGAGATCCTGTTCGGCGAGTCCGTCAGCGCCCAGATCCAGGCGATGATTCAGGAAGACGTTTATGAGCAGGTGGACGCGGCGATTCCCGACGAGATGGACTCCACGAAGTGGAACCTCCTCGAGCTCACCGCCTATCTCGAGCGCACGTTCTCGATCTCCTGGAACCCGACGGCCGAAGAGGCCTCGCGCCTCTCCAAGGAAGGCCTCAAGCGCGATCTGCTCAAGGCCGCGATGGACATTTACGCGCGCCGCCCCGCGGACTTCACCGGCTACGACTTCAAGGAAGTCGAGAAGATGGTCATGCTGCAGATGATCGACAAGGCCTGGAAGAACCATCTCTACGACCTCGACCATCTCAAGAAGGCGATCTTCATGCGCGCCTACGCGCAGAAGGACCCGAAGGTCGAGTATCAGAAGGAATCCTTCCGTTACTTCGAGGCCCTGCTCGGCCGCGTGCGCGAGCAGACCGTCGAGTACGTGTTCCGCGTCGAGGCGCCCAAGGCGCCGGTCGCGCCGCCGCCGACCATCGCGGTCCATCCGGAGGCGAGCCCGACGTCCGGCGAGGACGTGGTCGAAGAGCCGGCGGCTCCGGCCAGGCCGGCCGCGCCCAAGAGCATCCTGTCGGGCGGTTCGGCCGCGGTGCCCAACGGCATCCAGAGCATCGGCCGCAACGATCCCTGCTACTGCGGCTCGGGCAAGAAGTACAAGAAATGCCACGGGGCGGACTCGCCCAACTAGGCGCGATCGCCCTGGGAGGGGCGCTCGCGGCTTTCGGCCTGCCCTCGCCGGGGCTATGGGTTTTCGCGTGGCTGGGCCTCGTTCCCCTCGTCGTCGCCGCGAACGCCGCGCCCACCGTCCGCCGCGCCGCGCTCTGCGGCTTCGTCGCGGGCTTCGCGTATCACACCGTCGCCCTGCACTGGATTTACGCGACTTGCCGCTTCGCGCAGGTCCCGGCGCCCGTGTCCGCGCTCGCCGTGATCGCCTTGGCGAGCGTCCTCGGCGCGAGCTGGGCCGCGGTCTCGGCACTCGCCTCCTGGTCCTCGGCGGCGTTCGCGCGCGCCGCGCGACCGTGGCTCTGGGCGCTGTGCTGGACCGCGGTCGCGTCCGTGGCCTCGCGCTTCACACCGCGCTTCGGCGTGGACCTGCTCGCCTACACGCAGTGGACCAACCTGGGCCTCATTCAGGCCGGATCCTGGGGCGGGCCGCATCTGATCGACTTCGTCCTCATGCTGGTCAACGCGGCGGTGGCCGAGGCCTGGGTCGAGGAAAAGCGTGAGGACGCCGTGCCGGCGCTCGTCTGCGCGCTGGCGCTCGCCGCGGGCGTCTGGGCCCACGGCGCCAAGGTTCTCGCGGCGCGCCCCGAATCGCGCGGCGCCTCGGCCCGCGTCGAGATCCTGCAGCCGCGCGTGGACCAGTATCACAAGTGGAACGAGGCCTGGGTCGCGGAGATTTTGGCCGGCTATGACGAGCTCCTCGCCCGTCCTCGCGCGGCGGCGCCGGCGCTCGTGGTGTGGCCGGAAACCGCGATTCCTCGCTGGTCGAAGCGCGACGAGGCCGTGCCCGAGGCGGCCCGCTGGGCCGCGAAGCTCGGCGCGAAGAACCTCGTCGGCGTCATCGCTTCCCCGGATCACGGCGGCGGCCCCGCGAACGCGGTCCAGCTGATCGGCGCGGACGGCAAGCTCGAGGGCTTCTACGCCAAGCGTCAGCTCGTCCCGTTCGGCGAGTTCGTGCCCCTGCGCTCGTGGGTGCCGCGCTTCGTCGTGGACCGCTGGCTCATGGTTCTCGACAACCTCGGCGATCTAGAGGCGGGTTCGGCGCGCCAGCCGTTGCTCGAGACCGCCTGGGGGCCGACGGCCGTCAC
>CALRXP010000049.1:0-12880 GCA_943372155.1 Candidatus Endomicrobiellum trichonymphae | reverse complement strand
CGGAGGGCCTCATCGATGGCGTCCAGGCGTGACCCGATTGGAGCCGGGCGCGTCGTTAACCGCCGGTCCCAGGCGTGCTTTCCCATCTTGGCGAGAAGGAATGCCGCCGCGATGAAAATGAAGATCATCGCGACGGATTTAACGGGTCGATTCCGCCGCTCTTTCTCCTGCGATCTTCGCGCGGCGTAGCCGCGCGCGATTTCCTCCACAGTGCGAACGCGCAGACAATTGGGACAGGTGTGGATGTCCGGGGTGAGCATGGTCGGGCATCCCGGGCAGGGAAGAGGATCGTTCACTGCTCGCGATTACGTCCGGACGATAACGCCGACCAACGGCTGGCGAGATCGCGGCGTTTCCTGTTCGCCCACCGCGTGGCCCGGGAGTTTCCGGAACTAAGAAATTTCCAGTCGGGTGCGCCGGGGGCTCCGATATGGGTCGGGAGTTCCGCCTTGCCGACTGGGAGGGGGACCGCGACGGCGCGGGCACGGTCGGCGACCTCACGATAGGCGGTGCGAAACGGCATTCCGCCCCTGACGAGCGCGATCGCCTCATGGGTGGCCATGAGGTCAGAGGTGACGGCCGCAGCGCAACGGTCCTCGTTGACCTTCAGGGACTGCGGCAGGCGCGCGGCGACGTCGAGCATCTGACCCATGGTGTCGAGGGCGGTGAACAGCGGACCTTTGGTGAGCTGATAGTCGCGGTGGTAGCCGGACGGCAATTGGCCGATCATGAGGACCTGATTGAGCCAGCCGGGGAACATGGCGGCGCGGGCTCGCGTCAGCTCGACCACGTCGGGGTTCTTCTTCTGGGGCATGATGCTCGAGCCCGTGGTGAAGGAGTCGGCGAGCTTGAGAAAGCCGAACTCGGCCGTCGAGTACAGCGACAGGTCCCAGGCCAAGGTGCCGAGATCGCGCGCGACGAGGCACAGAGACGACAGCACGGCGGCCTCGAGCCGGGGGCGGCTTGATTGGACGCGCAGGGTGTTGCGCTGCACGCGGGAGAATCCTAAAAGCTTGGCGACTTTCTCGCGCGGAAGAGGGAGCATTACGCCGTAGCCGGCGGCCGAGCCGAGCGGGCAGGCGTCGGCCTCGTCGAAGGCGAAGCGCAGAGCGCGGCGCGCGTCGAGCAAGGCCTCCACGTGCGAGGCGGCCCAGTGGCCCACGGTCGTCGGCATGGCGCGCTGGAGGTGCGAGTAGCCGGGAATCGGACGCTTGTCCCATTTCGCGCCGAATTCGGCCCAGGCGGAGGCGGCGGCGCCCGCGGCGGCGTCGAGCTGGAGCAGGCGATCTTTGAGGTACAGACGCAGGTTGACCTGAACCTGATCGTTGCGCGAGCGGCCGGCGTGGACCTTGGCGCCGGTCTCACCGAGCTTGGCGGTCAGCGCCTGCTCGACGGCGGTGTGGATGTCCTCTTGAGCGCGGGTGATCTTGATCGTCTTGAGGCCGCTCAGGACCTTTCGAATGCGGGCGTACTCGGCCTTCGTGAGCACCCCGATGGAAACGAGCCCGGAGGCGTGGGCGAGGCTGCCGTAGACTTCGTATTGAAGGAGCCGCGCGTCGAGCTCGGGATCGGCGCCGACGGTGTAGGCTTCGACGACGGAGTCGAGATCGACCGACGTTTGCCAAAGCTTCTTCATGAGGCCGCCCGGGCGAAGTAGGAGCGGATCAGCTTCTCGTAGAACAGCACGCCGGCCTCGAGTTCGGCGACCTCGAGGTATTCGTCGGGCGTGTGGGAGCGTTTGGAGTCGCCGGGGCCGGCCTTCACCGTGGGGATGCCCTTGAGGAAGACCCAATCCGACAGGGTCGGGGAGCCGTAGGCGCGGCCGGCCGGATTGGCGGCGAGCGCGGCCTGAATGATCGCGTGAGCGGGATCGGTTTCGACTGATCCGAGGCGGTTCGAGCGAATGAACACGTCGCCTTCCACCGTCTTCTTCACGAGCGCGATGATCGCTTCGGGAGAAATGGCGGGCGTCGTGCGGATGTCGACGACCAATTTGCAACGGTCGGGGATCACGTTGTGGCGGTCGCCGCCGGAAATCTGGGTGACCTGCAAGGTCGTCTTGCCCAAGGCGGAATGCTCGAGGTCGAACTTGAGCTTGGAGAGCGCGAGGACGTCGCGCGCGGCGGCTTCCACCGCGTTGATCCCGCCGCCGTGCGCCGCGTGAGCGGATTTGCCGATCGCGGTGATCTCGAGGAGAAGAAGGCCCTTCTGAGCGGTCGCCGAGTTCAAGCCGGTCGGCTCGCCGACGACGGCGGCGTCGGGCTTGGGCAACGTCGGCAGGAGTTTCTCGAGACCTTGCCCGAGCACTTCCTCTTCGCATGACGCCGCGAGGAGCACTTTGCCTTTCGGCGCGTTCGTCGCGAAGGCTTTCTGGGCGCCCAGGATCATGGCGATCAGGCAGCCCTTCGCGTCGTTGGAGCCGCGGCCGTAAATTTTCCCATCCTCGATGTTCGCCGCCAGCGGATCGCGCGTCCAGCCTTGGCCCACGGGAACGGTGTCGGTGTGGGAATTCAGAAGCAATAACGGACCGTCACCGCCGTCCAGCATGGCCGTCAAATTCCGGCCGGAAACGGCCGGAGAAAGGCCGAGCTCGAGCATGGCCGAATGGAGTCTAGCGACAACAGCATCTTCTTGTCGCGACTCAGACGGAATTCGAATGACCTCTTGAAGGAGGTCTACGCTGTTCATGCCGTGACGGGCTCCGGAGCGAGCTCAACCGCCTGGTATTCCTGGCGCTCGCGCTTCTCGACGATCATCGTGCCGCAACCGGCGTTGGTGAACGTCTCGCGTAGCAACGCCCCGGGTTTGAGGCCGTTGATGATGTGCGTCCGGCGCACCCCGCCCTGGAGGGCGCGGATGCAGGCCGCAACCTTGGGCAGCATGCCGCCCGTGAGCCGGCCGCTGGCCTTCATCGCTTCGACTTCCTCGATGTCGGCGTAGGAGACGAGGCTGCCGGGATTGCCGACGTCCTTGAGGATGCCCTCGGTGTCGGTGACGACGACGAGCTTCTCGGCCTTAAGGGCGCGGGCGACGGCCTCCGCCACGGAGTCGGCGTTGATGTTGAGCACGCCGCCTTCGGCGTCGGCGCCGAGGCAGGCGACGACGGGCGTCATGCCCGCGTCGAGCAAGGTGGTGAGGACCTTGGGGTCGACGGTCTCGATGTCGCCGACGAAGCCGTAGTCCACGGCCCCGACCGCGCGTTTCTTGGCGATGACGAGCCCGGCGTCGATGCCGGAGACGCCGACGGCCTGGGTCTCGTGTGCGCGGAAGGTGGAGAGGATGTCCACGTTGAGCGTGCCCGCGTAGACCATCTTGGCGACCTCGAGGGTCTGCGCGTCGGTCACGCGTCGGCCGTCCACGAGCTTGGGCTCGAGGCCGAGGCGCTTGGAGAGGTCGGTGGCCTGGCTGCCGCCGCCGTGCACCAAGACGACCTTGATGCCGACCTGCTGCAGCAGGCAGACGTCCTCGACGAGGGCGTCGAGCATCTCTTTACGGCCGACCACGCGGCCTCCGACCTTCACGACGAAGATCTTTCCCTTGTACATGCGGATGTAGGGGATGGCCTGCTTGAGCATGAGGGGCGAGTCGGTCATTTGCGGTGTCTCCTGGCGGCGGCGGTTAAGCGCTTCGGTTGGGAAGCGAGCAGATACATCAAAACGGCTTTGGCGGTATGCAATCGATTCTCCGCCTCATCAATGACAACGGAGGTGGGGCTGTCGAGCACGGCGTCATCCACGACGAGGTTTCTGCGGACCGGAAGGCAGTGCATAAAAATGGCCTTGTCGGTCCGCTGCATCTTGGCCGAGGAAATCGTCCACTTCTTTCGGAAGGCGGGATCGGAGGAGGGGGCCTGACCATAATTGGCGAGCGAGCCCCAGGATTTTCCGTAAACGACGTTTTGACCGTCAAAGGCTTGGGGAACCTTGTCGGTGACATGCAAGGTCGTGCCGTTGGCGGCGCAGTTCTTTTTAACCCGCGCCATGACTTCAGGATCGAGATCGTACCCTTCGGGCCGTGCGATCGTGACGTTCATCCCGGCCATCGAAGCGATCTCGACGGAGGAGTTCGGCACCGCCATCGGCAACGGCTTGATGTGCGGGGCCCACGACAGCAGGAAATTCTTCTTCTTCGGCTCCATCCGTTCCCGGATCGTCATCAGGTCGGCCAACGCCTGGCACGGATGGCCCGAGGCCGATTCCATATTGATGACCGGCACCGTGGAATACTTGATGAAGGCGGCAAGGGGGAGTTCCGCTTTATCCTCCGCCCACGACTTGCCCGCGGGGAAGGAGCGCAGTCCCAGCCCCTGGCACATGCGGCCGAGCACGGGAACGGCTTCTTTGAGATGCTCCGCCGCGGTGCCGTCCATGACGACGCCCTCGACGGACTCCATGCCCCACGTGCCGCCCGAGCCGAGGCTCAGGGTCACCGGGTGGCCGCCCAAAGACGCGGTCGCGACCGAGAAGGAGACCTGGGTCCGCAGCGAGGGGTTCATGAAGCAGAACGCGAGGGACTTCCCGGCGAGGGGCATACCGGCGGGAGCCGACTTCTTCAGCGCGATCGCTGAGTCGATGATTGAGTTCAGCTCGTCGATCGTGAAGTCCTTCAGGTGCGTGAAGTGCTTCAAGCGGCCACCGCCTCGGAGGCGAAAATTTCCTCGAGCGCGCCGCGCAGAAGGCCGATCTCGGCGGGCCCCACGGTGAGCGGGGGAAGGAGCCGGATGACGTTCGCGTCGTCCGCGCCGCCGACAATAATTTTTTTAGCCAGGAGGGCGTCCCGCACGGCCTTGGAGGGCCGGTCGAGAACGAGGCCGAGCAATAGGCCTTTGCCTCGGATTTCCTTGATCTGAGGGAACTTGAAGGTCGCGCGGATGAGCTCTTCCATCTCAGCGGCGTTCTCAGTCAATTGCTTGTCGATGATCGCCTTGATCGTGGCGCTGATCGCGACGGAAGCCAAAGGTCCTCCGCCGAAGGTCGAACCCAGCGCGCCGGGCTTCACCTTGGCGGAGACTTCGGGCGTCGCGAGAACCGCTCCGGCGGGCACGCCGGAGGCGATCGCCTTGGCGAAGGTCTGCAGGTGCGGCCGCGCGTTGAACGCGTGTCGGGCCGACGGGGCGCCGACGCGTCCGAGGCCGGTCTGGACCTCGTCGAAAATGAGAAGCGCTCCGCTTTTCTTGCAGAGAGCTTCGAGACCTTGAAGGTATTCGCTCGTCGCCGTCGTGGCGCCCTGAACGCTTTGGATCGGCTCGAGCAGAAAGGCAGCGGCATCGGTCAGAGCCGCTTCGGCGGCATTGAGGTCGCCGAACGGCACGTGCACGATGTCCCCGCCCAAGCCGGACATATTCTTCCGGTATTTGTAGCCGGTCGCCGCGATCGCCGCCGCCGTGCGGCCATGAAATCCGCCCTCAGCCACCACGATCTTCGCCTTGCCCGTGACGCACCGCGCGATGCGCATCGCGTTCTCGTTCGCTTCGGCGCCCGAGTTGCAGAAGAATACCTGCGAGCCGTTCTCGCCGCAGAAATCCACCAGCGCCTTGGCCGCTTCGGCGCGGACCTTGAGATAGACGAGGTTGGAATAGAAAAGAAGCTTGGCCGACTGCTTCGTGATGGCGGCGGTCACTTCGACCGGGGAATGCCCGATCGCGGCGACGGCGTGCCCGCCGTAGAGGTCGAGGTACTTGTTGCCCGCCTCGTCCCAAACCCAGCAGCCTTCGCCCCGCTCCAGGGCGAAGGGAAACTTCTCGTACGTCGGCAGGACGTATTGGTCTTCCAAGTTCATGGAGCTCACGGGTAGTGCCCCGCCATCTCGAGCCCCGCGTCCTCGTTCCAGCCCATCATGACGTTGAGGTTCTGGATCGCCTGTCCCGACGCGCCCTTGACCAGGTTGTCGATCGCGGAGATCACGCAGATGCGGCCTTCCTGCACGGTGACGTACACGTCGCAGTGGTTGGAGCCGTTGACGGCGTTGAGCGAGGGGGGCTCGGGCACGAGGCGGACGAAGGAGCTTCCCTTATACGCGGTCGCGTACAGGTCCTTCACCTTCTCGGCCGTCCAGCCCTTGGGCAGGTCCACCTGGCACACCGCGTAGATGCCGCGGGCGAAGGGGCCGGAGATGGGCACGAGCGACAGCTTCAACGCCTTCTTGCCGCCAGCCAGCCGCTCGAGGATCTGCTCGACCTCGGGGATGTGCTGGTGGGTGAAGGGCTTGTACGCCTTCATGTTGCTGTGGCGCGTGGGGTGGTGCGTGATCGGCGAGGCGTTGGTGCCGGAGCCGGAGGAGCCGGTGATCGCGGTGACCGAGACGACGCCCGTCACGCCGCCTTTGGCCAGAGGCCCGAGGGCCAGGGCCGTCGCGGTGGCGAAGCAACCGGGATTGGCGACGAGGCGCGTCTTGGCGATCTCCGGCCGGTTGAGCTCGACCAAGCCGTAAGCGAATTTCTTGAGCAGGTCCGGCGCCTTGTGCTTGCGCGTGTACCAGATCGGGTACAACGATTCGTCGCGCAGGCGGAAATCGCCGGACAAATCGATGAGCCGGAGTTTCGGCGCGCCGGCCAGAATGGCGGGCACCTCCGCCATGGCGTCGCCGTGTCCGCCCGCGAGGAACACGCAGTCGAGCTTGGCGTAGTCGAGCTTGCGGGTGAAGGACAGATTCGTCCGGCCGCGCAGGTTGGGGTGAGCCAGGAATACGGGCTGGCCCGGGAACGTGGACGAGGTCGCCGCGGCGAGCTCGACGTTGGGGTGCGAGAGCAGGAGGCGAATCAGCTCGCCGCCGGTAAATCCCGCGCCGCCTTCGATTCCGACCTTGATCTTCTTCAAGCGGCCACCCCCGCGAACACGGACTTCTCGATGAACTGGCCGAGAAGCTCCTGCTCGATGCGGGCGTTGATCGCTTTGACTCCGACCTGGTTCTCGATGAACTCCTTGCCGACCGCGTTATCCGTCGCGGGACCGGAGAGCACGTCCACCTTCAGCTTGAAGCGGTTGACGAACAGCTCGACCGCGCCCCAGGCGGAGACGGGGTCGTTGGCGCACATGACGTGCGCCGCCGCGGCGCCCATGAGCTCCTTGTCGTACAGGATTTCCTGCACGCCGTACTCGCCCATGATCCCGTCGCCGAGTTCGATGACGAGAACGTCGAGCTCTTCCTTGTTCAGCGCGTTGATCAGGCCTTTCGCGACGGGAACCGAGACGGCTCCGGTCGTGGACACCACGCCCGCGTCCGTGAAAGACAGGCCCTTCACCGCGCCGCGGTCAACCATGCTCATGGTGTCGCGCAGGAGCGAGACGCCGGTGAGCTTGGCCGCGCCGACCCGGTAGCCCTTCTTGGCCAGATAGCGGATGATCTCGCCGCAGGCGAAGGTCTTGCCCGCGTTCATGCAGGTGCCGGCGACGTAGATGATCGGCGCGCTCTTCTCGAGCTTGTCCGACCAGGCCACGGCGCCCGTCCTGATCGAAGCGGGCACGCCGACGCGCTCCCCGAGGTGGGGGAAGGAGAGGATTTGGCCGAGCACCTCGGCCTGAAGGGGCTTGCCGATCTCGAGGTTCACCGACGTGCAGCGTCCGATGACGCCGCCGAGGTTGAGGATGTCGAGCTTGTCGCCGACCTTGATGGACGCCGGGACGTGGCCCGCGTAGCCGCGCAGGGCGCGGCGCGTGCCGAGGACGGCGGCGATGACGTCGCCGTCGTTGAGGTCGATCATGCGGCCGTGAATGTCCTCGAGCGTGTTGTACACGGTCTTCTTTCCGTGGACGCGGACGGCGAGCACCATGCCTTCCTTGGCCTGGATGTCGTCGGAGAGGAGGACTTCCCGGGGAATCCGGGCGTTGCGCGTCGTGGACGCGATTTTATCGAGGGTGACCTTCATATTATTGCGCTCCCGCCTTGGCCCGAGCCGCCAAAGTCATCGGAAGGGCGTGCAGCTTCGAGAAGCCCGCGGCCTCGTCGCCCGTCCACAGCTTGGTCGTCTCGCCGTACGTCGCGGCGCCCGCGACCATGGAATAAGGGCTCTTCACGCCCGTGACGTCGAAGTGGCCCGCGCGCAGGCGCAGGCGCGCCTCGCCGGTGACCGTCTCCTGGCTCGACTTGATCATGGCCTCGATGTCGCGCATGACCGGATCGAAGTACAGGCCTTCGTGGAGCATCTGGCCGTAGAACTCGCCGGCCTGGTTTTTCCAGAAGGACTGCCAGCGCGTCAGCACGAGCTTCTCGAGCTCGTTGTGCGCGGCGATGAGCATCAACGGCGCCGGCGCCTCGAAGCCGATGCGGCCCTTGATGCCGAGGATGGTGTCGCCCATATGCACGCCGCGGCCGACCGCGTACTCGCGACCGATCGCGTGCAGGGCGGCGACGAGCTCGACGCCGTCGAGCTTCTTGCCGTCGAGGGTGACGGGGACGCCTTTCTCGAAGCCGACCACGACGTCGCGGCCGTGCTTAGGCGGCTCGGAGGAGAGGGAGGGGAAAGCCGAGTCGGGAATCTCCGTCCAGGGGTTGTGCGTGGCGCCCCCGCCGACCGTCGTGCCCCACAGCCCGGCGTTGACCGAGTAGGCGGTCGTCTTCGCGGGGACCTCGAAGCCTTCCTTCGCGAGGTAATCGGTTTCCTGCTGGCGGGACAGCCCGAGGTCACGGATCGGGGTGTGCACCTTCACGCCGGGCAGGAGAACCTGGAACACGGCGTCGAAGCGCACCTGGTCGTTGCCCGCGCCGGTCGAGCCGTGGCAGACGCCGTCGGCCTTCTCTTCCTTGGCGACGCGCGCGACGAGCTCCGCCTGGAGCACGCGCTCGGCGGCGACGGACAGGGGGTAGACCCGGCCGCGCAGGATGTTGCCTTGGATCAGGGGTACGGCGAAGCGGGAGAACACCTCGGCCCGGCCGTCGAGCGCGTAGTGCTTGATCGCGCCGAGCGCCTTGGACCGGGCCGCGATCGTCGCGAGCTCCTCGGCGGAGAACCCGCCGGTGTCCACGGTCGCGGTGATGACCTCCGCGCCGAGCTCCTTTTTCAGCCAGAGCACGCAGAACGTGGTGTCGAGTCCGCCGGAGAACGCCAGAACGATGGTGGGTTTCTTCATATTAGTTGGTCATCCTGTTTTGCAGAAATTCAACGAGCTTCTTCTGGGACGCGGCGGAATCGGTCGCCACGAAGACGGTGTCGTCTCCGGCGAGCGTGCCGACGACGCCGGGGACGACGAGCTGGTCGAGCGACAGCCCGACGCGCGGGGCGGCGCCGGTGTCGCAGCGGATCACGGTCAGATTGGATCCCGCGGTGACGACCGCGCGCACGAAGGTGCGCAGGGGCATTTCGGCGTCGGGAGCGGTTTCGCCGGAGACGGCCTTGTACACGCCGCCGGCCTTGATGAGTCCGAGCTCCGCGATGTCGCGCGAGATCGAAACCTGGGTCGCGGCGATGCCGCGCTTCTTAAGACACCGTACGAGATCGTTCTGCGTCGCGACCTCCTCCTGCGTGATGGCCTCGAGGATCGCAGTCTGGCGGGCGGCCTTGCCTTCGGCGCGGTCTGTATATTTATTCATGAGCATGAATAATTATACATACGTCCGCCGAAAGGTCAAGCTTAATCTTTAGTCCGCTTGATGCGGGTTCGTCAGGGTGAGCGGCCCTTGGTATTTTTCAAGGAGAGCGCTCGTTCGAGGCCCGTCGGCAGACAAAAGCTCTTCATGGAGTCCCTTGCGCCACAGCCGGTAACCGACGACCTCGCGGTCTCCGCCCTTGCGGGCTTTCGTCACCGCGAATACGGCTTCGCGGCCGTCGGGAGATACGCCGACGGGTTCCCGGGAAAGCCCCGGACCCTCGGATGCTTTTAACTCCAAGACGACTTTCCCGTCCAGGCGAAGCGTCCCGCAAAACCCGCGCGCGGCGCCGCTGGAGGGCACGACACCCCATTCGCTCGATGTGCACAGCACGAAAAGCCCATTTGTTCCCGAGCCATCCTCGACAGGATAGATCCCCTCTTCGAACGACCGGACGGCGATCGGCTTCGCGCGGTTGCCGGCGTAGAATTCGACGCGATGCCGGAATATCTTCGCGCTCCGTTTCCCATCGGTGACAGACACGAAGCGGTCGTCAGGCCCGAGGTCCGCTTCGCGAGTATTGCAGCACAATGAGCAAAGGCAGGAGCCTCCGGGAGTTCCGCGGCAGCAGTGATAGCCGCAACTCTCCTTGTAGCGGCAAGTGCCGGGCACCGCGTGGGCGGACATCGCCGCAAGGATCGTAAACGCGATGAGAAAGGCGCGCATGGTCGGAGTATAGCCCCGCCGTCGAGGAAATTCCAGACGGAACGATTTATTTCGGCTTGGGCTTGTACGGAACCAGCGGGTCGTACCAAAGTCCCGCCCCGCGAGCGAGCGCGATGACCGCGAAGCTCGCCTCGGTCACGACCTTTTCCCAGGAGGCCTCGCCGCGCGAGATCTTGTCGAGGTCGTCTTCGAGGCGCCGGGTGTAGTCCATGTCGATGAAGTTGCCCGTGTAGTGGCGCACGAGGAAGTCCGTGGCGGACAGGCCGAGGGGAGTGGCGTGAAGCTTTCGCTTCTCTTCCTTAACATAGCCCCGCTCCAGGATCACGCGCATGATCGCGGCGTAAGTGGACGGGCGGCCGATGCCCTCAGCCTCAAGCTTCTTGATAAGCGACGCCTGGGTGTAGCGGGGCGGGGGCTTGGTCGAGCGCTTGAGCGCGTCGAGACCGAGTAGATTTAAAGCGTCCCCCGGATTAAGCATCGGCAATTCGCCGTCGCTCTCGTCGTCCTCCGGCTCGTCGGCGTCCTTTTTGCCTTTCTTCTTCGTCTCCTCGGTGGCGTCCTCCCCGGAGAGACGGCGCCAGCCGTCGAAGAGTAGAACCTTTCCCTTGGCCTGGAATATCCCCATCGGGACCATATCGCCCTTCTCTGTCTTCCAAGCGTCCGGGGCGCAAGCGACGTCGATGGTCGTGATCTGATCCTTGCCGGGCGCCATCTGGCAGGCGACGAAGCGCTGCCAGATGAGACGGTACAGCTTGCCGACGTCGCCGCCTCCGCCCGCGTCCGCGCCCTTCTCGGCGTGGGTCGGGCGGATCGCCTCGTGGGCCTCTTGGGCGTTGGCCGCCTTGGTCGCGTGGACGATGGGCGACTTGGGTAAATATTCCGGCGGAAAATCCTTCTTGATCACCGCTCGGGCCTCGGCGAGGCCCTCGGGTGACAGCGCGGTCGAATCGGTACGGTGATAGGTGATCTTTCCGTCCTCGAAAAGAGCCTGCAGATGCTTCATCGTCGCGTCGGGATTGAAGCCCAGACGCACGGATGCGGCCTGCTGGACCGTCGCCGTCGTAAACGGGGGCGGCGGATTGCGCACCGAGTCGCGCCGGTCGCAGGACTGCACGCGCCAGGGCACGGTCTTCGCCCACGCGAGCGTTTTTTCGGCGAGGGCGGGGTCGCGCAGGCGCTGGCCGAGCGGATGGTCCTTCCAGGTGACGAGCTTGGCGGAGAAAGGAGGGGGCGTGCCGCCCTTCTCGAGCTTGGCGGACAGCACGAAATAATCCACGGTCTTATGCTTGGCGACCTCCTTCTCGCGCTCGGCGACGAGCCGAAGCGCGACGGACTGCACGCGCCCGGCGCTGCGCGCGTCCTTGGACACCTGGCGCAACGTCGGGCTCACCACCCAGCCGACGACGCGGTCGAGCACACGGCGTGCCTGCTGGGCGTCGACCAAGTGCTGGTCGAGCGCGCGGGGCTTGGCCATCGCCTTCTGCACCTCGGCCTTGGTCACGGCGTGAAAGACGACGCGGCTGTATTTCCGCTCGCCCAGGAGCTGGCTGACGTGCCAGGCGATCGCCTCACCCTCGCGGTCGGGGTCGGTGGCGAGGATGACTTCATCGGCCTTCTTCGCGAGGTCCTCGAGCTCCTTGACGTGGCGCTGGGAGCGCTCGATCGTCGCGTACACGGGCTTGATCTTACCGTCGATAAACTCGACCGAAAGGCCGCCGGTGGGCGGCAGGTCGCGCATGTGGCCGAAGGAGGCGGCCACGCGGTATTCGGAGCCCAGGAAATCCTTGATCTTCCGGACCTTATTGGGGGACTCGACGATGACGAGCTTCATGCGCGAACGTCAGCGTAGCTTTTTGGCGACGCCGTGTCCGTTGGTCTTGCCTCGTCCGTTCTTCGCCGTGAGCCGCCGCTCCATCAGGTCGTTCGCGGCGATCTGCAGCTTCACCCGGGCGTCATTTCCATCGAGCGCGGCGGCCTTGCCGGCAGCGAGGCGAGCCTCGTCGAGATTGCCCGCGGCGCGCGCCGCCTCCGACCAGGCGACGAGATTTTCCAGATACGCGGGATCGAGCTCGGCCTGGCGCGCTCGCTCCCGGGCGGCGGCCGTCCAATCACCCAGCTTCGCGTAGGCGACGCCGCGAGCGGCGTGGACGAGAAGAAAATCCGGGGCGTGTTGCTGGAGACGGTCGTAGGCGGCGAGCGCTTCTTCGTAGCGGCCCAGTCCGTTGAGCGCGTCTCCGGTGAAGTAAAGCGACAGGAGATAGTTCCGCGAGCCGGGCAGCACCTTGGCATACAGTTCGACGGCCCGGGTACGGTCGCCGTTACGTGCCGCGTACACGGCCGAGTTCATGACGACGTCCGAGCGCAGCCACAGCCCGGGAATGAGCGCCAGCGCCGCGAAGCCGAGCAAGGCCGGAGCGTATAAGGCGCGCCGCACGCTGTCGGAAACGGGCAAGGGGTAGACGCTGACGGCCGCGCGGCGGGCCGCCAGTGGCGCCAGGCCCGCGGCCAGTCCGGCCAAGGGCCAGGCGTACCAGCCGAGGGCGAGATTGGCCGGGCCGAAATGAGACGCGGCGAGCGCGCCGGCCGCGGCGGCGGCGAAACCGGCGGCGTACGTCGACTCAGCCAAGGCGCC
>CALRXP010000048.1:0-12897 GCA_943372155.1 Candidatus Endomicrobiellum trichonymphae | reverse complement strand
GAGACCTTGATCCCGGCGAAGCTGCCCGACGGCGTGAAAAAAGCGACCGCGGTCTGGCTCGAGTGCGCCGACGTGTGCATACCGGGCAAGGCCGACCTTATCGCGCAAGCGCCGCCCGCCGGCACCATCGGCCGGGCCCGCGCCGCCCTTCCTCTGCCCGACGGCGAAGCCGTCCTCGGCGCCAAACGCCGCGGCGACCAAGTGATCCTCGAGATCGCCGGCCGCCATCCGACCGCCGAGTTCTTCCCGTCCGCGCCCGGCGCGTTCGAAGGCCAGCGCGGCCCCGTCGCGGTGGCGCCCAGCCGCACCGAGCTGACCTTGGTGAAAGCGCCCGGCGCCGCGGATCTTCAAATGCTGTCGGGCATACTCGTCCGTCCGGGTCAGGCGCCCGTTTGGGTGCTGACGCCGTTCGGCACGGGAGGTTCGGGCCTTCGCAATCTTCTGCTCGCCTTCCTGGGCGGGCTGCTCCTCAATCTCATGCCGTGCGTCTTTCCCGTGCTCGCGATCAAGGTCGCCGGACTTCTCGAGCGTCCCGGACGCGGCCACGCCTTGGCCTACACGTGCGGCGTTGTGACGAGCTTCCTCGCTCTCGCCCTCGCCCTTCTCGGGGCGCGCGCGGCGGGCGCCTCGCTCGGTTGGGGCTTCCAGCTGCAGTCACCGTGGGTCGTCGGCTTCATGGCCGCGCTGTTCATCGCCATCGGCCTGAATCTTCTCGGCGTCTTCGAGGTCGGCACGCGCCTCATGTCGCTCGGAGGAAACTCCGGCGGCGGTTCGTTCACCTCAGGTGTTTTCGCCGTCGTCGTCGCCGCGCCGTGCACCGCGCCGTTCATGGGCGTGGCCGTCGGCTGGGCGCTGACCCGCCCCGCATGGGAAGCGCTCTCAGTGTTCGCCGCGCTCGGCCTCGGCACCGCCGCGCCGTACGCCTTGCTCTCTTCGTGGCCGGCCCTGCTCAAGCGCCTGCCCCGCCCCGGCGCCTGGATGGAGACCTTCAAACACATTCTGTCGATTCCGATGTTCACGACGGCCCTGTGGCTCCTTTGGGTGCTCTGGCGCCTCGTCGCCGCGCCCGCCGCCAACGACGCGCTGTGGAAGACATGGTCGCCCGAGGCCGTCGCGTCGGCCCGCGCGGAAGGCAAGACCGTGTTCGTCGATTTCACCGCCGCCTGGTGCCTGTCCTGTCAGGTCAACGAGCGCGTGGTGCTCTCGCGACCCGAGATCAAAGCCGCGCTTGAGAAGGGCGCCGCCCTCAAGGCCGACTGGACCGACAAGAACACCGCTATTGAGAAGGAGCTTGCCCGACATGGACGCGCGGGCGTGCCTCTTTATATCGTGTACCCGAAAGGGGGGGAGCCCGTCACCCTTCCGGAAATTTTGACGCCGGGCCTCGTGCTCGAAACTTTAGGAGAAAAACCATGAAGACCGTGATCGCCGCCCTGATGCTCTCGCTGTCCGTCGCCGCCCACGCCGCCCCGGAGCTCGGCAAGCCCGCGCCCGACTTCACCCTCAACGACCAGAACGGCAAGGCCGTCAAGCTCTCCGACGCCATGGGCAAGTACGTCGTGCTCGAGTGGTACAACAAAGACTGCCCGTTCGTGAAGAAGCACTACGGTTCTAAAAACATGCAGGGCCTTCAGAAAAAGTACGGCGCCAAGGGCGTCGTCTGGTACTCGATCGTGACCTCCGCCAAGGGCAAGGAAGGCCACCTGACCGCAGCCGAGGCCAAGTCCCAGCTCAAGGGGATGTCCTCAAAAGGCATTCTGCTCGACGAATCGGGCGAGGTCGGCCACCTGTACGGCGCCAAGACCACGCCGCACATGTTCGTCGTGGATAAGACCGGCAACCTGATCTACATGGGCGGCATCGACGACAAGGCGAGCGCGGACCCCGAGGACATCAAGACCTCGAAGAACTACGTCGCCGCGGCGCTCGATGAGTCCATGGCGGGCAAGCCGGTCAGCACGCCGTCGTCGCGGCCGTACGGCTGCTCGGTCAAGTACTGATCCGCTCATCGGCGCGAGCCGAAGGCCCTCCAGAGATGGAGGGCCTTCTTTACGTGTGCATATGAAATGGTTTGAAAGCGACCTCGATACGTTCGGCAAGTTGCCGGTCCTGCGCCAATGGCGCTGGACCGACGCCCAATGGGCGCGCTTCGCCGAACTGCTGGAGACGCGCTTCCCATGGAGCATCGCGCTCAAGTATGCCGCGCTAACCGGATCGTGCGTTCTAGCGCTCGTCTGGGTCGGACGATGGCGCGCCGGCCTGCCTCTCCTGCGGCCGGCGGAAGACCCCTTCGTCGTCCTGGCATTCGGGGCGGGCGGACTTCTCTTGGTTTCGCTCGGACATCTCGCGCGAACGAGCGAAGACCTGCATCCGCGCGCGGGCGACGAGCCGGTTTGCGCCGTCGCGGCCCAAGGACTGCGGCAAGGCAGCCGCGTGCTGTGGTTCCGCTCCCGCGGCGGCCGCGTGGTCCGGGTCGAAAGCGTCGATCATCCGGCGCTCGGACCGACGCTGGTCCTGACGCTCCGCCGCGGCGCGACGCAGGACGGAGACATCGACATACCGGTCCTCATACCGGCCCCGGATCAAGAAACCTCGCGTCAGACGGCGGTCGCTATCATGCGCGAGCTCAAACTGCAGCCGGTCGAGGGGAAATCCTCCTTCGCCGCCGCTGAACCCGTCGCCCAGTGGCGCCACGCTTTCGCGATGACCTTCTTCGCCGCCGGCTGCGCGTTCATGGCGTTCACGGCTTGGAGCCAATATCGCCTCCGCGGCGAAGGACTCGCGGTCCAAGCCCGGCTGGTCCGGAAATATGAAGCCAGTGGCGAGCACTCCTCGTCCCACATGCTCGTCTACTCTTTCACGCCCTCGTCCGGCGAGACCGTCGTCGCGAAGGGCGGAGTGGACAAGGATCGCTACGAAGCCCTCAGACCGGGAGACCCCATGCCCGCGCGCTATCTGCCGTCCGATCCGGCAAAGTCGCGGCCATGGTATGGGGACAACCTATACGAGATCATCGGTTGGAGCGCCGGCGCTTTCGTCTGCGCCTTGCTGGCGGCGATGTACGCGAAGAACGTCGCTTGATCGGAGCGCCTTAGCGCTTCTTCAGCGCGGCGATAAAGCGCGGCCAGTTCCGCCCGTTCGATTCGAACAGCGCGTCGAGCTTTGACGGATCGCCGCGATAGGTCTGATGCGCGGCCACGACGGCGTTGTTGAGCGTCTTCGGGAGCTCGACTCCGGTCTTCTCGGCCTCGGCCCGCGCCCAGGCGAAGACCTTCTCGCGGTCGCCGCCGTTCTTGTACGTCTGCTCGAGAAGTTTCGCGAGTTGCTCATACAGAACCCCGCGAGTCTCGGCGCGGGCGTTGTCGGTCTTCCACTCGAACAGCTCCGGGGACGTCTCGCCGTAGCGCGCGATCAAGAACGCCTCCGCTCCGTGTTCGCCGATCCACTGCGCTGTGGATTCCTCGTTGCCGAGAGTTCCGTGGGCAAATTCGTGAATCAAAAGCTCGGCCAGATCGCCGTAGCCGTAGTCGAGCACCGAGGAAGGAAGGGGATCGGCGATCGGTAACGGCGTGTTGTACGCCGCGGCGGGCACGACGGCCGCGTCGAAGCCCTTCTTCGTCCAGGCCGCGGCTTCTTTTTCGGCGAGATCGCGGCGGAAATGCCCCTTGTACGGGAAACCTAGAAAGGAGATCGGCTTGAGGCTCGTCGTCGAGCAGGCGTAAACGAGCCAGGTCACGGCGCCGTCGACCGGGGTCCACTTGGCGAAATCACGCGAGGGCGCGAGCGCGAGCGTCTCGACAGCGAAGCGGCGCGCATCGAGAACGAGCTTCAATTTCTCGCGACGGCCCGGCGCGGTGGACGGATCCTTGATGGTCTCAGCGATCGAGCGCTCATGCCACAGCAAGGACAGATGCCCGGAAGCTGAGCGGTAGACGTACAGCGGGGAACAGGCGCCGAGCGCGGCTAAAAGGACGAGCCCTAGGGCTCGACCCATTTGCCGTGCTTCTTGATCAGCGCGACCAGCGCGTCGTCGGACTGCGCGAAGGGAATGCCCTTCTGCACGCACTCTTTGCCGACGTACAGGTTGATCGAGTCCGGCGCGCCGCCGACGTAGCCGAAGTCGGCGTCGGCCATCTCGCCGGGGCCGTTGACGATGCAGCCCATGATGGCGATCTTCACGCCCTTGAGGTGACCGGTGCGGGCCTTGATGCGCTCGGTGGTCGTCTGGAGATCGAAGAGTGTGCGTCCGCAGGAGGGGCAGGAAACGAACTCGGTCTTGGTGATGCGCACGCCCGCGCCCTGCAGGACGTTGTACACGGTGGTGAGCCCGCGCTCGAAGGGGACGTCGGCGTCGATGGACACCGCGTCGCCGACGCCGTCGCAGAGCAGGCCGCCGATAAGGGTGGAGGAGCGCATCACCTGCTCGTCGGCCGTAGCCTCGCGAGGGGCGCGAATGAGAATCGGGGAGGTGCCGCCGTAAGCCGCCAAGGCGCGGTACTCCCGGATGAGCTTGCCGGAATCGGTCCCGCGCAAGGAGGTCATGGTCGGGACGACTTTGTAGAGGGAGGCGGCCTCGTACTTGCGGGCGAGGTCGGCGGTGTCCGCTTCGACCAAGTTGACCATGCCGGTGTTCTTAAGCGCGTCGAGGTAGGCGGCGTACTCTTTCTCAACGGGCGTGGCCCAGCACGTCATGTCGGCGATCTTCACCGCGTCGAGCGCCAGCGACAGCGGGCCTTCGACGCGCGCGAGATAGGCGAGGCGGGACGTTTCGGAGGACAGCTTCACGCGGATATCGCGCAGGCGCTCCAGGCTGTCCTTGTCGGTGACGGGGAACTCGAGGATTTCCAGATCGGCGCCGGAGGCCTTCGAGAGCAGGACCTCGTGCAGATCGAGGATCGCGTCGGCCGTCATGATCTTCGGGACCTTGGTGACCACGCGGACGAGGTCGAGCCCGCCGGTGACGAACGGCCCCACGGGGAAATAATCGGCCTTGCGCCGTTTATAGCTGTAGAAGTCGGCGCAGTGGTACTGAGCCTTCTTGCTCTCGGGACGGGACGGCTCTTGCTCGCGCGTGTGGAAGGGCTTGGCCAGCACCTGGCAGACGGGGACTTCGCGCTCCGGGTCTTCGGTGAGGGAGACGCGGATGGTGTCGCCGATGCCGTCCTCAAGCAAGGAGCCGATGCCGATCGCGCTCTTGATGCGGCCGTCCTCGCCGTCGCCCGCCTCGGTCACGCCGAGGTGAAGGGGATAGTTCATGCCCAGGTCGTCGAGGCGCTGGGTGAGCAAGCGGTAGGCGGCGATCATGACCTTGGGGTTGGAGGACTTCATGGAGAAGATCAGGTCGTAGTAGCCGTTCTTCTCCGCGATGCGGGCGAACTCGAGAGCGGACTCGACCATGCCGAGCGCGGAGTCACCGTAGCGGTTCATGATGCGGTCAGAGAGGGAGCCGTGGTTCGTGCCGATGCGGCAGGCGCGCTTGAGGCGCTTCATCTTCTGCACGAGGGGGGTGAAGCGCTCCTCGATGCGGGCGATCTCGGAGGCGTACTGCTCGTCCGTGTACTCTTTGACGGCAAAGCGCTTGCTGTCGACGAAGTTGCCGGGGTTGATGCGAACCTTCTCGCAGAACTCGGCGGCGGCGTCGGCGGCGTTCGGTGAAAAATGGATGTCGGCGACGATCGGCTGGTTAAAGCCGGCCTTGACCAGCTTTTCTTTGATCTTGCCGATGGCCTGGGCGTCGGCGACGGTGGGGGCGGTGATGCGGACGATCTCGCAGCCGGCCTCGATCATCTTGACCGACTGGCGGAAGGTGGCCTCGACGTCGAGGGTGTCGGTGGTGGTCATGGACTGCACCCGGATGGGGTTGTCGCCGCCCACGCCCACGTTGCCGACCATCACCTCGCGCGTGCGGCGGCGGCGGTAGGCGAAGATATCGGGGACGTACTTCTTGAGCAAAGCGGGGGCGGAGAGCGTTTCGGGCATCAGAAGAAAATTATATCATTTGGCATGGCTTTCCCTCCGTCGACGCTGGGCATCCGTCACATCGCGCTGTTCACGGCCGACATGGCCAGGGCCGAGGCGTTTTACTGCGGTCTTTTGGGCTACCAGGTGGAATGGCGACCGGACCCGGACAATCTCTACCTGACCATGAACGGCCAGGACAATCTGGCCATTCATAAAGGAACGCCCGGCAAGGAAACGCGCCTGGATCACTTCGGCATCATCCTGAGGAAGGCCGCGGACGTGGACGCCTGGTACGAGCACCTCAAGGCGCATGCCGTCAAAGCCCCGAAGACTCACCGTGACGGGGCAAGGTCCTTCTACGTGAAGGATCCGGACGGCAACGGCCTGCAGTTTATCCACCACCCGCCCATAGCGGACAAAGCGTAGGCCTGTTATACTGCCTGCCACATGGAACCCGCTGAACGCCTGTCCCGGCTGTACGCCGCCCTGATCGACTACGCGGTCATCATCGTCATCGGCATCGTCGCCGGGCTAGTGATGCCTCTGGCCCACGAGCCGCCGATGAAGGTCGCGGCCGGGCTGTTCACCGCGGCCCTCATGTTCGGCTACCTGGGCTACCAGATCAACCTTCTGGCGACCGCGGGACAGACCATCGGCAAGCGGGCCTTGGGGCTGCGCATCGTCCTGGCCAAGGACGACAGCAACGGCGGCTTCGTGCCCAACGTTCTCCTGCGCGGCCTCGTCCCGTCGATTATAATGGCGATCCCGTATCTCGGGCGCCTCGGGCTTATCGCCGATATCCTGTTCATCTTTCGAGACGACCGCCGCTGCCTGCACGACCATATCGCCGGCACGCGCGTCGTGAAGGCCTAAGGAGCTCCCATGGAACCCGCCACCCGCGTCCAGCGTCTGATCGCCATCGCCGTCGACTGCGTCCTGGTCACCGCCGCCTTCGGCTGGGCCGGCTATGAAGGCTTCCCGGACGCCTTACGCCTCGTCGGGCTTCTCGTCGGCATCGGCCTGTTCGGCGCGAACCTCTACTTCCTCCATAAGTCCGGCCAGACCGTGGGCAAGCGCGTCGTCGGCATCCGAATCGTCCGGGCGGACACCAAGGAGAACGGCGGCTTCGTCGTCAACGTCCTCAAGCGCAGCCTTTTGGCGGGCCTGCCCTATCTCGCCCTGATCTTCATCTCCCCGATCCTGGGCGCGCTGTATATCTGGGCGGACATCCTGTTCATCTTCCGGGAAGACCGCCGTTGCCTCCACGACCGGATCGCCGGCACGATGGTGATTCAAGCCGGGTCCGTCGTGGTACAATGATGGGGTGCAAAGCGACCCCACCGTCGACAAACTAGACGAAATCCGCCGCAGCCTAGTCCTCCTCGAAAGCGTCGTTTCCAACCCCGAGCTGATCCGCGATCTGAGCGAAGACGAGCGCATTCGGCTCATGAAGGCCGCCGGCAAGCTCGCCCGGCCGACCCGCCTGCAGCGTTCCCGCATCTCGCGCCTGGAGCGCCAGGCCGCCAAACTCGCGGCGGTCGAGGCCGACCGCGCCGCCCGCGCCGCCTCCGGCATCCGCGCCGAGCGCCTGAAGCCCGTCTTCACCGCTCCGCAGATCGCCTTGCCCGCGCCTGACGCCCCGGAGCGCCACCTCTCCCGCCCCCAGGGCTGCTACTGCTGCAAGCAGGACTTCACCAAGCTCCACCACTTCTACGACAATATGTGCCCGGACTGCGCGGAGTTCAACTACGCCAAGCGCTTCCAGACCGCCGACCTCCGCGGCCGCACCGCCTACATCACCGGCGCCCGATTGAAGATCGGCTACCACGCCGCGCTCAAGATGCTCAAGGCCGGCGCCCGGGTCATCGTCTCCACGCGCTTCCCGCACGACGCCGCCAAGCGCTTCGCCGCCGAGCCCGATTTCAAGGAGTGGGGGGATAGGGTCAAGGTGTACGGCCTCGATCTGCGCCATTCCCCGTCGGTCGAGATCTTCTGCCGCTACCTCAACCAGACCGAGGATCGTCTCGACGCCCTGCTCAACAACGCCGCGCAGACCGTGCGCCGGCCCACCGCCTTCTACGAGCATCTTCTGCCCTACGAGGCCCTGCCGTGGTCGGGCCTGTCCGGCGTCGAGAAGACCATCCTCGGCGGCCATTACGAAGTGACCTCGGCCCTCGGCCACGCCGCGACCGAGGAGAAGTCTCTGATCTCGCTCGACAACGGCCCCGTCGGCATCGGCCTGAAGAACTCCGCCGCGTTGTCGCAGATCCGCATGGTCTACGACGACAAGATCACCGGCAAAGACATTTTCCCGCCCGGCAAGTACGATGTCGACCTCCAGCAGGTGGACCTGCGCACCATGAACACCTGGCGCATGACCCTGGCCGAGGTGCCGACGCCCGAACTTCTCGAGGTCATGCTCATCAACGCGGTGGCGCCCTTCATTCTCGCGTCCAAGCTCAAGCCGCTCATGCTCCGCCATCCCACCGGCGACAAGCACATCATCAACGTGACCGCCATGGAAGGCATTTTCTCCCGCGGCACGAAGACCGACAAGCATCCGCATACGAACATGGCGAAGTCGGCGCTCAACATGATGACGCTGACGAGCGCGCGCGACTACATCAACGACGGCATCTGGATGAACGCGGTCGACACCGGCTGGGTCACCGACGAGGATCCCGTGGTCCACTCCCTGCGTAAGCAGGCGGTCCACGACTTCCAGCCGCCGCTCGACGTCGTGGACGGTGCGGCGCGCATCCTCGATCCGTGGTTCGTCGGCCTCAACACCGGCGAGCACGTCTCCGGCAAGTTCCTGAAGGACTACAAGCAAGCCAACTGGTAGGCGGGGTTAGGCCCCGGAGAAATCGCGCCCGGCGGCTCGGTCGATCAAGATCGAGTTCATCATGTCTCCGAGGACGTTGACCACCGAGCGTGCCCGCGCCAGGATCCAGTCCACGGTGAGCAGCAAAGGTAGAAGCTCGACGGGAAGGCCCACCGTCGCCAGCACGAGCGCCAATGAGATGAAGCCCGCCTCGGGCACACCCGCGATCCCCATCGCGGCGATCAGGCAGGACGCCGCGGCGGACACCTGCTGGCCGAAGCTCAGGTGCAGGCCGTGCGCTTGGGCGACGAACAACACGGCCATCGCCTCATAAAGAATAATGCCGTCGTTGTTGAGGTTGGTGCCGACGCAGGCGCCGAGGGTGGAGGCCTGCTTCGAGACTCCCAGCTTGTCGAGCGCCTTCAAGGTCAATGGCAAGGTCGCTAGACTTGAATTGGCGCCGATCGAATAAATCGCAGGTTCGCGCGCCTCGCCCCAGAAGCGCTTGAGCGGCATGCGCGCGTAGAAGAGGAGCCAGCTCTGATAGACGATGAGCGGGTGCAGGATCAAGCCGAGCAGGCCCACGCCGACGTACGCCGCGAGGCCTTTGAGCGGCGAGAGGCCGTACTTACCCACCGCCGTCGCCACGACGCCGAAGACGGCGAAAGGAGCCGACAGGATGATCCAGGACAGCACCTGCTCCATCGCCTTGCGCAGGACGCCGATGGCGGTCTCGATGCCTTGGATGGGCTCGCCCTTGTCCTTGAGCTTGCGCAGCGCGAGCGCGAAGGTGAGCGACAGCACGACGAGGGGGAAGATCGCGTTGTCGATGAAGGGCTGAACCAGGCTCGGGGGGACGATGTTCGACATGAACGAGGCCAGGCCGAGCGACTTGCCCGCGGCCGAACCGAGCGCGGCGTCCACATTGCCCGAAACCGAAGCGGCTTCGGCCGCGAGGTGCCGCCCGGGCTGAAACACGTTTGAGAGCGTGAGCCCGATCGACAGCGCGATCACCGAGTTGACGACTGCGAAGAAGGCCATACGCAGGCCGTCCTTAAGACCGACCGCGGCGCCGAGAACCTCGCCGATGATGGTGAGAATCAGGAGGGGGGCGGCGGCCAATTTGATGGCCTGGATCGCCAGCTTGCCGATCTCACCGAGGCCCGCGGCCTTCGGGCCGAGCCAAAGTCCGACGGGAATTCCCGCCAGCAAACCGACGATGATCCACCCCGTCAGGCCGATCTTCTTCATGAACGTCATCATATATTAAAGTCCGGCGCTCAATGGATAGAGCTCCTGCCTCGGATTTCCCCTGAACGACGGGGAAATCCTCTTTCTTTTATATTAGAAGGCAGGAGCTCTATCCTATAATGATAAGACGCCCCCTTAGCTCAATGGATAGAGCTCCTGCCTTCTAAGCAGGCAATCCAGGTTCGATTCCTGGAGGGGGCACTCTCTTTTTTTTGGTATCCTGAAATTATGATCAAAATCCCTCTTTTCGTCCTCACCGTGCTGATGGCCGCCGCTCCTTTGCGCGCCGCCGATGACGCCGCCGCCCGCGAGACCGCGATGCGCACGGCCGCCGAAAACGTGCTCACGATGTCCGACGAGGACTACCGCGACTTGGCGAAGAAGGCGCCCGAAGGCTCTCGCTGGGCCAAGCTCGAGCGACCGGAGCTGCTGCAGACCGCGTTCAAGAGCCTCGCCGCCTCGCGCCGCCGCCGCGCCGCCCAAGCCGGTCTCGTCACCGCCGGCCGCGAGACGGACGCCGACGCCAAGGCCGCCGGCCCCGACAAGGATCTCCTTCAGGAGACCGGCTGGTGGTCCGACGCCAGCTCCTACGTGAATTCCCAGCTCAATCAGCGCGAGCAGGTCCGCGGCGCCACCGCCGTCGCCGCCGTGCGCGGCGGACGGAAGCTGTCGACCGAAAGCGACAAGGAAGTGACCCGCCTGCTCGCCGCCGCCGACGCGGGCAACCATCTCGAGGCCGCTCAGGCCTACGACAAGATCGCCGCGCTCGTCGGCCCGTCCGCGCCCGCGCCGGTCGCCGCGCCCGCCGCCGCTCCCGCCAAGGTCATGTCGGCCAAGGAGATCTATCAGCGCGCCGCACCCTCCGTCGTCCTGATCCTCGCCGCCGAAGGTGAGGGCTCCGGCGAGCTCGGCACGGGCAGCGTGATCGAGGGCGGGAAGATTCTGACCAACGCCCACGTCGTGATCAACGATAAGACCGGCCGCCCGTACGCCAAGGTGCGCGTCTATCTGAAGCCCGAGCACGTCACCGGCGACACCAAGCGCGACCTCCAGGGCCCCGTCGTGGCGAAGGTCGCCCGGTTCGACCGCGGCCTCGATCTCGCGTTGCTCGAGACCGACGCGAAGCTCAAGGCCGGACCTCTCGCGCTCGGCGACGACGCGGGAGTCGAGCCCGGCGATCCCGTCGTGGCCATCGGCCATCCCGAGCAGGGCGGCTTGTGGACGCTCACGCAGGGCGTGGTCAGCACCGTGATCGCGGACCTGGGGGGCGTGGCCGGCAAGGATGCGTTCCAGACGGACGCCAGCATCAACCGCGGAAACTCCGGCGGCCCGCTCATCGACCGCTCCGGCGCGATCATCGGCGTGAATACCTCGATGGCCCGCAAGGCCGCCGACGGCCTCACGATCACGAGCGTGAACTTCTCCGTGAAGTCATCGGTGGCCCGTCGCTGGATCGGGGGCGAAAACGCTCCGGCCGCGTCGATCGCTTCGGTTTCACCCGCGCCCGTCGCGCCCGTGGCACCCGCCGCTCCGGCGGCCGTCGCTCCGCCCGCTCCCGCGGCCCCCGCGGCTCTGCCGCCCGCGCCGAAGACCAAACCGGTCGTCCTCACGCCCCAGACTCCCTACCGGATCGACGACGTGCTCGAGGCCGAGATGAAGGAGATGGACGACCTGGAAGGGGAGATGCGCCGCGAGATCGAGTCGCGCCGGCGCTAGAACGTAAACAGGAAGACGCTGGCTAACGCGAGTATCGCGCCCGTGATCATGCGCGACACGTCCGCGTCCCGGCGCCCGGTCGCGAGATAGAACATGCCCGACGCCATGAGCATGGTCGAAAGCGCCATCTTCTCCATGATCCCGGGAGTGATGCTGATCCAGGGTTTATGCGCCGCCGGGTTCACTTCTTAAGGCCCTCCGCGTTCTCCGCCGCCCACTTCTCCCAGCTCGCGAAGTCGCGGCGGTCGAAGGACTTCTGCGAGAGCTGGCCGAGCACGGTGTAGGCCAGGTCGGTGCTGCCGGGCTCCGTCAGCTTGAGGATGTCGAGAAGGCGGGGGACGGAGGCCAGGATCTTCTTGCGGTTGGCGGCGTCGTCCACCATCGGGACCAGGAGGCCCAAGGTCTTGCCGCGGACGGAGCCGCTCGGGTCGTCGAGCAGAGGGGTGATAAAGTCCGCGTCCACGCGAAGGTCCTTGCGGTGATTGATGATGTCGGCGAGAATCTGGAGGCCGGCGCCGCGGACGACCGGCGACGGATCCTTCAGGGCGAACAGGCAGGACTCGATGACCTTCTCACCGCGCGGGCCGTAGCTGAGGACGAAGAGCGCCGCCGAGCGGCGGTCGGCGTCGAGCTCGTGAGCCATGACCGTGCGCAGCTCGCGCTCCTTGGAGACCGCGCCGGCGATGAAGCGTTTCTGCAGGGCGTCGAGCTCCGGGTTCGGGCCGCCCCACAGGCAGTAGAAGCCGGGGCAGTCCGGACGGTCGACGGGCATCTCGCCGCGGCGGGCCAAGGCCGAGCCGATCTCGTAATACGACTTCCAGGCGGCGAGCAGGCCCTCAGGATCAGTGACGGTCTTCTTCGCCGCGGGCGCGAACGCGAGGCGGCCGCGGTCGGACTCGTCGACGAGATCGAAGGTCACGTACATCGCGTGGTCGACCGAGGTGAAGTACTCGGTCAAGGTGAGGCCGGCGTAGGCGATGCCGGGGATCTTGGCGAGCTCGCGCTCGATGCCCTTGCGCAGGGTTTCCGATTTCTCGGTCGAGCCGGCGCTGTGCTTATTGCGCAGGGCGACGATCTCGGCGATGCGCGGACCGTAGAGCTCGCGGGCCCGGGCGCTCGTGAGAAGCGCGGACCGGTAGACGTCG
>CALRXP010000047.1:0-13080 GCA_943372155.1 Candidatus Endomicrobiellum trichonymphae | reverse complement strand
GTCGCGGACGACGATCACCTTTTTCCCCTGCGCCTGAAGACGCCCGAGCTCGAGAAGAATGTGCGGCCGCAGGTGGCGGCGGAAATCCCAGGCGCGCCGCAGGTGAAAGCGATTGAACTCGTAATTCGCCTGGGAAGGGATCGCGTCGTCATGGGCGGTTTTGCGGCTGCGCACGAACGAACGCCAGAGCATCAGCAGCGGCGAATAATCCAGGAAGACGACGGTGTCGCAGGCCTGCATCCGGGCGATCGAAGTGGGGCTGTCCAGCGGGTCGCCGGTCAACCAGGCGTAGCCCCGCGGATGACCCTCGATGATCCATTTGTCCTGGGCGAGCAGGCAGTCATGGCGGCGTTGATAGACGTCGGCGCTCACCCCTTGAAAGGTCGTATCGCACCGTAGAACATCGAGGTGGGTGACCGGCAGTCCCAGCGCCGCGCCCAGCTTAACAGCGAAAGTGGATTTACCCGATCCGCCGTCACCCAGGATCAAAATACGCTGTAGCATCCCCGGCATTATAGTCTAACAGGACGAACCTTGCCGGGCTATCAGCGGTCTCGGCCGCGGACTAGCGCCGCTTCTTCTTCAAGGACTCGAGCGTCGAGCGCGCGCTGTCTCGCACCGGCCCATTCTTCGCAAGAGCCACGGCGCGCTCGCACTCAGCGAGGGCTTCGCGCCCGCGCCCCAAGCGGTCAAGCGCCACGCATAGATTCAGACGTTCGCCGGCGGAGCGGGGTGACGCCCCGACCGCCGCGCGGAAGGACTCTGCCGCTGCGTCGGCCCGGCCCGCCAAGAAGAGGCGCACGCCCTCGTTGCGCAAAGGCATGGCGTTGAGCTCCTCGGCGGGAACGGATTTCCGCCAACGGCCACCGCTGCGAACGCTCCCTTCGCGCAGCACGGCGAGCACCCTCGGCCCCACGTACGGCGCCGGGCGGGACTTTCCGCGCGCCGCGTCGACGAGGGACCACAGCAGGACGCCTCCGGTCAACGCCAGCAATGCGGCGACGGCTAGGCGAAGATATGAGCGCGCGCGGCCTGCGAGCGCGGGTGCGGGTGCGGTCTTCGTCAACAGCGCCGCCGCGCCGCAGCCGGCCAGGACGTCGAGGGCCGGCGCGACGCCCAGCTCGTAACCGGGATGGCCGCCGATAAGAGCGTAGGCCGAGAACGACAGCGCCACGCATCCGACGGCCTCCAGGGCGGGCCCACGCATGCCGAAAACGAAGGCCGCGAGCGCGAGCAATACGATCAGACATTGGGGCTTCCAGAAAAGAAAAAAGCGTTCGGCGCAGCCGGCCAGGAAAGCGCCGGGCCGCCTCGAGACCTCGTCGTAGGCGAGAGCGCGCATCGCGTTCTCGGCGTCCGTCTGCTCCGGGTGCGCGGCGCGGAAGCCCGGCCGCAAGCTTTCGGCGAGCGCGAGGCCCTCGGGCACCGACATCGCGCCGAGCCGCCCCTGCGACGCCGCGAGCAGGCTGTAGGAGCCGCCGCCGACGTCGAACGGAGAGAGCGTTCCGACCCGCGCGATATTGCGCAGCGACCACAACGACAGACCGAGCGAGGTCCATAGCAGGAGGCTCGCGCCCGCCTTCCAGCCGGCGCGCCGGACGGCGGCGAGGGCCAGCAACGGCGCCGCCAGAAAATGAGACGAGCGGACAAGCAAAGAGCCCGCCATCGAAAGCCCGGCGACGGCGGTCGTGACCGGAGTCCGTTTCTCCGCCCATAGCGCGGCGGCGGCGGCGGCCAGGAGCACGGACAGGCCGTAGAAGCCGTGGATGTTCAGGCTGGACACCGCCGAGATTTGAGAGGGATCGAACGCGCAAAACGTCGCCGCGAACAACGCCGCGGGCCAACCGCCCAGGAGAAAGGCGAGCGCGGCGACGGCCAGCACGGCTGCCGAAGAGAGTAAGGTCTGCGCGAGGACGACGTGCCCGGGCCAGGGCCTGGAATAGACCGACTCGACGGCGGCGATGAAGGCCGGGTAGACGGGTCCGCGCCACGCGCGCGGCTCGAGGCCTTGCGCGTCGGGCGAGAAGAGGCCGGTCTCGCCGAGAGCCACGCCGGATTCGTAGTACTCCTCGACGGCCTCGTCGTGAGGCGAGAAGACTCCGTAGACGGCGACGGCGTGGGAGAATCGCAGGACGGCGCCGGCGGAGACGATCAGGAACAGCGCGGCGGCGAAACGGTGCTTCTTAATGGGGGCGCACCGCGCGGTAAAGTTCTGCGCCGTGACGGCGGAGCCAGCGGCGGTGGGAGCGGTGATCGGGGCACAAGCGCTCGACGACCTCCCAGAAACGGCGGGAGTGGTTCATCTGGGCGCGGTGGGCGAGCTCGTGGACGACGACGTAGTCGAGTACGGCGTCAGGCGCCAACGTCAAACGCCAGGAAAAGTTGAGGTTGCCTTGGCGCGTGCAGGAACCCCAGAGGGAGCGCTGGTCCTTGACGGATATTCGGCTGAAGGTGACGCCGAGATACGGGGCCCAGTATTCGGCTCTTGAACGAAATAACGGAAGGGGATCTACATCAGGCACCACGGATTTCGCGGGTTCGTTAACATCAACGAACGGAATGAGGACTGGCGGGAGAGCATTAGGAGCGACGGAGACTATCGGAACGGAAACGGCAACGGATGTATTACGACTTGGAGCTTCGGCCTTCGGCCGTTTGGCCGAAATGAAGAGATCGGGCCATTCGGTTTTTAACGATGACAAGAAATTTTTAACGTCATCGAGAATACCGCTCGTCATGGGCTCCACGCTTCGATTTTATATCATCCTTATATGACGCCGCCCGATGTTCTCGAAGAAAAACTCCAGGAGCTTGAACGGCGATTTACGGATTCCGCGAGAGAGATCAAGGAGCTCCGGAAGCTTCTCCCTCCCGCGGCGCGGCGCGAGATCGCCGAAATTACCGACGAATGGCACGGCATCCACTACAAATGGTGGATCGGCACGCTCGCCGGAGTCCTGATCCTCTTCTGCCTGAGCTACGCGTTGTACACCAAGCTCGGCTGGGTGGCAGATCAGCGCGCGCTCCCGGTCGGGAATGATTGGCTTCTGCGCCGGTTGCCCGTCGTCAACACGTTGCCGATCTTGTCGTGGGGCTGGTTCGCCCTTCATCTTTACGCCGTCGGCGCGGCGATCGCATATCAGCCCCGGCGCACGCCCTTCCTCGTATTTCTCCTCGCGGTGTATATGGTCGTGCGCACCGCCTTCGTGTTTCTGTCGCCGATCGGGGCTCCCGCGGAGATGGTGGACATGCGCCTGCACGACGCGATCTTCTCGCGTATTCTCGGAACGTGGACCTTCACCAACGAGTTCGTGTTCTCCGGACACACGGCGATCCCGTTCCTGTTCTACCTCTTCTTCCGCACGCCGGGCCTCAAGCGGCTTATGCTGACGGGGTCGATCGTCATGGCGATCGGCGTCCTGCTTTCGCGCAATCACTACACCGTGGACGTGATCGCCGCCTTCTTCGTCGGCTACTCGGTGTATGCGCTGGCCGAAGCCGGGTTCGAGCGCTTCGTCGAGCCGCTGTTCAAGACTGTTTCGGCTTAGGCCGGAACAGGAAGGAAAGCACCAGCGCGCCGGCGGCGAGCGCGAGGAACGCGGGGAAGCCCCAGCGTAGACCCAGTCCTTCCATCGTGTCGGCCCAGAAGTGCGCGGCGATCGGCACGAGCAGGATGCCCGACCAGCGGTAGAGTCCGGCGAGGACGACGCCCAGCACCGCGCGGGAGACGAAGCCCGCCCAGGTGAACGCGTACGCGCCCGCCCCGACCGCGGCGGCGGCTCCCGGCGTCCCGAAGCCGAAGTGCGCGAGCATCGCGCCCCAGTCGATGTAATGCACGCCGGAGAAGATCAGGCCCGAGGAGACCGCCGCGAGCCAGAACGCCTTCGTCGCGGGCAGCTTCCACTTCTCAAGGCGGTTTAGGATGGATTTATACAGACCGCGGCGGAACACGTACTCCTCGATCAGGCCGACGAGCACGAAGTTGAAGAGCACGAGGTCCACGCCGGAGGTGAGCATCTTGGCGAGGATGGCGGGCGCGGGCTCGCTGCCCGGAAGGAAGAAGTTCACGGCCCAATAGGTCAGATCGCCGATCGCGTACACGGTCAGGCCCCAGACGAGACCCGAGGAGATGATCGCCCACGGCGACTTGGGGCGGCCGCCGGGCTCGGGGGTCCGCCACCAGTTTCCGAGCTCGGTCAGGCGAAGGCCCGGGGACTTAAGACGCCAGGCGAGCAGAGCCATCGCGCCGACGAGGACACCGCCCCACACGGCCGGAAGGCCGACGAGCGTCGCGGCGCTCGTGACCCCGAGCGAGGCGACGAGGCGCGCGGATTCGATGGAGAAGAAGCTCAGAATGCCGCGCAGGGCGATGGCCGACACCCAGGAATTCGTGCGCGCGGCGGTCCAGATCACGCCCGCCTCGAGAGCTAAAGTCGCGACGACGATCATGGGGACCTGGGTCAGCATCAGGACGGGAACGGCGGCCAAGGCGAGGGCGGCGACGCCGGCGATCCAGGGCGCGGCCTTGCCGGCGCCGAGCTTGTTCGCGACCCAACGGACGCCGAAGAAGACGGCGAGCACTCCCGCCTCTTGGGCCAGAGCGGGCGCGATGAAGGAATTCACGAAAGTGAAGAACGGAACGAGCGAGAGGCCGGAGGCGGCGGCTTTCGCGGCCACGGCGGTCTTCGCGGCGAAGAGCGACGGAATCTTCACGAGGGCGGCCCCGGCGACCATGGTCATGAGCGCCACGCCGAGCCAGTACAGGCCGGTGCGGAAACCGCCGAGGAGCCAATCGCGGAAGGATTGCCAGGAAAGACCGCCGACGCGGTCCGCGAGAACTATCTGGGAGTCCGCCGTGGCTTTGGCGGCGGACCAGAGGGCTTTGAATGTGCCGAGGTAGTAGCCGCCTTCTTTGGCGGGGCCGGCGGGCGGAGGATCGGGCATCGTGCCGGGGGTGCGGAAGAAGCGGGAGGCGGCGAGCATGGCGAGACCGGACCAGGTCAGGGAGGCCTGATATGAGACGAGGACGGCCGGGAGAACGGCGGGAAGGAAAACGGTGAGGGCGGCGGCGCCGAGGAGGAGGGATCCGGTGAGGACGAGCCCTTGGGTCAGGCGCGGGGAGCCGGGGGTCGGGGCTTTCGCGCTGGGGACGGGGACGTCGCGAGGGGACTCGTTAACGGAAGCGGCGGAGCGGCTCGCCGAGAGCGCGGAGGCTTCGTGTTGTAATGACGTAGCGGGAACTTCGTCGGGGGTGAGACGGGTTTGCCAGTTCGCGACTTCGTCGCGGACGACGGAGATGGCCTTCTCTGAACGAGCGTCGGGAACGGCCACATCATTAACGGATTTAACGGCAACGGATGGGGTGACCTTGCGGGAAGGATGCTCGACTGAGACGGGCGAGGCCAACGCGGAGGGTACGGCGACGTTGATGGAAATCGAAGGGGTGACGGCAACGGCGGCAATGGGAGTGACGGCGACGGATTTTGAAACGGCAACGTTGCCAATGACGGGAACTGGCGCGGGCGCTAAACCGGCAACGCCCAAAGACGAGGATAACGACGACGATGGTAGCACGCCATTCGAAGTTGGACCAGGAATGACGGCTGATATTGCCGCGGAGGCGCCGCTGGTAGAACCGACTTCCGCGGCGACGGAAACGGCACGAGACTGAGCGACGGAGATTAACGGATTGAATGCCAGCCAAACGACGGCGGCACCGGACAGATGCTTCTTCACATCCCTAGAATACCCCCCTTTCCTTAGTAAGGCCTGAGCCGAACGTCCCGATTTGAGCCCTCCTTAGGGCCCATTCGAATTGGGCCTTCTAAACGGCGATCAACTGATTACTTCTGACGTTGGAAGTATTGGGGATAACCACGGCTGAACGGATACGCGGACTTACTGCGTCCGGACGCAGTAGGTCAGCATCAGCGGTACGGCATAAATTCGTAACAGCAAATAGGCACTATTCCTCTGCGCGGCGCCGACGCGTCGAACTTCTATGGATAACCGTCCCGAGCCGCCGCAGTTTCCCGACCAGCCCCCTGGGGGATTCGACGCGTCCACGGTCAACGATCTCGACACGGCCCGGCTGGCGTTGCGTTGGGCGCTGGAGCGCCTGCACCGTCTCGGCGCGGAGCTGAAGGACGCGCGGGATGAGGCCTCCAAGGCGCTCAAGGAGCGCGACGAGGCGTCCCTCGATTCCCGCGAGAAGGACGAGACGGTCAAGCGCTGGCGCGAGACCGTCAAGGTGTGGGAAGCGTCCATCTCCGACCACAAGAAGATGGAGGATCAGCTTCGCGAGGAGCTGCGCCGCGAGATTTTTCGGGAGCAGGACGCGCACGTCAAAGAAGAGCGCCTCCAGCTGTCCATGCAGATCGACGCGCTCAAGCGCGAGATCGCCGCGCGCGAGGCCACCATCGGCGGACTGCGCCGCGAGGTCATCGACGCGGTCAAGTCCTCCCGCCAGGACGCCGAGCGCGAACTTCAGGGCGCGCTCGCACACCAGGAGAAAGCGCTTTCGGACACGAAAGCTTCTCTATTAGAACGCCTCAAGATCCAGACGGACGCCCTGCGCGCCAAGGAGAAGGACCTCGAAAGCCAGCAGCGTCTGCTCGACGAACAGATCAAGACCAAGGAAGGCGAGTTCCGCCGCCGCTACGAGCGCGACGTCGAAGATCTCCTCAAGCACAACCGAGAGGCCTTGTCCCGGGAGGAAGTCGCCCTCGGAGAGAAGTTCGAGGCGAAGATCGCTCAGTTCGAGACGCGCCTGCGTCAGAAAGAGCAGGCGCTCGAGGACCACCGCCGCCACCTCGACGAGGAGCACGCCAAGCGTCAGGCCGAGCTCGACCGCAACTATCAGCACAAGAACGAGCAGGAGTGGGGCCGCCTGCAGGAGCGCCTGGAGGCCGAGCGCCGCTTCCTCGAGGAGCATTACCAGGAGAAGGAGGCCAAGCTCGACGAGTCCCTCCAGGACCGGAACAAAGCCGTGCTCGCTCATTACGAGAAGCAAGAGGCCGAGCTCGTCACCAAATATCAGCAGCTCCAGGACCAGCTCGTCCTGAAGGAAAAGGACGTTTGGAAGCAGCAGCAGAAGCGTATCGAGGACATCCTCGCCAAGAGCCGTGCCGAGCTGTCCTCCCAGCGCGCCGAGATGGAGGCGGAGTACGCCTCCCGCGACGCCGCGCTCAACGAGCGCCTGCGCGAGATGGAAGGCGCCTACCAGAAGAAGGAAGAGGAGATTTTCCGCCGTCAGCAGGAGCTGCAGGATCACTATCGCCAGAAGGAAGAGGAGCTCGGACGCCGGTTCCTCCAGATGCAGACGGAGTGGACCGAGCGTGAGAAGCAGCAGTGGGAGACCCATCAGGCCAAGCTGCGCGACAGCCTCGCCCAGAGCCGCCAGCGTCTGGAAGAGGAACGCCGTGATTTGGAAGCCCGCTACCGCGTCAAGGAAGAGGAACTGTCCGCCCTCCGCGCCGCCGACGTGCAGGCCGCCGAAAAGGCCCGCGCGGAGATGGAAGGCGAGCTCGCTCGCCGCGAGGCGGAGACGGACGCCTCTTTCTCCGGACGCTGGGCCGAGCGCGAGAAGCGTCTGCAGCAGGAGCACCGCGATTCCCTGGAGCGCGCCCGCGCCGAGTTCGGCGAACAGATTGCCGCGGAGCGCCGCGTCATGGAGGCCGCCGCGTCCAAGCGCGAAGAGGAGCTATCCCTCTCGTTCATGGCCCGCGAGGCGGAGATGCGCCGCGTGCTGGCCGGAGAACAAGCGCGCTGGAAGAAGACCCACGACGAGGCCGCCGAGGCCCTGCGCCAGGAGCTGCTCAACGGCACGCTCAAAGAACAGGCTCAGAACCAAGCCCAGCATGAGCAGAAGCTGCAGGCGCTGGAGGAGCAGTTCCGCCGCCGCCTCGCTGATGAGCTGAAACGCCAGGAGGCCAAGCAGGCTTCGCTCGCCCGCGAGATCGAAGGCCGCGCCCGCGCCGAGCGCCTGCACGCCGAGGAGGCCGCCGCAGCCGAACTCGACGCCAAGCGCTCCGCCCTCGACGAGGAGCGAGAGACGCTGCGCCGCCAAGCCGCCGAGACGCAGACGCGCCTCGAGGCCGGGTTCGCCGAGAAGGAGCGTGCCATGCGCGACGCCGCCTTCGCCCAGGAAGCCCGGGTGAAGTCCGAGGCCGCCGCGCAGGAAGAGCGCTACCGCAAGACGTACGAGGACGCCGTCGCCCGCGAACGCGCCGTGCTCGAGGAACGCCACGCCGCCCTTGAGGCCTCGCTCAAGGACAAATACACCCGCGAGCAGGCCGCGCTCCAGCAGGCGTGGACCGCCCGCGACAAGGAGTGGGCGTCGCAGCGCGAGTCGATTTTCCGCTCCGAGCGCGAGCGCTTGGAGGCCGGCTTCCGGGAAAAGGAAGCCTCCCTCGCCACGCTTCGCCAAGAGCTCGAACAGCGCTTCGCCCTGCGCGTCGAAGAGCTCGACGCCCAGCAGGCCCGCAAGGCCGCGACCCAGGAGGAAGCCTGGAAGCGCCGCCAGCAGGAGCTCGACACCCAGCGCCTCCAGCTCCAGATCGAGGCCCGCGACCGCGAGGCGACGGCCCAGCAGGCGCGCGCCGACCTCGAAGGCCGCATGCAGAAGGCGATCGACGAGCGCATGGCCGAGCTGGCCCGCTCGGAGACCGCGCTGCAGCAGGCGTGGATCCGCAAGGAGGCCGAGCTGCAGGAAGAGCTCACCCGCCGCGAGGCCGCCTGGCTCAAGGCTCAGCGCGACCAGATCGAGCGCGAGCGTAAGCAGTGGGAGGACGAGCGCGACGTGGAGATGCAGCAGCGCCGCCGGGAACTCGAGACCGCGCTGGCTCAGCGCGAGAAGCTCGTCGAAGAGGCTCTGCGCGGCCGCATGAAAGAGACCGACGCCGCCCTCATCGCCAAGGAACGCGAGCTCATTGCCGCGTACGAGGAGCAGGCGACCAAGGCCCGCGCGGAGCTCGACCGCACGCTCCGGGAGCGCGAAGAGTCGTTGCGTCTCAAGGCGCGCGAGAACACCGAGCGCGAATCGACCGCGCTACGGGAGGAATCCGAGCGCCGGGAAGCCGCCGCCGAAATCCGCCGCCGCGACCTCGAAAAGTCGTTCAACGAACGCCGCACGAAGCTCGAGGACGACTACGAGCGCCGCCGCCGCGAGCTCGAGTCCGGGCTCGGCGCCGAGCGCGAAGCCCTTCTGGCCCAGCAGGAGGCCCGCGTCAAAGAGATCGAGGCTGAGAAAACGCGCCAGAGCTCCTATCTCGCGCAGAAAGAGGCCGAGATCTCCGAACGCTACGGCGAGCAGGAACGCCGCCTGCGCCAGGACTTGAACATGGCGAAGATCGAGTACGCCTCGCAGTTCGACGAGAAGGTCCGCAAGCTGGCCGAGGAGCGCGAGGCCCTACGCAAGGACTACGAGCAGAAGCTCCGCGATCTCGAGAACCGGCGCAAGCCGGGCTGACGCGACGCCCACAGCCCGGCCCCCGCGACCGCGAAACCCGCCGCCGCGTCCACGACGTAGTGGTAGCGCAGGTAGACCGTCGACAGCCAGAGAAGGGCGACCGGGATCAGCATGAGCCGGAAGCGCCGCGGCGCGTTCGTCCGGTCGAAGCCCAGGACGTACGCGGTCAATCCGCAGTGCAGGCTTGGAAACGCGTCGATGCCGTTGGTGCCGCGAACCACGAAGGCGTGATGCGCGCTCGTGAACGCGCTGCCCGGCAGCGGGCCTGCGAAGCGCTCCGCCATCGCGGCGTAAGGTCCCACGGCCGGCCATAGCGTGTAGCCGAGAAACCCGAGGGCGTAGACGGTGAACAGTCCCGCGCCGAACCGCTCGAACGTCGCGCGCTCGCCGCGAAAGTAGGAGACGAAAGCCCAAGCGAGATATGGCAGGAACGCGAACAGATAGCAGACGCTCAGGACGTCGCTGAGAAAAGGAAATCCGATCCGCTCGAGCGCCAGATTCGGGTTGAAGCCGAGCAGGAGAAGATCGGCTCTCTCGAAAACGGAGTCCACGCGCGCGGGGTGCACGGCGTCGACTGCGGGACGAATCCAGTAAAAGACGCATTGAACGACGACCCCGTAAAAAACGAGCCTCGCCCGGCTCTCGCCCAGTCGCGTCGCCGCGGCGCAGGCGGCGAGCAGACCCAGAAACGTCCACGTATGTCCGCCGAAGCCCTCGACGGCGGCGAGCCGGAGAACGGTCGCGGTCAGAAAGGCGGCGAAGGCGATCTCGTGCGGGCGCCGCACCCTAGAGCTCGGGGCTACGCAGGAACAGCAGGCGGAACTCGGGCTTTTCCCCCCACGCGCGCTCGACGGCATCGAGATACGCCCGGCCCTGCTCCGCGTATTTCTCGCGGATCTTCGCCGCGGATTTTTCCGCGACCCTTTCGCTCTTGAAGTCGGCGACGACCAGACGCCCGTTCAGGCGATAGACGAGGTCGATGGCGCCGCGTACGGCGGTCGGCCCGTCGCCGAAGGCGAACGGGGTTTCCCGTCCCAGAATTTGAGCGGACGCCAGCTCCCGCGCGGCCGAAGACGCGAGGAAGCCCGCCAGCACCGTCGCGGCCTCCTTCTCCGCCTCCGCCCAGCGCGGACCCGGGGATCGGCGCTCGAGCAACGCCCGAGCCTTCGCGCAAGCCACGGCCGGATCGCCGGCGCCTCTATAATCCCAGCCTTGGAGCGCCAGGTGGCACAGCTGGCCGACCTCCGCGCCGGAGGCGCTGCCGTGAGCCTCGTCGGGCGCCGCGGGGCGCTTGGGGGCCTCGTGCAGATACCCCGTCGCGGCGCGCGCGCGCGGCCGCTCGGTGCCGGCGCGGTGCGCCGCGCGTCCCGCCCAGCCCGCCGCCGTGGTCCGCGCGTCCGCGCCCGTCGCGCCGGGCGCGCCGACGGGCGCCGCCGGCTCCGCCAAGCTCCCCGCCTCGACGAACATCGCGGGCAGGGCGCGCGCCAGCCCGCCCACGGGCCACGCGTCGGCCGCATGCAGATGCGCCGACAACGAGCCGGAGCCCGCCTTCTCTCGACCGAGGAGGTACAGCTTCTCCTTGGCCCGCGTCATCGCGACGTACAGCACCCGCACCGATTCGCGCGATTCCATGTAAGACTCGCGGGCGTCGGCGAGCGCGGCCGCGGCGGAGGCGGCCTTGCCCACGCGCACGGAGGTGCCGCCCGTCTTCCAATCGGTCCTCAGGGCGGGCTTGCCGCCGGCCTTCGGGCTCGAGGACAGATTCATCGCGAACACCACGGGAAATTCGAGGCCTTTGGATTTGTGCATCGTCATGACGCGTACCGCGTCCAGGTGCTCGTCGGCCAGCGGGCTCTCGCCTTCGCCGCGCGTCTCCTCGGATGCCTCGAGCGTTTCGGCGATGAAGCTCTTGAGCGTCGCACCCCGGCTTTCCGACGCCTCGGCCGCCTTGCGCTGGAGCTTGAGCAGGTTCGACACGGTCTGCTGGCCGTGATACGCCCTCGCCGCCAGCTCGGGCAGGCGGGTCTCCAGAAAAGCCGCAGCGACGAGCTCCCCGAGCGGCGCGCGGCCCGCGCGCGCGCGCAGTGAGCGCAAGGCTTCGTACAGCCGCGCGACGGCGCGGCGCTCGTCCTCGGGCAGGACCTTCGGCGGAGGATCCTTCCGGTAATCGAGGGCGCCGGCCCGCGACAACGCCAGCAAGGAGTCGTCGGTCAACGCGACGAGCGGCGAGCGCAGCAGCCCCGCGATCGCGATCCGGTCTTCGGGATCGTCAATCGCGCCCAAAAGATTGAGCAGGTCGCCGATCTCGGCGGCTTCGTAGAAGTCGCGCTCGATCTCCACCGCATAAGGTATCGCGTGAGCTTTGAACGCGTCGAGCAGGTACGGCAGCACCGTCGAGGAGCGCATCAGCACGGCGTTGTCCTTAAAAGCGCGCCCCTCCTCTAGAATCCGCCGGGCGATCCATTGCGCCTCGGTCCGCTGACTGACCGCGGCGGGCGCCTTGCCCGCGTTCTCGGTGACGACGACGGCGTGCACCGCGGGTCCGGCGGCGACGTCGGCCTTAGCGGCGATGATTCCCTTATACACGGGCTGGACGCCGGCCTCCATCGTCATGATGCGAGAGAACACGTCGTTGACGGGCTTGATCACGCCCGGCACCGAACGGAAGTTGGCCGTCAGGTCGCAGGCCAGAGCCTTCGCGTTCGTGAGCCGGCCGAGGAATCCTTCATAGGCGAAGATGTCCGCCCCGCGAAAGCGGTAAATGCTCTGTTTGGGATCGCCGACGATGAACACCCGCCCCGGCGCGGGCACGACCTCCTTCCACGTTTTGGCCGCGCGGCCCGGCGCCTCCGACAGATACAGCAACAGCTCACCCTGAACAGGGTCGGTGTCTTGGAACTCATCGATGAGCAGGGTCTTGTACCGCTTTTTTAATTCCTCACGCGGACGCGCCGCGTCTCGCAGGAGATTTCGCGCGCGCCGCAGCAGCCCGTCGTTGGAAACCCAGCCCCGGCGCGCGTATTCGAGGCGGACCTTCGACGCGAAGGGCGCCAGAAGCCGCGCCGCGCGCCTCGTCACGGCCTCCCCGCGCGGGGAAGCGGCCCGCGCTACGTCGCACACTCTCTCGTACAGTTCCGCCCCCGACTCGTCCTCGGCCCACGCCTTCGGCCACTTCGAGTCTTTAAGCTCGGGCGGCTCGGGCACGGACAGCGGCGGATCCTCCGATTCGGCGGCCGTCGCGGCGGCGAGCAGCCGCTTTTCCGCGGTCTCGAGCGCCTCCATGATCTTGCTGGTGCCTTTGGGCGGAACCTTGCCCGCGCGCAGGTCCGCGATCTGGCGGGCGAGCTCGCGCAGTTCCTTGCCCGTCCTGCGGTCCGCGCCGCCCACCGTGTCCGGGTCGAGGCGCTCCGTGCTCAGCTGACGGGCCAGCTCCTCCAGATCCTCGAGCCCGGCCAGAGCCAGCAGCTCGAGCCAGGCCTTCCGCCTCGGCGGTCGTTCGCCGAGCTCGTCGTCGAGCCAGCGAGCCCACTCCGCGCCGAAGAGCTCCTTCATCCCGCGCTCGTCGGCGTCGACCCGGAACGCCGGGTCCACGCCGGCCTCCACGGGATACA
>CALRXP010000046.1:0-13154 GCA_943372155.1 Candidatus Endomicrobiellum trichonymphae | reverse complement strand
TTCTCATACATATTCGCGTACACGACGAGATCGTCCACGGCGGCGCGAAGCTTCTCCGGCTCGGGCACGACGTAGGTCCAGGTCCCGCCGGAGACGAGCACCACGCACACGACGCGCCGGCCGGCGCGGTTGTACTCGCCGTCGCCGCTGGCCACGAGAAGGTCCTGGACGCTCGGCGGGCTCAAGTTGAAACCGGGGACGCGCCCGGCCCGCGTCGCCTCGACCAAGCGGGACCAACGCGGGGCGTCGAGGCTGCGCGCGGCGATCTCCTCCGCGTCGGCGAACATGATCTCCCCCGCGTACGGCGTGCCGCCGAAGTACGGGGCGTTATCGAGCGGGTGGACGTGAACGACGGCGACGCGCTGCGCCGCGGGCCAAGACGCCTCGCGGTCGCGCTCCGCAGGCGTGACGGGCACCGAGGTCGGCCCGCCGACGCCGAGGAGCGCCACCCGGCAGGTCCCGTCGCGCAGGTCTTGGGCCGCCCAGCTCGATTCGTTCGAATCTGCCGAGGCGATGCGGGCGTACGGCGCCGCCAGCGCCACCGGGCAGGGTCCCGGGCTTCCGCTCAGGGATAGGATCAAGGCGAGGTATTGGGTCATGACGTGAGGGTACCACGCTCACCCCCGCCGCCGGGGGCGGCCGGGGTCCCGGAAGCGCTCGTCAATCGGTCTATTCCGATGAGGATGGGACGCGTCGATTTTGGTGAACTCTCCGTAAGCACCGATTCCAAAGCTTTGGTAAGATTGCGGTCATGAGCGTCGGCAAGAACGAACCTCGGCGGGACGGCCCCGCGAAGCTGACCGGTCGCGCGCAGTATCTCGACGACCTCGCCATCCCCGACTGCTGGCACGGCGTGACCGTGAGATCGACCGTGCCGCACGGCCGGATCAAGTCGATCTCCTACGACCCCGCCTTCCCGTGGAGCGAGTGCGTCGTGGTCACCGCGAAAGATATCCCGGGCCAAAACGTCGTCACGCTCATCGAGCCCGATCAGCCCCTGCTCGCCGACGGCCTCGTGCGCCACCGCGAGGAAGCCGTCGTCCTCATCGCCCATGCCGATCGCGCGACGGCCTATGAGGCGGCCAGGCGCGTCAAGATCGAGTACGAAGCCCTGCCGCCCGTCTTCGACATGGAGAAGTCGGACAAGACGTTCAAATCCTTCACGATCACGCGCGGCGACCTCGACGCCGGCTTCGCCGCCGCGGACGTCGTGGTCGAGGGCGAATACCGCACCCCGTCGCAGGAACAGGCCTACATCGAGAACAACGCGATCGCGGCCTACGAGGAAAACGGCGTCCTGATCATCACCGGCTCCCTGCAGTGCCCCTATTACGTGCTCAAGGCGATGAAGAAGATCTTCGACCGCGACGAGACGAAGATCCGCATCGTACAGACCGTCACCGGCGGCGGGTTCGGCGGCAAGGAGGAGTACCCCTCCATGATCGCCGGCCACGCGGCCCTGCTGTCGCTCAAGGCCGGCCGCCCGGTCAAGATCGTTTACGACCGCCATGAGGACATGGTCGCCACGACGAAGCGCCATCCCGCGATCGCCCGCCACCGCACCGCGTTGACCAAGGACGGCAAGCTGCTCGCCCAGGACATCGAGGTCATCATGGACGGCGGCGCGTACACGACGCTGTCGGCCGTCGTGCTGTCGCGCGGGACCTTGCATGCGGCCGGCGTTTACGAGTGCCCGAACGTCCGCGTGCGCTCGCGCGTCGTGATGACGCACACCCCGCCCAACGGCGCGTTCCGCGGCTTCGGCGCGCCCCAAACCTTGTTCGCCGCGGAGCTGCACTGGGAGAAGATCGCCGACGTTCTCAAAATCGATTCCCTGACGCTGCGGCGGCGGAATATCTTCAAGCTCGGCTCGACGACGGCCACGGGTCAGACCTTGCTCGAATCCGTCGGCGCGGAGGAGTGCCTCGAGAAGTCGGTGAAGAGCTCGGGGTACGTCGCCAAGCGCAAGGAGTACGACCGCTGGAACAAGAACGCCAAGAATAAGACGTGGAAGGGCATCGGCTTGGCGGTGTGCCATCACGGCGCGGGCTTCACCGGCTCCGGCGAAGTTTACCTCGCCTCGCGCGCGGGCGTGGCGCTGACGAAGACCGGCGAGCTCATCGTGCTCGCCGCCTCGACTGAAATCGGCCAGGGCACGAACACCATGTTCGCCCAGGTCGCCTCGGACGCTCTCGGCGTCCCCGCCTCCTGGTTCACCGTCGAGACGCCCGACACTCACAAGGTTCCCGACTCGGGCCCGACGGTCGCCTCGCGCACGTGCATGATCGTCGGCGGCCTGGTGAGCCGGGCGACGAAGGACCTCAAGCGCGCCTTCGAGGCGGAGTACGGCCGCGTGCCGAAGACTCCCGCCGATCTCAAAAAGGCCGCCGCCGTCCTCTGCAGGACGTCGCCCGCCCGCCGCTTCGAAGTGCAGTTCGAGAAGCCAGCCGACGTAACGTGGGACGACGCGACCTATAAGGGCGACGCCTACGGCGTCTACTCCTACGCGGCCATCGTCGTGGACCTCGAAATCGACAAGGTCACCTACGAGGTGCGCGTCAACAAAGTCACGACGGCCCAAGATATCGGCAAGGCCATAAACCCCCTGCTCGCCGAAGGCCAGATCATCGGCGGCTCGACCCAGGGCCTCGGCTGGGCGCTGCTCGAGGAGCCCATTTTCAAAGACGGGGTGATGATCAACGGCACCTTCACCAACTACGTGATCCCAACCTCGCTCGACACGCCGCCGTTCCAGGTCATCCTCGTCGAGAAGCCCTACTCGCGCGGCCCGTTCGGCGCCAAGGGCGTGGGCGAGCTACCCATGGACATCCCGGGCCCCGCCGTCGCCGCCGCCGTCAAGCACGCGACCGGACGCCTGATCCCGACCTTGCCGCACACGCCGGAACGCATAGCCAAGGCCCTGTCATGATCAAGCTCACCGTCAACGGCAAGAAGAAATCGTTCGCGGGCGCGCCGTTCAAGCGCCTGCTCGACGCCCTGCGCGAGGATTTCGCGCTCACCGGAACCAAGGAAGGCTGCGGCGAGGGCGAGTGCGGCGCGTGCACCGTCCTGCTCGACGGCAAGCCCGTCAACTCCTGCCTGATTCCCGTCTGCCAGGCCGAGGGCGCCAAGATCGAGACCGTCGAATCCCTCGGCACGCCGGAAAAGCTCTCCAAGCTTCAAGCGGGCTTCCTCGCCTGCGGCGGCGCGCAGTGCGGTATCTGCACTCCCGGCATGCTCATGACCGCGCACGCCCACATCCGGACGAAGGGCAAGTGCGACGACCGTTCCGTGCGCACCGCGCTCGCGGGCAACCTGTGCCGTTGCACCGGCTACCAGGACATCGTGAAGTCCGTGATCAAGGCGGCCAAGAAATGAGGGGCGACGCGAAGTCGATGACGGTGCTGTCCCCCCGTTCCGCCGCGGAAGCGGTAAAGACCTACGCCAAGCTTCCCGCGGCGATTCCCGTCGCAGGCGGAACCGACATGATGGTCGGCTGGAACATGGGCCTGCTCAACGGCCGCGCCGTCCTCGACCTGTCCCGCGTCGCCGAGTGGAAGAAGATCACGGTCGTGTCCGACGGCGTGGACCTCGGCTCCCTGGTCACGCACGCGCAGATTCAGGCCCACCCGACGTTGCGCAAGCGCTTCCCGCTTCTCGTCGCCGCGTGCGCGACCGTGGGCGCGGCGCAGATCCAGAACCGCGGAACGATCGGCGGCAACATCGCCAACGCGTCGCCGGCGGGCGACACCTTTCCGGCCTTGGCCGTGTACGAGGCGACGGTCCGCGTGGTGGGGCCGAACGGACGCCGGGCCATCCCGATTTCGGAGATCTTCGCGGGCGTGAAGAAGACGACCCTCAAGTCCGGAGAACTTATTGAGGCCGTCTTCCTCCCGTACGCCGCAGCGCCGGCGCGCGGCGTTTTCAGGAAGGTCGGGACCCGCGCCGCGCAGGCAATTTCGAAGACCATGTTTGCGGGACTGATTTGGACGGCAAAGAATGGCGAAGTGACGGAAGCACGACTCGCGTTCGGGAGTCTTGCCCCGACGGTCAAACGGCTGTATGCCGCCGAGTCTTTTTTGAAGGGACGGCGCTTGAACGACACGGCCATCCATGCCGCCGTAGAGCTTCTATCAAACGACGTTTCGCCCATCGACGACATACGTTCGACCCGCGAATACCGTCTCGTCGTATCCAGAAATATTCTATCCGCGTTTCTCAAGGGAGATCTCAAATGAAGCCTCAGCCCACCCTCGACCCTAAGTCCGTGAAAACGGCTTTTTCCGCGTTGACGCGCGAAAATCTTCAACACATGAAGCGATTTCCGGGCGACTCGTTCGGGCGTCAGCCCGTTCATACGGTTTACGGCGGCGCGCACCTTTTTAAATCCGATACCGCCAAAAAGCTCGGCGAAATGTCCTTACGCTCGCTCTCCCGTTACGCTCCTGATGCGGTCACCTTCTCCCGAGCCGTGGGTATGGACGAAGTTCTGGCCCTTAAGGTTTACGATCGCGTCGTCGAGAAGCTCAAGCGCGAGGCCGTCGAGGATTTCCGCATCGATTTCGAGGACGGCTACGGCAACCGCCCGGACGCGGAGGAGGACGGCCACGCCGTCTCCGCCGCCGAGGAGGTGGCCAAGGGCTTGCACGATGGGACCTTGCCGCCGTTCATCGGCATCCGGATCAAGACGTTCTCCAATGAGCTCGCCGCGCGCTCGGCCCGCACCATGGACATTTTCCTGACGACCTTGATCCGCGCGACCAAGGGCAAGCTTCCCGATCCGTTCTACGTCACGCTCCCGAAGGTCGTGCACGCTGGCCAGGCCGCCGCCCTGCACAAGCTTCTCAACACCTTCGAGAAAAAGAAGAAGCTCAAGCCCAACACGATCAAGGTCGAGTTGATGGTCGAGACGCCGCAGTCCATCATCGGCTTTGACGGCACCGCGCCCCTGCGCGCGATGGTGGACGCTCTCGGCGGACGTTGCACGAGCGCGCACTTCGGCACCTACGACTACACCGCTTCCTGCAACATCACCGCGGCGCATCAGCGCATGGACCATCAGTCCTGCGATTTCGCCAAGTACGTGATGCAGGTGACGCTCGCCGGCACCGGCGTGAACATGTCCGACGGCGCGACGAACGTCATGCCCGTCGGGCCCCATCGGCCTGCGGCCGATGGATCAATAAACGGCGAACAAGAGCGCGAGAATGTCGAGGCGGTCAAGCGCGCGTGGAAGCTGCACTACGACCACGCGACGCATTCCCTGGTCAACGGCTTCTACCAGGGCTGGGATCTCCATCCCGCCCAGCTGCCGACGCGTTACGGCGCGGTGTACGCCTTCTTCCTCGGCGGCCTGCCGCCCGCGACCGCGCGCTTGAAGAACTTCATCGCCAAGGCCGCCCAGGCGACCTTGGTCGGCGACGTCTTCGACGACGCCGCCACCGGCCAGGGCCTCCTGAATTATTTCCTGCGCGCCCGCAACTGCGGCGCGATCACCGAGGCCGAGGCCGCCGCGACCGGGCTCACGCCCGCGGAGTTCGCCTCACGCTCGTTCCTTAAGATCCTCGAGGGCCGCCGCAAGTGAGCGCCAGGGCCCTCGTCTTCTCGCTGATCCTGGCCGCCGCGCCGTCGGCGGCGTCCGCGGCGGGGAAAGTGCTCTCGACGACAGGAGTCCTCAAGACGGGGGACGCGACCCTCAAGGCGGGAGACGCTCTTCCAGACGCGGAGGTTCGCCTCGCCTCCGGCACGGCGACTTTGGCCATCGACGGCGCCCGTTTCCTGCTCAAAGGCCCCGCGCGCCTGACGCCGCGCAAGAAGGAATTCCGTCTTGACCTCGGCGCGTTGCTCAGCGCCGTCGCCCACCGGGCAGAAGGACGCTTCTCGGTCCGCACCCCGACCGTGGTCGCCGCCGTGCGCGGCACGGATTTCTTCGTGGAGGTCGGCCCGCAGCAGCAGGTCGACATCTGCATCTGCCACGGCGCGCTGAAGGTCACCGGCAAGGGCATGGACGCCGTGTCGATGAAGTCCGAAGGACACTCCAGCCTGCGCTTCTGGCCGGTCAAATCGGGCACGGCGCACGCCAAGGGCGAGATGATCGATCACACCGACGCCGAGATCGATTCCCTGCGCGCCCTGCTCGCCGCCGATAAACCCTAACCGGGTCCGACGGGGCCTCCTTAAGTAGGACTAATGCCAACCCGAAAGGGGCCCTTCGCTCCTGCCCCCCGCCCCCTCCCGGCGGCTATGATACAAGCATGATCAAAGCCCTCTTTGCGCCTATCCTGGCCTGCGCGTTCGCGGCCGGGAGCGCCTCGGCGCAAACCTCGGTCTCCGTCGGCGCCGCGCGGCCGTCCGGTCCCGCCGTCCAAATTTCCCCGATCAACGCAGCCCCCGGCGGTGCGAACCTGGTCTCGCCTCTCTCGAGCCTCGGCCTGTCCGCCGTGCTCGCGGCACCGTCGATCTCTCCGACGCTCGCGGTCCAACCCGCCGTCATGTCCGCCGCTAGGACGACGGCTCTCGCCGCTTCCGTTCAGCCTGCCGCCGCGATCGCGGCGAAGCCGGAGGCCGCCAAGCCGGTCGCGGCGCACGCCGCCGCCGCTCACGCCGCCGCGCCGACCTTCGCTCCCTCCGAATCCGCCGCCCTGTCCGTGCTCTCCGCCGCCTCGGTCGGCGAAAAGAAGTCCGCGACCATGGAGTCCGCGCTCGACCCGATGTTCGACGGCTCGACTCCCCGCGACGGAGACGTCGCCGCCGTCGCCGCGCCCGCCGCCAAGCCCGTCCGCTCCTTCCTCGGGCGCGCCGCGCTCGCGGCCGGCGTCTTCCTCGCCACTCCCGGCATGGCCTTGGCCGCGCAGGCTCCTTCCGTCGTCGAGCCGAGCGCGATGGCCCTCGTCGGCGACTACGCTCCGCTGGCGACCGCCATCGCCGCCGTGCTCGGCGCGCTGGTCGGTCTGTGGTCGGCGCGGAGCAAGGACGGCTCCCCCGCCAACGCCGGCCAGGTCTTCTCCGGAGCCTTGAGCCACGGCGCCATCGCCGGCGCCGCCGCGTTCACCTTGCTCGACCTGACCAAGGTCGCTTTCCTCGGCACGACGGCCGCGGCCCTCACGCCGCTCACCGCCGCCGTGGCGACCGCCGCCCTCGCCCAGGCCGCTTTCGCCGCCAAGTTCATGGACCCCGCGACGACGCCCGCCGACCGCATCATCGGCGCGTTCCCCGCCGTGGCGATGGCGTTCGGTCTCAGCGTCGGCGCCGCGGCCTTCCTGCCCGCCGCGACCATGCTCACGATCGGCACCGCCGCCATGATGGCCACGGGTGCGGCGACCGCGCTGTTCACCGCGATCTTCCGTCTGGAAAAATCTCCCGCCGGCGGCCCCGCCATGATGGGCCGGGGCTTCGTCCTGCAGGCGCTGATGACGGGCCTGGCGATCGCCCTCGGCCCGTCGCCCTACGCGCTGTTCTTCTTCCTCCTCGGCCTGGCCGGCTTCGCCTCGGTGATGTACGCGACCGGCAAAGAGGTCTGGGCGGCGTTGAAGTCCCTCAAAAATACCCCCAAACCCGGCGCATAATCGCCCTGGCGTAAACGAGGTGCCGGGCCTATACTGACGAGGATGACCCCCTCTCCCCTCGCCGCCCTCGCGCTCCTGCTCTTCGCGTCGCCGTCGTTCGCGCAAAAAAACACGGTCGACTTCGACAATGACCCCGCCTTCAAGCGCATGGAGGAGCGGCTCAAAGCGATCAAAACCTACCCGCAGCGAAAAGTCGAGAAGGTGGCGCCGACCGCGCTGGTCAAAGCCCCCTCCGCCGAGCTCCAGAATCGCTACGACGCCTTGGCCGACGTTTACCGCAACGCGTTGTCCGCCGACCGCCGGCTTTTCAACGACGAGGCCGTGCTGTGCAAGCTCGGAGGAATCTGGGGCGTGGTGGACGCCGCCATGAAGGACGGCGGCGCGCCGGCCGTCTACTACGACACCGCGCAGACGCTTCGCAGCCAATCGATCAAAGTCACCTACGTCCCGGCGCCGCCCAACACCGCGGCGCGCTCGAAGCTCCTCTTTCGCGGCGACATGCTGGTACACGTCGACCGGCCGAATATCGGCGCGCTCTCCTTGCCGTCACCCTGGGAGTACAGAGTCTCGCCTAATCCGTGGGAGTTCGGCCTGCGCGAAGCCCGCGTGGATGAAATGAGCGCAAGTGCGCCGCCGATGCGCTCCAAGAGATGCACCGAGCGGCTTAATTGCGCGGCCACGCTCGACGGAGTGACGTTAATCTGTCTGCGGAACTCGTCTTGCCTGATCGAAGCCAGCGTCCAGGACTCGCGCGGCCTGCCTGTCGCGATCGAGGAGGGCAAGCAGAGCCACCAATTCACCGAGTACGTCCGGTTCGAGAACCGCGCGCGCGACTGCGCCGCCCCCTGACGCGCCTAGAACAGCGTGTAGATGAAGGGCGCCGTGACCGGCGAGGCGGACAGGAACAGCAGGGCGCCGAGAAGCAGCAAGGCGAGAAGCAACGGCGCGATCCACAGCGCCTTGCGCTTCTTCATGTACTTCCACAGCTCCTTGAGCGTTTCCATGCCGCGTCCCTCCTAAAAGATGCTCCGAGCCGATTCGGCCGGATCGCGCGCCGGCACCTCAACCCAGTAGCTGTCCGCGGAGCGCAAGCGGAGGTCAAGAGGCCTCAGACCGAACGCGCGCAGCAGCAGCCCGTAGGGCGTCACGACGAGATAATACAGGATCGCGCACAGCAACCATAGATTCACCCGAGCCAATACGCCGACGACCGGCATCCACGCCCGGTAGAGCGGCCGGAAGACGCCCGGCCGGAGGCCGGCGAGCAGCAGGCTCAGCGCGCCAACGGACGCGAGGGGCGCCGCGTGGCCGTGCGCCCGCCCCTTCCAGGCGAAGAAAAAGAGGATGAGCCCCAGGCCCACGCCGAACCCGCGAAGGTTCTTGCGCTCGCGCTCCTCCGGCAGCGCCGGGTTCAGTCGAGGGCGAAGGTCGTTTTCCATGATTCGTCCTCTTCGGATTTCGGCTGAGCCGTCTTGTCGAGCAGGCACGAGCCGAGGGCCAGATGATCCATGTCCGTGCGGCGAAAGCAGGCGTAGGCTTCCTCGGGCCGGCACACGATCGGCTCCCCGCGCACGTTGAAGGAGGTGTTCACGAGCACCGGGCAGCCGGTCTCGGCGTCGAAGGCCTTGAGCAGGTCGTAGAACGGGGCGTTCGCCTCGCGCGTGACCGTCTGAAGGCGCGCGGAGTAATCGACGTGGGTCACGGCCGGAATTTCCGAGCGCGCGTGGTTGAGACGCTCGAGGCCGAACAGGGCCGACTGCGCGGCCGTCTCCGGTATGCGCCGGCTCTCCTTGACCGGCGCGGTCACGAGCATATACGGGCTCTCGCCCGTGAAATCGAACCACTCGCCCGCCTTCTCGGCGAGCACGGCGGGCGCGAAGGGACGGAACGACTCGCGAAACTTGATCTTGACGTTCATCACGGCCTGCATCTTCGCGCTGCGCGCGTCGCCGAGAATGCTGCGCGCGCCGAGCGCCCTCGGCCCGTACTCCATGCGGCCCTGGAACCAGCCCACGACCTTGCCCTGTGCGAGCAGCGCGGCGGTCTCGCGCGCGACGTCTTCGGGCGCCAGACGCCGGTAGGGCACGCCCTTCGATTTGAGGAACGCCTCGATCTCGTCGTCCGAAAACGAGGGGCCGAGCAAGGAGCCGCGCTGGCTATCCTTGACGCCGTCCGTGGTCCGCGGGTTGCCCTGCACCGCGTGCCAGGCGAACAGCGCCGCGCCGAGCGCGCCGCCCGCGTCGCCGGCCGCCGGCTGGATCCAAATCTTGTCGAACAGGCCCGCGCGGCCGAGCTTGCCGTTGCCGACGCAGTTGAGCGCGACGCCGCCCGCCAGGCACAGGTTGCGGGAGCCGGTCACGGCGCGGGCGTGGGCCGCCATGCGCAGCATGATCTCCTCGCACACGACCTGAACCGACGCGGCGAGGTCCATGTCGCGGGGCGTCAGCGGCGTCTCCGGCCGCCGGGGCGGCGCGCCGAAGAGACGGTCGAACTTCGCGTTCGTCATCGTCAGGCCCGCGGCGAAATCGAAGTAGGACATGTCGAGCCGGAAGGAGCCGTCGGCCTTGAGATCGATCAAATGGTCGCGGATGAGGCCGGCGTACTTCGGCTCGCCGTACGGCGCCAGGCCCATGACCTTGTACTCGCCCGAGTTGACCTTGAAGCCCGTGTAGTAGGTGAAGGCCGAGTACAACAGGCCCAGCGAGTGCGGGAAGTGGAGCTCGCGCAGCAGATCGAGGCGGTGGCCGTCGCCCTTGCCGATGCTCGCCGTGGCCCACTCGCCGACGCCGTCCATCGTCAGCACGGCGGCCTCCGTAAACGGCGACGGGTAGAACGCGGAGGCCGCGTGGGATTCGTGGTGCTCCGTGAACAGGACCTCGCCGTGGAAATCGAGCGCTTCCCGGATCAACTCCTTCATCCACAGCTTGCGTTTCACCCACAGCGGCACGGCCATGGCGAAAGAGCGCAGGCCGACCGGCGCGAAGGCCAGGTACGTGCGCAGGATCCGCTCGAACTTGAGCAGCGGCTTGTCGTAGAAGACGACGAGGTCCAGATCGGCGGCGGAGATGCCCGCCTCCTTGAGGCAGTAGCGCACGGCCTCGATCGGGAAGGCCTCGTCGTGACGGACGCGGGTGAAGCGCTCCTCCTGGGCCGCGGCGACGACGCGGCCGTCGCGCACGAGCGCCGCGGCGCTGTCGTGGTAAAAGCACGACAGCCCCAGTATGTTCATCGGCGGGAGGACAGCACGGCCTTGGCGAAGGCCTTGGCCACGAAGGCGTTTCCGCTCTCGGTCAGGTGACAGAAATCGACCATCTCGGCTTCGGTGGGCGTGAAGGACGCCGCGACCTCGGCCAGAAAGGTTCCCGGCAGGCGGCGGGCCAGCTCTCGCTGGATCTCGTTCTCCGCCTTGATCCCGCGCTGCCAGCCCTCGCCGAAGTCCGCGCCGAAATGCGCGTCGGCCCAGGGGCGGTAGTACTGAGCGGTGCCGAGCACGAGCACGGCGCCTCGCCCTCGCGTCAGCGAGTGCAGGCTTTCGAGGTTGCGCCGGAACGTCGGGAGCCCGAACGGACCGTTCTTGAAATCGTAGGCGGTCGGCCGTGAGAACTGCGCGTGAAGATCGCCGCGCGGACCGACGAGACGCCAGCGCAGGGCCGTATAGACGGCGGAGTATTGCAGCCACTTCGGGAGACGTTCGAAGAACGGATAGGGCGCGCCGTCGATCTTGCGCCGGCGATGAGCGTAGTCGGGCCGGAAGCCGGGCGCGTAGGAGGACTCGAGATCGTTGATCCCCTCGTACGTCAGCACGAAATCAGCCTCGGACGCGGACTGCACCAAGGCGAAGTTCACGAGTGTGTCGGCCGTCGTGGCCCCGTTCTGCGCGGCGATGACGACCTCGTACTTCGGTCCGAGCAGGGCCTGTAGCTGGCCCGGCCAGGTCTTATCCCAATCGTGGCTCGCGTCGAACGTCGTCGAGCCGCCGTAGCAGAGCACGCGCAGGCGCTTCTTCGGCGTCTCGAGGCCGGGCCCCCGGTTGCCGAGGGCGTCGAATTCGATTCGTCCGGACGTCCCCTTCGTCGCGAGGTACGGCAGATAGGGATGATCGCCCATGAACAGGCGGGACGGCTGGTCGAAGTTCTTGCGCGCGAACTCGCGCGGCCAGTCGCCGTACTTGACCCGGAAGCCGAGCTGGCCCATGCCCTCGACGCCGAGGACGACGACGGCGAAAGGAACGAGGGCGAACCAGATCGGGACGCGTTTGGCCGGGCTCACGGTCTCAGCTTCCGCGGTAGGTGGAGTAGCCCCACGGCGAGAGCAGCAACGGCACGTGGTGATGCCGGGAGTCGCGCACCGTGAAGATGATGGACACCGACGGGTAGAACGCGGTCTGACGCGTGCGCTTGAAATACGACGCCACGCCGAACGTCAGGCGATACGCGCCCTTCTTGAGCTTTCCGTCCTTGAGCAAGGTCTTGCAGCGGCCGTCGATGTCGGTCGTTCCGCGCCCGATCGTGACCCAGCCGCCACCGCCACCGCTTTTGGCGAGGATGAGGGCGATGCCCGACGCGGGCCGGCCGATCGCGGTATCGAGGACGTGGGTGGTGATCGAGCTCATGGGATCAATTTCTCCAGCCGGATTTTGGTGATCTTGTGCTGCTCGCCCGCGGCGAGCCGCATCTCGGCGGCGGCGTCATTGGGCAAGCGTGATTTCAGCAAATCGAGCATCTCCGCGGCGGATTTTCCCGTCGCGCACACGATGAAGATGTGGCCGAATTTATTTTCATAGTCGGCGTTTCCGGCGGCCAAGGCGTCGAGCACGGCTTCGCTCGCGGACGCGGCCCCGGCCTGCTCGCCTTGGGCCCAGGTGCTCGTCGCTGCGAATTTGGCGCGCAGGGCGTCCTTACCGCCGATTCGCGGGTGATGGGCGAACGCCTCCCGCCACTCCGTCTCGCCCGTCGCAGCCCACGCCGCATCGGACGCGGCCAACAGCGCCGCCTTGTCCTTAAAAGGACGTTTTTCCGCCACCGCCGCGGCCCAGCGCGCGCAACCGCAGCAACGCAGCAGCTCCTCGCGGGCCCGATCGTCGGCTAAGGCGTTAAACTCGTTGAGCGTCATTTCGTTCCGGAGGACACGCTCGGTAGCTCCGCCGGGGCCGGAGCGGGCGGTTCGGGCGTGAGCGCGGGCGCGGGCACGGGCACGGGGCACGGCTTCGCGGCGGCGAGCGCGCCGGGATTCTTCTCGAGAAATTCCTGCAGGCCGAGAACGGTCTTATCCTGCCACTCATCGCCCTTGTAGTTGATCTTAAATCCGCCCAGCCGCTCGCCGCAGGAGGAGTACACGCCCTCCTTCATCCAGGCCCGCATGAGCCAGCCCACGCCGAAGGATTCGGTTTCGACGACGACGTCGCAAGCGGGGAACGGCCCCTTGCCTTCCACGCGCGCGACGGAGGAGAACCGCCCGGCGCCGGCGGCTTCCGCCCGCGGAATCTCGCGGCTCCACTTAAGGCACGCCTTCACCGGCGCCGCGGCCCGGGCCGCGGCCGGGAAACAAAGCACGGCGATGAGGAATATTTTCAAGCGCGGGCTCCGATGA
>CALRXP010000045.1:0-13179 GCA_943372155.1 Candidatus Endomicrobiellum trichonymphae | reverse complement strand
CTGGCCGTTCTCATCGCGCGCGAAGCCGAAGCTGTTGAGTTTGACCTCGATCCAACCGCGGCCGCGCTCGGACAGCATCCGCTCGCCCGCCTTCTCGATCATCACCGCGGCGCCCTGAGGCGAGACGGTCAAGGTCTTGAAGTCGGCGTTCTCCTCCGACGCCTCGAGGCTCTTGAGGGTCGGGAAACGGTCCCGCGTCAGAGGCTTATCGCCGAGATAGAGCTTCATGACGACTTTTTCGGGCGGCAACGCGAGCGCCTCGAGCGGATGCAACGCATCGAGAGTTCCGGCCACCTTCGGGCGCCGTCCGTCCAGATGCTCGCCGAAGAAGAATACGCGGCCCTTGGAGTGCATGCCGCCGGCTCCGAAAACCTGATCAAACGTCCAGCCATCCGCGTCCTTGCCGGGCTCGCCCGGAGTCACGAAGTCCGAGGACGCCATTTTCGCCTGCAGGCTCGCGAGGCCGCGGTTGTCGGTGAACTTCGTGTCCAGCATGCGGCGGGCCGCGTCGGCCGCGTCCGCTCCGCCGATCACCTCGAACTTACCGGAAATCTCCTTGCCCGTGCGGGGATCGACGGGCCGGTCAACGAAGTAGCCCATCTTGCCCGTCTTCGGGTCCAGGCGGGTGACGATGGCTCCCAGATCGCCGGCGTGCTCCGGCGTGGAGCCTTCCTTGGCCTTGGCGTCGAAATCTTCCGCCGTCATCCAGCTGTCGACGGCCCACGTGCGGCGCCCCTCGCCGTCGAGGCGCGTCACCGCGTACAGCGGCTGCAGGCCGGGGCCGACCTTGCCCGAGGTCCAGCGCTCGCGAGTCTCCTTGAGCCGCGACAGGGCCTCGGCGATCGGATCGATGCGGGCCGGGGTCTGGTGGGTCCAGCGAGCCGCGCGCAGGCGCGACTCCTCGAGCATGATCAAGGCGTCGAGGGAGGCCATGCCACGACCGTACTTTGCTTTCGCGATGGAGCGCTCGAGAATGGCGCGCACGTCGTAGAGGCCGTCGAGCGCGCGCAGGACCGCCGGGGACGGCTTGCCCTCGAGCGTGCGCGCCAGCTCGGCGTCGAAGGCACCCTGCGCCTTGACGTAGGCGTCGAGCTCCAGATCCTTAAGAACGAAGCGCACGGCGTCGTCGCCGGAATCGGCGAGGTAGCTCCTGAGCAGGTTGTCGCGCGAGTCCTCGAGGGCGGCGTTGAGCTTGTCGAGGCGGGAGAACGTCGCCGCCTCGGCGTCGGACGGCTCGTGCGTCCGCCAGTACGTCTCGTTGAGCGCGCGAGCGATTGCCACCTTCTCACCGCGATCGAGCGCGAAGGCCTTCGATGCGGCGGTCAGATCGGCGCGCATGAAATCGAGGAATTCTTTGGCGACGGTGTTGGAGTTCGGGTCGAGCAGGCCCACGCCGCGCAGCGCGGCCTCAAGGTCCCCGCGCAGGTTCATGCGCTTACCTTCGATGTCGATCTTGGTCAGGCGGTCGAGCGTCTCCGCCGGCGTGTAGGCGTTGGAGTTGATCGCGTCCGCGTCGCGGAGGGCGGTGCGGTAGAGCGCGGCGTCCCGGGCGATGGCGGCCCGGATTTCAGGGGTCACCGCCTTGCCCATCTTCGCGAACAACGCCTCCTGCCCCGCCTCGAAGTCCGGATCGGCGTAGCGGCCGGCCCAGTAGTCGAGGAGCTGGCTCTTGGGATCGGCGCGCGACGTCGGCGCCTCAGGGCGGTCCGGGGAGGAGAAGGGGCGCAGCGAGCCGGCCGAGCCCTCGCCCAGCGCCTCGAGCTCGGTGACCAAGGTGATGAAGTCGGCCTTGGTGCTCGTCATCGCCTGAGCGAAGCCGTTCCACGCGTCGACCAAGGCGTCCTGCGCCGCGGCGTACTCGGCCGAGCCGGTGCCGGCCGTTTCCGCGACGGTGCGGAGGCTGTTCTCCTGCGCCTCGATGAGCTTGCGCCGGGCCTCGAGACCCTTGGAGCCGTCCTCGACCCGGAGCATGAGGCTGTGCAGGCGCAAGGTCAGCGCCTGCAGGCGTCCGGAGGCCTGCATGTCCTTGCGCAGGACGTCGCCCATGACCTTCTCGAGGCCCGCTTCGATCTCGCGCGGGTCGGGTGCCTCGAGGAAGCCGCCGGCGATCGGCGTGCCGCGGAAGTAACCGAAGGTCGCCACGGGCGTGAAGCCCTTGTAGCTCATGCGCTCGGCGATCGTGTTCGCCTTGATCTGCTGCATGATCCCGTCCTCGCCGCCCCAGCTCGCCGGCGTGCCGCCGTCGAACAGCGTGCGGCGGATCGCGTCGATCTGCCGCGCGCGAATGTCCTCGATCAGGCGGCCGGACAGCTCCTGGAGGTTCGCCGCCGGTTCGCCGTCGTCCGTGACGAGACGAAGCAAGTCGTCGAGCGAGGTTTCGGGCGGCAGGCCGAGACGCGCGATCATGCCCTGGCCTTGGGCCTGCAGACGCTTGACGAGCTCGGCGCGTACGCGGGCCAGCTCGGCGGGCGGGCGCGTCGCGTCACCGCGGCGGATCTCGCGGTCGAGGTAGCGCAGGAGGCGGGTGTCGCCTTCGAACTGAGCGGCCAGGATGTCGGCGCGCGAGGCCGCCCCGACGAGGGCGTCGCGGTAGAGGCGGTCGGCCTTATCGGTGCGCAGCTTCGCCAGCGCGAGCAGCACCTCGGGAGGCGTGCTCGGGTCGGTCAGGCGCAGCTCGATCCAGCCTTCGAGGAAGTTCTTGTCGATCGGCTCGTGGCCCAAGGTCTGCTTGGCGTAGTAGTAGCGCACGAAGGCCGCGGACCGGTGCTTTAGATTCTCCGGCGTGATCAAGTCGAGCTTGTCATCGGGGGCCACCGTGGTGAGCGATTGTTCCGATTCCGCCAGGCGGCGGGTCAGTTCCGCCCAGCTCTTGGGCAGGCCCCCGTTCGCCGCGGAAGGGGTCGCGTCGGGATCGGCGCCGAGCGCCAGCAGGCCGGCCTGGAGCTTGAACATCTCGGTGGACAGCCGGCTGCGCTCGAGCAGGGCCTCGGGCGCGTCGCCCTTGACGGCCTTCAGCGCGGCGCGGGCGGCGTTGAGCTGGAGACCGTATTTGGCGATGTCGGTCTCGCGGCGGCCGTCGTAGGCGTCGCGCTCGCGCTCCTCGGTCAGGGTCTGGATGCGAGCGGCCGCGGCCATCTCGGGGTTGTAGATCGGATTGTCGGTCAGCGCGCCCATCAGGCGGCCGAGGGAGCGCACGACGAGGCTCACCGGCTCGAGCTGGAGCATCTCGACCTTCATGTTCTTGTCGACCATCTCCTCGACGGCCTTGGCGGTCGCTACGCGCGCCTCGAGGATGCGGCGCTGGGTGGCGACGGGATCCTTCGCGGCGAGCAGGCGGGACAGCGCCTCGAGGGCCTGGCGCTCGTCGATGTTCGCCGTGATCGCGGACTCCGCGGGACGGCCGAGCAGGAAGTTGATGGTCTCGCGCGCCTTGGCGCGCTCGAGCCGCGTCGTCTCGCGCGCCAGCTTGGCCGCGTCGAAGCGGCGCGTCGCCTCGGCGTCGCCCGATGCCGCCTGGGCCTGAAGCTCCGGGATCAGGCGGCCGTCGTAGACCGCGAGTCGCGACTCGGCCGAGCGCAACGCGACCATGTTCTGATAGAACTGCACCGCGAGGCCCGCCTCGACGCGACCCTTGAGGGCGCCGTAGTACTCGGCCTGCTGCGTGTGCTGGGTGACCTGAAGCTCACGCATCTCTTCGGGCTTAAGCTCGAAGCCCAGCACCGGGGTGACGGGAATGCCCGTGATGCCCAGCGACGGCAGCCAGCCCACGCCCTGCGCCGTCAGGCCGATGCCGACGTTGATGTCGAGCCAGGCCTTTTGAATGCGGTGGTCCGCGGCGCGCGCCATCTCCTCCGCCGCCTCCTGGCGCTTGGCGATCTCGGCCAGGTTGTGCGAGCCCGCCGACGCCGCGGCGAAGGCGTCGTCGATCGAGGACAGCGCGAGAGGCGAGCCGTCGTTGCGGTTCTGGCGTTCGAACGGCGCGTCCACGCCCGCCTGCGCCCGGAGCAGGTTCGCGCGCGACAGCGACTCGAGCGAGGTCGACATGTACCAGTTCCAGCTGGCGAAGGCCTGGCGCAGCTTGTCCGGCGGAATCAGGCCGTTGCGGTACTGCCGGATGGCATCAGAAAGGTTCTGCGCCGCGGCCGGGGCGTCGGGCTCGACCGCCCGGGCGCTGGCGTCCCAGATGCGCGCCTGTTCGACGGCGGCCTGGCTCGCGAGCGTCCGCTCGGCGTAAGCTTGCTGCATCTCCTGCGCGACGGCCTGAGACTCGAGCGCGTAGGCCTTGTCCGCGCTCTTGGCGGCGGGATCGTAGATCGGCAGGCGCACGGAGCCGCCGACGGTGAGGGCCTGGTTGGCCATCATGTCCTGGAACTGCACGCCGAAGCCGACCGTGAGGCGGTCGACCCACGGGATCCAGTCGACCAGATTGAACGGGTTGTCGCCGACGGACTTCTTGAGAGCGTCCGAATCGAGGCTGCCGAGGATCGTGCCGAGCCGGTCCGGCGAGCTGATCAGGCGGCGGATGTTGCCCAGCATCTGGCGCAGGTCCTCGGAGTTCAGGTCTTGGAACGGGGGCGGAGACTGAGGATCGCGCCCGGTCAGCGCGTTGTAGCGCAGGACCGCCTGATGCAGGCGGGACTCCGCGTCGTTGAGGCGGACCGCGGCCTCGCGGCGGGAGGAGTCGGACGGGGCGTTTTTGACCGCGAAGTCGGCGAGCTTGAGCGCCCACTGGGCCTCGGCGACCTCGACAACCGACGCCTGCCAGTCCTTGGTCAGGCTCAGCATGCGGTCCTGCAGACGCAGTCCCTCGCGATAGAGCAGCTGGGCCTTCGACTCGATGAGCTGCTTCTGCGTCTTGTTCAGAGACATCTCGCTGTAGGTGCCGACGGTGAAGCCGCCGCCGACCGCGCGCTCGGCGAGGTCGTTCGACACGGAGTTGGAGACGAAGCCGACCATGCCGCGCACGCGGGAGTTGTCCATGAACGCGCCGGCCTTGCGCAACTCCTGGATTTCGCGGGTCAGGTTGCCGATATCCTGGGTGACGAGCTTACGCGCGACGTCCTGCTCGAAGACCTTTTGCAGGTCCATCGCCGTCCGCGAGGACTTCGCCTCGTCGCCGGCGAAGAAGTCTCCCAGGTCCCGGTTATAGGCCTTGAGCGTCGCGCCGCCGCGCAGGTTTTCCGCCGAGTTGTCGCTGACCTTCTGCCAGAGCTCGGCGAGAGTGAACGAGGTGTTCATCGTGAGGGACAGGCGGTTGTTCATGCCCACGTACTGCGAGCCGTAGCTGAGCGCGATGTTGGCGTGATCGCCCATCTTCTTGGAGATCTCGCCGAAGTAGGTCTGCGCGCCGCCGATGATCTTGCCCTCTCCGCTGATCACGAGGCCCTGGTCGGGGAAGGACACCGACAGGCGGTCGCCGATCTCGTTTTGCTTCTGGCCGACCTCGCCGGTGACGCGGTTGTCGATGCGCATCCAGGTCTTGCCCTCGTCGTTTTTCAATGAGAACCCTTTCAGAATGCTCACGCCGCCGACCTGCTGGTTGATGTCGTCGGTCCCCGACGTCTTCGCCCAGTACAGGTCGAGTGTGAAGGTGTCCCCCCCGCCGTCGGGGTTCATCAGGCGGTTGAGGTCGAGCTGCGGGCCGACCTGCGTGCGGAAATAGTTCTTCTTGTCCCCCTGGGCCATGACCGGGAAGGTACGGTTGAGGTCGGGGTCGTAACCCGTGAAGTCGAGGTTGACGTCCTGAAGGAACTTGCGCGGGTCTTGGGCGAACAGGGCGCGCTGCTCGAAATTAAGCTTCATGACCTCGGTCAGTTTGAGCGAGCTCTTCACGTTGCCGCCGTAGTAGTACGGCTTGTTCGCCGCATCGGTCACCGCGCCGTCGGCGAAACCCGCGAGGCCGATGTAGAGCCGGTCGCCGAACAGCATGACGGCGAAGTCGTTGAAGAGCATCACCCGGCTCTCGCCGGCGCCGGTCTTGATGCTGTTGTCGGCCGGGATGTCGAAGGCGAACCGGTGCAGGTCGATGTTCATGTAGTTGACCCAGTTCTTGCCCTGCAGGCTCTCGACCTGCACCTCGACGCCCTTGTCGCCGTACGGCGCGTTCTCTCCGTCTGCGCTGGGAGGGCTGGCGAGCTGATAGCCGGAGACGCTGACGTTGCTGCCGAACACCTTTCCGATGTTGCCGAGCGTCACCCACGAGCTGGTGTCGAGGCCGTGCGGCACCGCGAACTTCGACTGATAGACGAGGTAGAAGCCGTCGGCCGTGTCTCCGAACTCGAGGACCTTGGAATTCGGGATCAACGCGGCCAGGCCCTGCGGATTTTTCAGAAGGTCGGCACGGATGGCGGACACCTGCGCGGTCGAGTCCTGCGCGCCTTGCGTGATCATGCCAAGCAGGGCGTCGACGAAGGCCCCGTACTCGGACTTACGGATCACCAAAGACGCGGGATCGGACTTCGAGGCGTCGTTGGCCCATCCTGAGCGGCCCATGCGCAACGCCTCGATGCGGCGGACGAGGTCGGGCGGCAGCTGGCCTTGAATCTCGGGCTTGGCGAGGATGGCGGCCAGCGCGGCCTGCTTGTCGTCGATCTCGGTGAACTTCGACTGCAGAATCTCCTTCGAGCGGCTCAGCTGGTCCTGGAGCTGGTGCCAGTCGATATTGGCCTCCAGCACACCGCGCGTCTTGTCCATGATGCGAGAGACGTCCTCGCTGACGTTGTTGAGCGCGCTCTTTTCCTTCGGGTTCAGCTGATTGAGCCAGGAAGAAACCTTTAGGCGCTTCGCCTCGAGGTCGCTCATCGTCTTGCGCAGCGCCTCCTCCATCGTGTCGAGCGCCTTGATCTCGCTGTCGTTGGCCGTCTGTCCGCCGCTGTAGATGTCGTGCAACGAGCTGTAGTAGGTCCCCACCCGGTCGACCGTGCCCAGGGAGTCCCGGTTCCAGCTTTGCTTGAGGTTGAAGAAGGTCAGGCCCTCGAGCAGGACCGCGTCCAGCGCGGAGAAGACCCGGATCTTGCGCGCGTAAACCTGGTCGGCCGTCTCGCTCGTTCCGTTAGAACCGGCGTAGGCCTCGTCCTTCGGGATGTCGGCGATCGCGTCGCCCAGGGTCGCGGAGATGTGGTTCAGGAAATTCTCGGCGGCCGGAACCTGAGTGTTCAAGGCGTCCCGGGCTCCGGAAACGACCGAGTCCGAGTAGAGGAAACGCGCGATCGCGTACGCGCCGGGCGCGCTCTCGGGCTGTGCCAGGCTCGTCGGCACGAGCCGCTTGGCCGCGTCGAGCGCGAGGAGCTGGATCTGCTGGCTGTCGCCGATCGTGATGGGCGGCTGGACTCCGACCGGGGTCGTCCCGTCGCCGTTGGTGCCGATCGTCAGGTTCGCCGGCGCGCCCGACTCCAGGTCCGCGATGCGTTTGAGCTCGTCGGAGAGATTGGGGATCGCCCGCGCGTCGACGGCCGCCTGCACGCGCGAGACTCCGCCCGCGTCGGAGGTGACGCCGACCGGCAGGCGGAAGCGCGCCATGGAGTACTTGCCCTTGGAGAGCGTCTCGATCTTGCCCAGGATCTCGTTGATCTGGGTGTCCTGGACGTTGATCTGGTCGGCGCGCTGCTGGCGCTCCGCGGTGTACTGCGAAATCTTCTTGGGCAGGCTGAAAGGCTGGGTTTCGCCGTACAGGACCTCGGTGCCCGTGAAGTTCGGGTCCTTGCGGTTGGCGATCTCCACCTGGTACTCGTGGATGCCCTTGTGATGCCCGGTCGCGTCGTCGTAGCCGTCGAGATTTTTCTGGAGCTTCTGGCGCCAATCGGCGATGCTCGCCGCGGCTCCCGCCTGGTCGCCGTCGGTCGCGCCGAACGTCGCGAACGCCCACGGCAGAGTGCGGTCGTAGAGCTTCACGGATTGCGTGATCAGGCTCTTCTTCGAGTCGTACAGCTTGAAGAAATCGCTGCCCGAAGCGGCGACCTGGTCGATCGACTTCTGCTGGTAAGGAATCAACGTGTCCGTGAGCATGGAGCGCGCGGCCTGCAGCGGCGGGATGATCGTGTCGCGCAGCAGGGCGGTTTTGCGGTCGATCATCGCCTGGCCCCCGCCCGCTCCGGTGTTGACGAAAGCCACGTCCAGGTCCACGTCCGCCAGCACGTTGTCGAGCATGCCGACCACGCCCTGCAGGCCGACCTTGGCCTTCGGCAGGATGTTCTGGCTCGCATCGTCGATCGCGGTCACGGTGGCGTCGGCCTTGGACCACTTGATGATCTCGCGCGCGGCGTACGGCGTGAGCTTGGCCGCCGACACCAGGTCCATCTGCGCGGAGCGGGTTTCCGTCGTCGACTGCGAAGGGAAGTGAACCGCCTTGAGGCTGTCGCCGTAGTTGGAGATCGCGTCCTGCAGCTCCTTGAGCGGGAGGCCCGAGAGCATGGGGATATTCGAGCCGGCGGCCCGGTTGATGTTGCCGGCAAGGGTGTCGAGCTGGCTCAGGTACTGCCGGGCCGCGCCCTGGGCGGTCGTGATCTCCGCCTGGGACTGAGCCCGCCACTGAGGAAGCGACTCGGGATGGGGATCGCCGAACTCGTCGATCACGGTCCGGCCGTTGCCGGCGTCGAGCATGCGGTTGATCGTGTCGAGGTTCTTACCGAAATCGGCGCGCTTGCCCTGCCAGTACACTTTGCGGTCGGCCAGAACCTGCAGGGTCTGCTCGCGCGTCGGGTTGGTGACGTTGACCGTGGGGCCGGGCACCTCGATGACCAGCACGCCGGCGAATTCGACGGGAACGGTCGGCAGGCGCGCCAGGCCGTCCTGAGCTTTCTGAATGTTGTCGTTGATTTCGCGGAGATTGTCCTCGAACGACTTCAACGAGAAGGCGTTCGGGTCATTCGGATTTCCGCCGTTCGCGCGCCAGGTCTTGATTTGGGGCAGGAGATCGATGCGGCGCTGGTACTCGGTCGCCGCGTCCACGCTCGAACCCCGGTCGGAGGCGTTGATTTGATCGATGAGCGCGCGCATGTCCGCCTTGAAGGTGGTCAGGCGCTGGGCCGCCATGCCGGCCGCGGCTTCATTGTCCTGAATATCCTTCATCGTCGAATTGTCCGAGGCGATGTCCTTGTTGATCTGATCCTTCCACGCGGCGATATTGGCGGCGTTCGCGTCCGCCCCCGCCTGGTTTTGCTGGTTGCCCGCGCGCGAGGCGGCGATCTTGGCGCGCTTGGACTCGAGCAGGTCCATCATCTGCTTGATCGCGGTCTGCGCGGCGTTGATCTCGTTCATCGCCAAGGCGAGGTCCATCACGCTGGCCAGCTTGGCCATGTCGGTGTGGAAGCGCAGCATCTCCTTGCCGTCGCGGCGCTCGCGCAGGGCAGCGTTGCGCACGCGGTTGGAGGAGGCAAGCAGCTGGCTCGTGGCGTCGCGCTGGGCGATCTCCCCCTTCGCCTCGACCCGGAGCGCCTCGATGTCGGCGACGAGGCCGGCGATTTGGTCGCGCGTCGCGGCGGACAAGGTCGGGACGACGCCACCCGCCACGGGAGCGGCCTTGCCTTCGGCGTAGTCGGCCAGGCGCTGGGACAGCGCCTTCATGGACGCGTCCTGGGCCGCCAAATCCTCCCAATAACCGTTCTTATCGGGCGGCGGGGGCGGCATCATGCCGGTGTATTCTTTCTGCAGGGCCTCCAAACGCGCCAGCGCGGCCGCGTCGCTCGGCGGCTCCAGCAGGTCGCGGCGCTGCGCCAGCTTCTCGCGCGCGGCGACTTCGTCGGACTTGGCCGTCATCTCCGCCAGCAGGCGATCGTACTCGGCCCTCTCCTCCGGAGTCACGGGGCGGCTCAGGCTCTGCAGGCGGGCGAGCTTGGCCTTCTTGTCGCCGAGCTCGGCCAGAAGCTTGTCGCGGTGCTCCTTGACCGCGGCGATTTCCGCGTCGAGGTGCCCGGCCTGGCCGGACAGCTCCTTGATACGGGCCATGACCTTGTCCATCGGCTGCTTCCAGAGGTCGGCGTCGAACGGCAGGCCCTTGCCTTGCTCCTTGGTGCGCTCGCCCGCCGCGGAGACCAAGCCCTGAGCCGTGAGCATGGCTATGGGAAGATCGGTGGCGCTGCCGCCGCTGATCCCGGACTTGACCATGATCGTCGCGCGCATCACCGAGTCGGAGATGTTGAAGCCGGAGAGGACCTCCAGCTTATGCAGAAGCACGTTGCCCCAGGTGATGGCGCCGCCGAACGGTATCGGGCTGTCGCCCTCGGGGCGCTCGACCGCGGCGCCGATATTATGGAAGAGGTGCAGTTCGCGGCCCGTGACCGCCTTGACGCCCGGGTCGATGAAGCCGTCGATCGCGCCCGCGTAGGTCATGATGCCTTCGATCTCGGCGCCGACGGTGGCCAGGCCGACGAAGGACTTCAGGTTCGAGCGCCAGAACTCCCAGGAGATAGCCGCGCCGAGCACGGCCAGGACCATGCCCTTGACCGGCATCGTCGCCAGCGGCGCGTTGTCGCGCAGGCGGGCGATCCGCTCGCGCGCCGCCGCCGGGAAGGTCAGCAAGGTCGACAGGATCAAGGTGTTGAGCAGCGGGCCCAGGATCAGGTCCTTGGCGAGCGCCGTGGCCGCGGACGCGACGACCGGCGCCAGGATCGCGCCCACGAACGGAACCGCGGCGACGGCGACGGGCAAGCCGTTGAGCACGGCGACGATGCCGGGCCCGAGAACGGGAATCGACGTCAACGCGAAGGAGAGGGGCAGCACCGGCGCGAACGCGCCAAGCAGGCCCATCGCGATCGCGCTCATGATCGCGAGCGTCAAACGACGGGCGATGAAGGTGGTCAGCGGAGCGGCGACGGGGACGATGAACCAGCGGTTGGCCGCGCGGAACCAGGACTTGGCGCGCAGGCCGGCGAACATCCCCGCGCCCGCGAACGCGTCCTTGCGCATGGCCGCCTCGAGCCACTGCTCCGCGAACTTCTCCCGCCCGGACAGGGCCATGAAGTCCTCGCCCGAGTGGCGGAATTCGAACGCGATCGCCTGGCGGAAGTAGCCGAAGATGAACATGTCGAACAGGTGGTACGGGAAGCGGATCGCCGCCCCGATCACGTGCTTGTGCAGCTCGGAGACGCGCAGCAAGGTCCCGCGCCAGCCTTCGGGGTAGGTCTTGTTGGCGAGCTTGCGGAAGCTGCTCCAGCCCGCGTACTTCTGGTGGTCGAGGCGTTTGAACTGGTCGCGGTTGGCGGCTTGCAGGCGGTCGTAGACTCCGATCCAGGACTCGAGCGGGCTGTGCTCGTTGAGTCGGTACTTCGTGCCGAGCTCCATGACGCGCTCGCGCGGGATGTTGAACTGGCGGGAGATCTGGTCGACGACCTGCTCGATGCTTGTGATCTTCAGCAGAGGCTTGAGCGTCGGATCGTGGCGGACGCCCTTCACGGTGCGGAAGCCGAAGAAGTCCTCGTAGAGATGCTTGATCGGACCCTGGGGAACGGGGAAGGAGGGTTCGGAGGCGGGCGGCGCGGGCGCCGGAATCTCGGGAGCCGGCTCGGTCGGAGGAGCGGGCTCCGTCGTTTCAGGCGGAGCCGGAGGGCCACGCTCGTCCGGGATCGACGGCTCGGGAACCGGCGCGGCAGGCTTGACCACCGCCGCTACGGCCGTGCCGCGGCCGCGCGCGTCCATGAAGGACCACTCCGCATCCCCCTTCCACGACGGGTTAAGCTCCACCCGCATCGGCTTCAGGCCGGGCTTGGCGGCCTTGAGCGCCGCGTAGGCGGAGGCGACAGACGCGACCTTCTCGAGCCGCGAGTCGTAAAGCGTCGGAATGCGACGCGTGCCGGGCCGCAGCCGCTTCTCTTGGATGCGCTTCGTCCACACGGTCAGCTCGGTGCGGCTCTTGTCGGAGCGGAAGATGAAGATCCAGTGCGAGCGCGGGTCGTCGAGATTGATGGCGACTTTCACCAGCCGGGCGTCCGGTGAGATCGCGCGCGCGCGGGTCTGAGCATCGGCCTTTAAGGCGAGCAAGGACTTGCCGTCCGCGCCGCGGGCGTCCTCAGGCAGATTCTCAAAGCTCTTCGGCGGTTTCGCGTCGGCCGTCACCGGCAGAGCCGCGGCCGGAACCTTGACCACGCCGTCCACGCCGACCGACGTCGCGCGACCGAACGCGTCGATGAATCGGTAGGAGGCCGAGCCGGTCCACGCCGGATCCACCTCGACGCGGACCGGGCGGAACCGCGGGCTCGCCTTCTTGAGCCCGGCGTACGCGCGGTCCAGCGGGCCCATTTCACCGAGGCGCGTGTCCCACAACGTCGGCGACTTGGTGGGGCGCGGGCCGAGGGTGCGGACCTTCACGCGCTTGGTCCACACCGTGAGCTCGGCGTTGCGCTTGTCAGAGCGGAAGATGAAGATCCAATGCGAGCGCGGGTCTTCGAGATTGATCGCCACGCTGACCAGACGCGCGTCGGGCGCGAGCGCGCGGGCGCGCGTCTGGGCCTCGGCCTTCGCCGCCAGCATCGCCTCGGTCGTCGCCTCGCGAGCCTCGGCCGGGAAGCGCTTCCAGCTGCGAGGGAGCTTGGGCTCCGCGTCGACGACCGGCGCGGCGACGGGAGCGACCTCCGGGGCGACGACGGGTGCCGCCGGGAATTCGTCCTGAATGGGGCCGTATTCCTGCGCCATGTCCTTGTCGGCCTGGGCCGGCGCCTCGATCACCGGCGCGGGAGCAGGTACCTCGGCGACGGGCTCGACAACGGGAGCGGGCACCTCGGCGACGGGCTCAGGCGCGGACTCAACGGCTGGGAGCGGCGCCTCGCGCGAGACGTTCTTCGAATCGTAGACAAACACCTTCACGCCGCCCTTCGCGAGCGGGACGATCTCGGCGCGGACGGCGTTGAAACCGGACTCGGCCAGCGCCGCCAGACGCGCCTCGAGGTTAAGGGCGGGAAGATCTTCGGGGTGGAGCATCGCGGGACGCTCGGCGCCGCCGAACTTACGAGACTCGACGCCCTTGGGCCCGTAGGTCAGGATCTGCTTCTTGGCGGGAGCGTGGAAGGTGAACACCCAGCGCGGGCCGCTGCTCTTCAGATCGACCCCGATCCGCAGGAGGCGGACGTTGCCGGCGCGGGCTCGGGCAGAGGAGTGAGCGCGGGATTCGGCGGCCTCAAGACCGGCGAAGCGGGAGGGCGGAGCGCGGGACGGGGTCGCTTCCTGGAATTTCGCGGGAGGCGGAACCTC
>CALRXP010000044.1:0-13207 GCA_943372155.1 Candidatus Endomicrobiellum trichonymphae | reverse complement strand
GGCGCGTTGTCGATCTCGTCGTAGCGCTTCGCCTGGGCCATGCCCGACTTCGCGAGGTACGTCGTGATCGCGGCCGTCAGGGTCGTTTTGCCATGGTCGACGTGACCGATGGTTCCGATGTTGACGTGCGGCTTCGTGCGCTCGAATTTGGCTTTGGCCATGATCTTAATTTCTCCTAGATTTTAACGAGTCGTCTTTTCGCCGGAGGCGATGGCGGCGTTGTGCTTCTCAACGATGGCCTTCAGAACGTTGTTCGGGACTTCCTCGTAGTGGCTCGGCTCCATGGTGAAGGAGGCGCGGCCCTGCGAGATGGAGCGGACGACGGTGGCGTAGCCGAACATCTCGGACAGCGGCACGGTGCACTTGACGAACTTCAAGTGACCGCGGTCGCCCATCTCGGAGATCTTCGCGCGGCGGCTGTTCAAGTCGCCGATGACGTCGCCGGCGTACTGCTCCGGGGTCGTCGCCTCGCACTTCATGATCGGCTCAAGAATGGTCGGGGAAGCCTTCTGACAGCCCGAGCGCAACGCCATGGCGCCGCAGATCTTGAACGCCATTTCGTTCGAGTCGACATCATGATAGGACCCGTCTAATAGGGTGACCTTGATGTCGACGATCGGGAAGCCGGCCAACGCGCCGCCGTCCAGAGCCTCGCGCACGCCCTTTTCGATGGCGGGAATGAACTCGCGCGGGATGCGGCCCTGCTTGACGTCGTTGATGAACTCGAAGCCCTTGTTCATCGGCTGCGGGTCGATCTTGATGATGCAGTGGCCGTACTGACCGCGACCGCCGGACTGGCGAATGAACTTCGCTTCTTCGGTCACGGACTTGCGCACGGTCTCGCGGTAGGCGACCTGCGGCTCGCCGACGTTCGCTTCGACCTTGAACTCGCGCTTCATGCGGTCCACGATGATGTCGAGATGCAACTCGCCCATGCCGGAGATGATCGTTTGGCCGGTCTCGATGTCGGTCTTGATGCGGAAGGTCTGGTCTTCTTCGCCGAGGCGCGACATCGCGTTGGCCATTTTCTCTTCGTCGGCCTTCGTCTTCGGCTCGATGGCGACCGAGATGACGGGCTCCGGGAAGGTGATCTGCTCGAGAAGGACGGGATGATCGACGCTGCACATCGTGTAGCCGACGCGGCCGTTCTTGAGGGCCACGGTGGCGCCGATGTCGCCGGCGTAGATCTCCTTGATCTCTTCGCGCTGGTTGGCGTGCATGCGCAGAATTCGGCCGATGCGCTCCGTGTTGCGGTTGTTGCCGAACATCACGGTGTCGCCGGCCTTGAGGATGCCGGAGTAGACGCGGAAGAAAATCAGCTTACCGACGAAGGGGTCGGTCTGAATCTTGAACATCAGCGCCGAGAAGGGCTCGCTGTCGGAGGGCTTACGCTCCACGATCTTCTCGTTGTCGAAGATGTCGTGGCCCTGGGTGGGAGGCACGTCGAGGGGCGAGGGAAGGAACTCGCACACCGCGTCGAGCATGGGCTGGACGCCCTTGTTCTTGTAGGAGGAGGCGCACAGCACGGGGAAAATCTTGCACTGCAGGACGCCCTTGCGCAGGGTCTTCTTGAGCTCGTCCTGGGTGAACTTGGTTTCGCCGTTGAGGTAGCGTTCCATCATGGCGTCGTCGAACTCGACGATCTTCTCGACCATCGTGGCGTGGTACTTCTCGGCCTCGTCCTTCATGTCGGCGGGAATCTCGACTTCATCCCACTCGGCGCCGAGCTCTTCGCCTTTCCAGATCAGAGCCTTCATCTTGATGAGGTCGATGAGGCCGGCGAAAGCGGCTTCCGAGCCGATCGGCAACTGGATCGGCACCGCGTTGGCGCCGAGCATCTTGATGATGGAGTTGTACGACATGTAGAAATCGGCGCCCATGCGGTCCATCTTGTTGACGTAGACGACGCGGGGCACGTGGTACTTGTCGGCCTGGCGCCAGACCGTCTCGGACTGGGGCTCGACGCCCTGCACGCCGTCGAAGCAGACGACCGCGCCGTCGAGGACGCGCAGCGAGCGCTCGACCTCGGCCGTGAAGTCCACGTGGCCGGGGGTGTCGATGATGTTGATCGTGTACTCGTTCTCGAGATGCTTCCACTTGCAGAAGGTCGCCGCCGCGGTGATCGTGATACCGCGCTCGCGCTCCTGAGGCATCCAGTCGGTCGTCGTCGCGCCGTCGTGCACCTCGCCGATCTTGTGGATGCGGCCGGTGTAATAGAGAATACGTTCGGTCGTGGTGGTCTTGCCGGCATCGATGTGCGCGATGATGCCGATGTTGCGGATTTTTTCGAGCGACGTTTCTCTGGGCATGGTCTTCTCTAAGTGGTTACGGGTCTACCAGCGGTAATGGGCGAACGCGCGGTTGGCTTCGGCCATCTTGTGGGTGTCTTCGCGCTTCTTGAAGGCGATGCCTTCCTTCTTGTTGGACGCGAGGATCTCTTCAGCGAGGCGCTCGGCCATCGGCTTGCCGGACTTGGCGCGGGCCGCGTCGAGAATCCAGCGCATGGCGAGCGTGGTGGAGCGGGTCACCGAGACTTCGATCGGCACCTGATAGGTGGCGCCGCCGACGCGGCGAGCCTTGACCTCGAGAAGCGGGCGGATGTTCTCGATGGCGCGGGTGAAGACGTCGAGCGCGGGCTCTTTCGTCTTCTCGGCCACGATCTCCAAGGCGTCGTACATGACGCGCTCGGCCTGGGCCTTGCGGCCGGCGTGGTCGAGCTTGTTGATCAGGCGCGAGACGAGCACCGACTTATAGCGGTAGTCCGCGGGAGGCGGAGGGCGGCGGTCACGGGGGCGAAGTCCTTTGCGGGGCATGTTCTATATCCTCTCTAAATTATTACTTGGGCGCTTCTTTCTTCGGGCGCTTCGCGCCGTAGAGCGAGCGACCCTGCTTGCGGCCGTCGACGCCGGAGGCGTCGAGGACGCCGCGGAGAATGTGGTAGCGCACGCCGGGCAGGTCCTTGACCTTGCCGCCGCGGATCATGACGATCGAGTGCTCCTGAAGGTTATGACCGACGCCGGGGATGTAGCCGGTGACCTCGATTCCGTTGGTCAGCTTGATGCGCGCGATCTTGCGCAGGGCCGAGTTCGGCTTCTTCGGGGTCGTGGTCTTCACCAAGGTGCAGACGCCGCGCTTCTGCGGGCAGGCCTGCAGGGCGGGAGACTTGGCCTTATTGCGCTTCTTCGTGCGTCCGAGACGGATGAGCTGACTAATGGTAGGCATGACAGTAAGTCTCCTTAGGACTGGGTCGCCGCGGCTTGCGAGGCGAGTTCGATGAGTTTTTCGCGAGCCTGGAGGCCCGTGCCGGCCGGAATCATGTGGCCGATGATGACGTTTTCCTTCAGACCCTTCAGGTAGTCGATCTGCGACGTGGTCGCGGCCTGAGTAAGGACGCGCGTCGTTTCCTGGAAGCTGGCGGCCGAGATGAACGAGCTCGACGCCAACGAGGCCTTCGTGATTCCGAGAAGGACGGGCTCAGCTTGCGCCTCTTTGCCCCCCTTCTCCTTCACCGCGCGGTTCTCGGCGGCGAAGGTGAAGCGGTTGACGATCTCGCCCTTGAGGAACGAGGTGTCGCCCGAGTTCTCGACCTTCACGTTCTGGAGCATCTGACGGACGATGCACTCGATGTGGCGGTCGGAGACCGTCACGCCCTGCAGGCGGTAGACTTCCTGAATGGCGTTGACGAGGAATTCCTGGACTTCCTTGATGCCCTTCACGTGAAGGACGTCGTGCGGGTTGATCGCGCCGTCGGTGAGAGCCTCGCCGACGCCGACGCGGTCGCCTTCGTAGACGACCAAGTGCTTACCCTGCGCGATGAGGTACTCGCGGACCATGTCCGTCTCCTCGTTGCGGACGGAGACCTGGACCAGGCCCTTCGCGCCGATGCCGAGGCCGACGACGCCTTCGATCTCGGAAATGATCGCGGGGTTCTTGGGCTTGCGGGCCTCGAAGAGCTCGGACACGCGCGGCAGACCGCCGGTGATGTCCTTGGACTTCGTGATTTCCTGCGGGATCTTGGCCATGATGTCGCCGACGTGCACGGCCTGCTCTTCGGCGACGAGCAGGATGGTGTCGGTCGGCAGCGGGAACACCGCCACTTCCTTGCCGCCCTTCTCGACGACGACGCGGGGGTTGAGGCGCTTCGCCGCTCCGGCTCCGCGCTCGCCGCGTCGAGCTTCCTGCTCGATGATGCGGCGCTCGACGATGCCGGTGATCTTGTTGAGGTCGGTGCGCAGGGACACGCCTTCGCGGACGTCCTTGAGCTCGACCTTACCCTCGTGCTCGGAAACGATGGGCATGGTGTAAGGGTCCCACTCGGCGAGCAGTCCGCCGGGAGCGACCTTGTCGCCGTCCGCGATCTTCAAGCGGGCGCCGTAAGGAATCTTGAACTCTTCCGTGGTGCCCGTCGCCTTATCGGTGACGAGCGCCATGCCGGCGCGCGAGACGACGATGATGAAGCCGTCCTGGTTCTTAATCGTGCGCACGGCCTTAAGCTCGACCGAGCCGCCCTTGACGGACAGAGCGTTCGAGCGCTTGGTGACGCGTGACGCGGCGCCGCCGATGTGGAAGGTACGAAGAGTCAGCTGAGTACCGGGCTCGCCGATCGACTGGGCCGCGATGATGCCGACGGCTTCGCCGACTTCGACCATGCGGCCGTTGGCGTTGTTCATGCCGTAGCACTTCGCGCAGACGCCCTGGCGGGCTTCGCAGGTCAGCACCGAGCGGGCGCGGACCATCTCAAGGCCGGCGGCCTTGATTTCCATCTGGGCCTCGGCGTTGACGAACTCGTTGGCTTCGACGATGGTCTTCTCGACCGACTTCTTGCCGTCGGCCACGGTGATGACGACGTCCTCGAGCACGACGCGGCCGAGGAGACGCTCATCGAGAGGCTCGATGATTTCGTCGCCGGCCGTGAGGTTGCCGAGGCGGATGCCGTTGATCGTGCCGCAGTCTTCCTCGGTGATGACGAGGTCGTGCGCGGCGTCGACGAGACGGCGGGTGAGGTAGCCGGCGTCGGCGGTCTTAAGCGCCGTGTCGGCGAGACCCTTACGACCACCGTGAGTGGAGATGAAGTATTCGAGGACGGTCAGACCCTCGCGGAAGTTTGAGACGATCGGCTGCTCGATGATTTCACCGACGCCGCCGGTCAACTTCTTCTGGGGCTTGGCCATCAGACCGCGCATACCGGCCAGCTGACGGACCTGCTGACGCGAACCGCGGGCGCCGGAGTCGGCCATCAAGAAGACGGAGTTGAAGCGGCTCTCGCCGGTCTTGAAGGTCTTGTGCTCGTCGGCCTTCATGGAGTCGAACATGACGTCGGAGATGCGCTCCGTCACGTGCGTCCAGATGTCGATGATCTTGTTGTAGCGCTCGGACTCGGTGATGACGCCGTTCTTCGCCTGCTGCTCGATCGTCTTCACCTTCTTGCGCGCCTCGGTGATCTCTTCCTTCTTGATCTTCGGGATGTGCATGTCCGAGACCGAGATGGAGAGGCCGGCGGCGGTCGCGTAGTGGTAGCCGGTGTTCTTAAGATCGTCCAGGAGCTGGACGGTGCGGTAGTGGCCGAGCTCCTTGTAGCACTTCTCCACGAGCCCGGAGAGGTCCTTCTTGTTCTGGGGCTTGTTGATGAAGCGCAGCTCGAGGGGCACGATCTCGTTGAAGAGGACGCGGCCGACGGTCGTGCAGTCCTTCCACGCCTTCGGGTTCATCCGCTCGTCCTTGGGCAGGCCTTCCTCGACGATCTCGTTGAGGCCGCGCAGCTTGATGCGCGCGTGCAGGTCCACCTTGCGGTTCTGGTACGCGGTCACGACTTCCCCGGCGTCGGAGAACACCATGCCCTCGCCCTTCTCGCCAGCCTTGTCCTTCGTGAGGTACGCGAGGCCGAGAACCATGTCGTGCGACGGAATCGCGATCGGCTTACCGGACGCGGGCGACATGATGTTGTTGGACGCCATCATGAGAAGCTTGGCTTCGAGCTGGGCTTCCTGAGACAGCGGCACGTGAACGGCCATCTGGTCGCCGTCGAAGTCGGCGTTGAAGGCCGCGCAGGTCAACGGGTGCAGCTGGATGGCCTTGCCCTCGATGAGGACGGGCTCGAACGCCTGAATGCCGAGGCGGTGCAGAGTGGGAGCGCGGTTGAGAAGAACCGGGTGGTTCTTCGTCACGAACTCGAGGATGTCCCAGATCTCCGGGCGGACCTTCTCGAACATGCGCTTGGCGGCCTTGAGCGTGAGGCTCTCGGTCTTCATCAGCTCGCGGATGATGAACGGGCGGAACAGCTCGAGCGCCATCTCTTTAGGGAGACCGCACTGGTTGAGCTTGAGGTTCGGGCCGACGACGATGACGGAACGACCCGAGTAGTCCACGCGCTTACCGAGCAAGTTCTGGCGGAAGCGGCCCTGCTTGCCCTTGAGAATGTCGGACAGGGACTTGAGCGGGCGGTTGCCGGCGCCGACGACGACGCGGCCGCGGGCTCCGTTCTCGAACAGCGCGTCCACGGCTTCCTGCAGGAGGCGCTTCTCGTTGAAGATCATGACTTCGGGCGCGCGCAACGCTTCGATGTGCTTGAGGCGGTTGTTGCGGTTGATGATGCGCCGGTAGAGGTCGTTGAGGTCCGACGTGGCGAAGCGGCCGCCCTCGAGGGGCACGAGCGGGCGGAGCTCGGGCGGGATCACGGGGAGCGTGGTGAGGATCATCCACTGCGGCTCGTTGCCGGAGGCGATGAAGCCCTGGAGAATGCGCAGGCGGCGGATGAGCTTGGAGCGCTCGGCTTCCGACGTCACGTTCGCGAGAGTCTCGAGAATCACGGCCGACTCTTCCTTGGGCTTAACCTTGGAGAGTAGAGTGTGGATGGCGCCGGCGCCGATGTCCACCTTGAGCTTGGTGCGGAACTCGGTCTTGGCCTTGCGGACCTCGTCCTCGTTCAGGAGGTCGCCGGTCTTGTAGACCGTGCGGCCGGACGTGTCGACGAGATCCTCGAGGACGATGTACTGAGCGTAGTACACCACGCGCTCGAGATCGGACGTCTTCATGTCGAGAATGATGCCGACGCGCGAGGGCGTCTTCTTCAAGAACCAGACGTGCGCGACGGGAACGGCGAGCTCGATGTGGCCCATGCGCTCGCGGCGCACCTTGGACTCAGTGACCTCGACGCCGCAGCGGTCGCAGACGATGCCCTTGAACTTCACCCAGCGGTACTTACCACAGGCGCATTCGAAATCGCGGGCGGGTCCGAAAATGCGCTCGCAGAACAGACCGTCGCGCTCGGGCTTGAGCGTGCGGTAGTTGATGGTCTCAGGCTTCTTGACCTCGCCGTAGGACCAGTTCGTGATCTGTTCGGGAGAGGCGATGGAGAGCCGGATCGAGTCGAAATCGAAGAAGTCGAGAGAGTCGGACTTCTTTTTCTTCTTCCCGCCGAGCGAGAGTTTCTTATCCTGGGTCGCGATGAAAGCCATGGTTATTTCCTCGCCGCCGTTTCCTTCTCTTCCGACGCCTTCTCAGCCTCGGGCGCGCCGTTGGCGCCGAGCTTGAGAAGTTCAACGCTGAGACCGAGCGCCTGCAGTTCCTTCACGAGAACCTTGAAGGATTCCGGCACGCCGGGCCGGGAGGGCGCTTCGCCCTTGATGATCGCTTCGTACATCTTCGTGCGGCCCTGGACGTCGTCGGACTTGACGGTCAGGAGCTCCTGCAGCATGTACGCCGCGCCGTAGCCTTCGATCGCCCAGACTTCCATTTCGCCGAAGCGCTGGCCGCCGAACTGCGCCTTGCCGCCGAGCGGCTGACGCGTTATGAGACTGTAAGGCCCGGTTGAGCGGGCGTGGATCTTGTCCTCGACGAGGTGGTTCAGCTTGAGGATGTACATGTAGCCGATGGAGACCTTCTCGTGGAAGGCCTCGCCCGTGCGGCCGTCGTAGAGCGTGATGCGGCAGTCGTCGGACGGGAGATACTTCTCGGGGACGCCCTGGTCCTTGAGATGCTTCTTCGCCTGACGGACGACGTCGTGAATCTCTTCCTCGGTGGCCGAGTCGAAGACCGGGTTGATGGTCTGCACGCCGAGCGTGTGACCGGCCCAACCCAGCATCGTCTCGAGCAGCTGACCGACGTTCATGCGCGACGGAACGCCGAGAGGCGAGAGGACGACGTCGAGCGGCGTGCCGTCCGGGAGGAACGGCTTATCCTCTTCGGGCAGGATCTTAGCGACGACACCCTTGTTACCGTGGCGGCCGGCGAGCTTGTCGCCGACCTGGATCTTGCGGCGGGACGCGAGGTAAACCTTGACCACCTTGTTGACGGTCACGGCCAGATCGTCGCCCTGCTTGACGTTCTCCTTCTCGCGGGCGGCGTCGGCGCGCAGCTTCTCGTCCATGGCCTCGTAGAACAGCTCGAGGCGCTCCTTCTCGTCCTTGCGCTTGGCCGGCGAGACGGTCTCGAGGGCCTCGAAAGATTCCTTCTTATGCTGCTTGAGCGTGGAGAGGTCGGCGTCCAGCTTCTCCTGGATCGCGTCGAGGCGCTTGCGCTCCTCGCCCTTCGCCAGCTTCTCGCGGCGCACGAACACGCGCGTCGCGATGACCTTGCCGGTCACGCCCGGAGGAACGCGGAGCGACGCGTCCTGGACGTCCTCGGCCTTCTTGCCGAAGATGACCTTCAGCAGGCGCTCTTCGGGCGTGAGCTGCTGCTCGCCCTTCGGAGTGACCTTGCCGACGAGCACGTCGCCCTGGCGGACGACGGTCGACGGGATGACGACGCCCGTCTCGTCGAGAGACTCGAGAGCCTCGGTGCCGACGTTCGGGATGTCGCGGGTGATTTCTTCCGGTCCGAGTTTGGTATCACGCGCTTCCACTTCAAACTCGGAGACGTGGATGGACGTGAACACGTCCTCCTTCACGAGCCGCTCGGAGAGCAGGATCGCGTCTTCGTAGTTATACCCTTCCCACGGCATGAACGCCACGAGGAGGTTGCGGCCGAGGGCCAGCTGGCCCTGCGCGCAGGCGGAGCCGTCGGCGAGCGCGTCGCCGGCCTTGACGTGCGAGCCGGTGACCGCGGTGGTCGACTGGTTGATGCACGTGTCCTGGTTGGAGCGGGTGTACTTGCGGAGGGTGTAGAGGTCCATCGCCTCTTCCTTGCCCTTCACGTTGTCGGCGGCCACGGCGATCAGATCGCCGGAGCTGTAGATGACCTTACCCGGGCGCTTGACGGTGACGCAGGCGCCGGAGTCGCGCGCCACGGTCTCTTCCATGCCCGTCGCCACGAGCGGCGGCTCGGGGATCAGGAGAGGAACGGCCTGGCGCATCATGTTCGCGCCCATCAGAGCGCGGTTGGCGTCGTCGTGCTCGAGGAACGGAACGAGCGCGGCGGACACGGAGATGACCTGCATGGGCGAGATGTCCATGTAGTCGACGCGGGACGGATCGACGACCGGGAAGTCGCCGCGCGAACGGGCGGAGACGGTGTCGGTGGCGATCTTATCCTTGTCGAGCGGCGTGTTCGCCTGAGCGACGATCATGCCGGACTCGGCGTCGGCGTTGAGGTACTCGGTCTCGCCGGTGGTCTTGCCCTTGGAGACCTTGCGGTAGGGCGACTCGATCAGACCGAACTCGTTGATCTTCGCGTAAGAGGCGAGCGAGGTGATCAGACCGATGTTCGGGCCTTCAGGAGTCTCGATGGGGCAGATGCGGCCGTAGTGCGTGTAGTGGACGTCGCGCACTTCGAAGCCGGCGCGCTTGCGGTTAAGACCGCCCGGTCCGAGCGCCGACAGACGGCGCTTGTGGGTGATCTCCGACAGCGGGTTGATCTGGTCCATGAACTGCGACAGCTGGGACGTTCCGAAGAACTTCCGGATGATGCCCACGAGCGGCGCGGTGTTCAGGAGGTTGCGGGGCGTCAGCAGCGACTTGTCCTGGACGGACATGCGGTCGCGGATCACGCGCGACATCTGCGCGAGACCGACGCGGATCTGGTTCTCGAGCAGCTCGCCCACGCCGCGGACGCGACGGTTGCCGAGATGGTCGATATCGTCGAGCTTGACGGGGAAGTTGCGGTCGAGCAGGTTCGGCACCGCGGACTTCCACTGCGTGAAGGCGCCGGAGAAGTCGGAGAACGAGAAGCGGTCCTTCTTCAGACCCTGCTTCGTCGCGTCCATGTCGTCGTCGCCGTCCTTCTCGTGAAGGTCGATGAGCGCAATCTGGCCGAGGGCTTCGCCGTTGGTCTTCTTCGCGTAGTCCGCGAAGAAGGTCTTGTAGTCCGCGAGGCCTTCGTACTGCGCGCCGCGCGTCGGCATCGCCGTCGTCTTGGGGGCGCCGTCGGCCAAGTGAGTCACGCCGGAGTTCAGCGCGATGATGTGCTGCATCGTCGCGATCACGTCCTCGAGACAGAGGGTGCGGCGCGTGAACGCGGGCAGCGCGAAATGCTTGTGCTTGCGATTGTCGGGACGAGGCGTCACGTCGCGGCGGGTCGCGAGCTTCCAGAGATAGTGGTGCAGCTTGACGGCGACTTTATGCCGGCCGACCTTGGAGAGGTCGTACTTGCGCAGGTTCTTGAAGATCAGGTTGTCGAGATACGCCTCGGCCTGTCCGGGGACGATGAACTCCTGACCGCGGAGCTTCTTGTAGATGTCCTGCTGCGCTTCCTTGACGGACTTGATCTTGTCCTTGCGCAGGGTCTCGATGATGGTGGGGTCGTCCTTTTCGGGGTCTCCCGTCAGAACTTTGATGCCGCCGACCTTCTTGTCGAGCATCCGCTTGATGGACTCGTGCGTGACCTTCTTGCCGGCCTCGAGCAGGACTTCGCCCGTGGACTGGTCGACGACGTCCTCGCAGGAGATCCGATGGAGGAGCGCTTCCATGGTGGAAGGGCCGACCTCGAGCGTCTCGTACGGGTAGAAAATCTTGAGGATGTCCGCGTCGGACTCGATGCCGCAGGCGCGCAGGAACGACGTCGCCTCGAACTTCTTCTTGCGGTCGATGCGCACGAACAAAACGTTGTTGAGGTCGAACTCGAACTCGATCCACGCGCCGCGGTACGGGATGATCTTGGCGAGGAAGAGCTTCTTACCGAGGGCGGAGATCTTCTTCTCGTCGTCCTCTTCGAAAATGATGCCGGGCGAGCGGTGGAGCTGGGAAACGACGACGCGCTCGGCGCCGTTGATGATGAACGACGCGGTCGTCGTCATGATCGGAACTTCACAGACCACGACTTCCTGCTCGACGATCTGCTTGAGCTTACCGGAGGGCTGGCGCGACGAGAGGCGGAGGATCGCCTTCAGCGGGCGGGTCCACGAGGAGTCGTGGTTCTGCGCTTCGAGGGCCGTCGCGAAGCGCGGCTCGGAGAATTCGTAGCGAACGAAATCAAGAACCATCGAGCCGTCGGTGGACTCGATCGGGAAGACGTCGAGGAACGCGGCCTGGAGACCGAGCAACTTCCGGTCTTCCGGCTCAACGCCCAACTGCATGAAATCTCGGAACGAATTCGTCTGCATTTCCAGGAGGTCAGGCATGGCCATCGCTTCCGGAATCTTGCCGAACTTGATCTGTTTCACGCGTATTCTCCCGTGCTGATCTTCAAAATAGGCTTGGGACTAAAAAGCGACGGGACCGTCGCCCCCTCTCGAGGGCGACGGTCTCGTCTTTCGGAATTTACCTCGTCAGGGGCACTTACTTGAGCTCGACGGTGGCGCCCGCTTCGACGAGCTTCTTCTTCATCTCTTCCGCCGCGGCCTTGGCAAGACCTTCCTTGACGGGCTTCGGGGCGGCTTCGACGAGATCCTTCGCTTCCTTCAGGCCGAGGCCCGTCAGCTCGCGAACGACCTTGATGACGTTGATCTTGTTGGTGCCGGCGTTGGCGAGGACCACGGTGAACTCGGTCTGCGCTTCGGCGGCGGCGCCACCAGCGGCGGGGGCGGCTCCGGCGGCGGCGGCGGGGGCGGCAGCGGCGGCCTTCACGCCGAACTTCTCCTCGGCGAGCTTGACGAACTCAGCGGCCTCGAGGACGGTCAGCTGACCGACGGCCTCGACGAGCTGCGCGGGCGACAACTTGGTGGTGCTCATTTCATTTCTCCTTTTTTTCGACAGCGCCTTTAAACTTAGGCTTTATCCCCGGAGGGACTGTCGACTGCGTTTTAGGCGGCAGCCGCGCCGGACTCCTTCAATTTGTTCTCGAGGGCCTTGACGACGAGGACGGCGTCGCGCGTCGGGGCCTGGACGACGGCGACGGGCTGGCTGACGAGAGCGTAAACCAGGCCGACGACCTTGCCCATGAGCTCCTGCTTGGACGGGAGCTTGGAAAGCTTGTCGCAGTCGGCGGGCGTCATCCACTTGGAGGAGACGTAGCCGGCGCGGACCTTGAGCTGCGGGAACTTCTTGCCGAGCGTCGCGAGGACCTTGGCGGGCGAAACGGGATCGTCGTTGTCCGCGACGATGAGGCCGACCGGGCCCTTGAGCATCTTCGCGTCGACGCCGTCGATGCCGGCGTTCTTGAGCGCGTACTTGATCAGCGAGCTCTTGACGACAGCGTGGCGGCACTTCAGGGGCTTGAGCTGCATGCGGAGCTCGTCGAGCTCCACGAACTTCATGCCCTGGAATTCGGTGAAAAACAGATGGGGCGCGGCCTTGAGCTTCTCGGCGAGCACCTTCGACGACTCTTTCTTCTGATCCTTCGTGAGTTTCATCTAAAATTCCTCTGGCTACTGAAATCTGAGTTCCAAACCGCCGCCGTAATGCAGCCCGTCGATGAACGACGCCTCCGTAAAGAAGGCGATGCGATCTTCCGCGGGAACCCGTAAGCCCAAAAAGGGCGTCCCCGTGTCCTTCTGCCCGCCCGCGTGACTTCCGGTGGCGAGATCCTTCAAATCGGCCTGTACGCGCGTCCACTTCACGCCGCCGTACGGCTCGAGCTTCCAGCCGCCTTCGAGATCGAATTGATGGCTGGTTTCGACGGCGACCTGATACGTCATCAGCTCCAGCCTTTGGCTGAAGCCGTTATTGATGCCCGGGGTTCCGCCCGGGGTGATGCGATTGAAATTGTAATGCGATCTCGTGATGCTGAGATCCAGCGCGATCGCCGGGTTGACGATCGTGTCGGGGACGATGGAGGCTTTGAGGCCCGCGCCGTAAATGAGGCCGAGCTTGTCGCCCGAAAGAGTGTTTTCGACGGTGGTCGAAGGGACTTTGATGCTGTAGTCGCCCGCGCCGACGTGCGCGTACAACTGAAAGCG
>CALRXP010000043.1:0-13340 GCA_943372155.1 Candidatus Endomicrobiellum trichonymphae | reverse complement strand
TATCATCCCTTGGATCCGGCGTACGAACGCTCGGCGGAATTCTGCTACAAGAGCGCTCTCGCCCGGACGTACGGCGGATGGTCCCGGAAGGTCTCCGCCGGCCCTCCCGCGGACGCCGAGTCCTGCTTCAAGCCCGGCCCCGACGTCGGAGCGTCCGTCGAGGCCGAAGCCTCCCGGGCGCTGTACCTTCAGGGTCTGGGCCGCGAGTCCGAGGCTCGCGCCGCCGCGGCCGCCGCCCGGGCCCTGGCCGCACAAGAGGGGTATAAAGGATGGGCGCTTTTAAGAGCCGAATTCGCCGAACAAGCCCTGGCGCGGAGCCCCTCCCGGGGCTATCCTAAGACGACACGATGATAGCCGAGGCTCTGCGCGACCTGCTCGAGCGTGATGCCGCCGGCCGCGGCGATCTCCTTCTTCCGACCGCCGACGCCGCTTTGGCCCGGCTCTACCAGGGCCCGCGGCGCGCCGCGGAGGAACCGGGCCTCGCCTACGTGGCGACCTATGAAAACCGCTGGCCGGAGGCGGACGCCCTGTACGACTTCGTGGGCGCGGACGATTTCAACGGCCGGCTCAAGGCGTTCGAGCGCGACGTCTATCTCCACCATCTCGGCCCCGCCTTCGACGCGCTGCGCCCCGGGGCGCGCGTCCTCGACGCGGGCTGCGGCGTCGGCCGCTTCTCCACCGTGCTACTTCGCCGCGGCTTCGTCGTGGACGGCCTCGACGCCTCGAACACGGCGCTCAAGCGCGCGGCGCGTCACGCGCTGGCGACCGGTGCGGGAGACCGCTTCGCGGTTCATCTCGGCGACTCCCGCCGTATGACCATGTTCGAGCCCGGCGTCTTCGACGCGGTGCTCGCCCTCGAGCTCGTCTGCTATCAGCCCGACACGAAGGCGGCGTTGGCCGAGCTCGTGAGGGTGGCCGCGCCCGGCGGGCTCGTGGCCGTTTCCGTGGAGGGCACCTTCGCCCGGACGCTACGGGAGCCGAGCGACGAGCTGTACGTGCGCTACTTCGCCCGGGAGGAGCTGGCGCGCGAACTCGAGGCCGCCGGACTCGAGAACGTCTCCGTCGCCGGCACGCATTACCTGCCCGAGGGCGTGCTCGACCGGCTGATCGACGAAGAGACCTTGTCCGATCCCGGCCGCCGGGCCGAGGCGATGGCGCGCGAGCTGTCGTCCGAGCGCGATCCCGAGCTGGCGCCGCTGGCGCGCGCCTGGCTCGGCGTCGGTCGCAAGAAGGGGGGGCGGTGAGCAAGGTCGCGCTGCTCGATCCCTTGGCCGAGATCGGCGGACGTCCGGTCATGTTCCTGCGCGATCACTTCGGCAGCGAAGCGCCCTTTTACGTCTGCCCCTATCCTCCTCTCGATCTCGCGTCGACGGCCGCCGTGCTGCGCCGCGACGGCATCGACGTCGAGCTTTTGGCCGCGAACGTTCTCGGTTTGACCCACGCGGCGGTGGTGAGCCGCCTGAAGGCCGCGCCGCCCGAGTTCATTCTCGTACCGTCGGCCTGGCGCAGCCTCCAGGAAGATCGGCGCCTGCTCGGCTTGCTGCGCGCGGGCCTGCCCCAGACGCGTCTGATCGTCAGCGGCCCCAACGCGACGGCGGAGCCCGAACGTTTTTTGGCCGACGGCGCGGCGGACTTCGTGATCCTGGGCGAGCCCGAGGAGGCGGTCCTTCGCCTGGCGCAGGGCGACGCTCCGGGGAAGGTCCCGAACCTGGCTTATCGCGAAAACGGCGAGATCGTCCGCACCGCGCGGCGCCTTCCCCCGGACTATCCGGGCTACCCGGCGCCGGCGCGCGACCTGCTGGAGCTCGACAAGTACTGGATCCCGTTCAGCAAACGGCTGCCGTGCACGACGATGGAGACCGTGCGCGGCTGCAGCCACGCCTGCTCTTTCTGCCCGACCCACCTCTGGAACCTCAAGGAGGTCCGAGCGCGCCCCGTGGCGGCGGTGCTCGCGGAGATCGACGAGCTCGTCACCCGCTACGGCATGCGCGAAATCTGCGTGCGAGACGACACCTTCACCTGGAACCGGGAGCGCGTGCTCGAGATCTGCGCGGGCCTGATCGAGCGCGGCCATGACCTGACCTGGCGTTGCTTTGCCACGGTGAGCACGGTCGACGAGGAGCTTCTCCGGACGATGGCTCGCGCCGGCTGTGTGCAGGTCTGCTACGGCTTCGAGTCCGGCGACGACCGCGTGCTCAAGCGCACCGGCAAGGGCACCACCGTCGCCCAGGGCCGCGACGCCGCGCGCTGGACCAAGGCCGCGGGGATGGAGGTCAGCGGCACCTTCCTCGTCGGCTTCGAGGGGGAGACGGCGGAGACGGTGGACGCCTCGATCGCCTTCGCGATCGACAACGATCTCGACTTCGTGCAGGCCAACCCCGTGCTCCCCCTGCCCGGAACAGGCTTTGGCCGGCGCGACCGCGCCGGCGCCTTGCCCGCCCACGAAATCAGCCGTCACGTGCGCCGCTTTCACCGCAAGTTCTATGGAAGGCCGGGCTATCTCGCGGACCGGCTCGTCTCCGGCCGCGGACTGCTCAGCCTCACGCGCCAGGCCCGTCTGGGCATGAAGATCGCCGCTTACGCCCTGCTCGGGCGGGGCGCGCGCGCCAAGGTCGAGGAGGCCTGATGAAAGTTCTGCTCGTCGCCCCGCCGCGCCGCATCTGGCCGTTCATGAACGAGCAGGACAACTTCCTGATGCCGCAGGCCCTGCCCTGCGTCGCCGCCGTCCTGCGCGAGGCGAAGATCGAGGTCAAGGTTATCGACTGCATGCCGGAAAAGGTGGGCTGGAAGACGCTCGCCGACCGCATCCGCGAGTACGCGCCCGACGTCGTCGCCGCGGGGGAAAACCACGCGACCTACGCCTCTGAGATCACGCGCCTCATCGCCCTCGTCAAAAGCATCGACCGGAAAATCGTCACCGTCCTCGGCGGCTCGCATTACACCAACGTGGGCGAACTGTACCTCGGCAAGGAGGAGATCGACTTCATCGTCCGCGGCGAGGGCGAGATCACCATGCTCGAGCTCGTCCAGGCGCTGGCGAGCGGCGATCCCGAGGCGCCGTTCCGGGTCAACGGCCTCTCCTACTTCCGCGAAGGGAAGATCGTTTACACTCCGCCCCGCGAGCTCGTCGCCAACCTCGACGATCTTCCGATGCCTGCCTACGACCTCATGCCGATGATGGAGTACGGCAAGGCCAAGTATCTTTTCAGCCAGGGTGGGACCACGATCCACCACAGCCGCGGCTGCCCCGCGTCCTGCTCCTTCTGCGTGTGGTGGACGCAGGACGCCAAGCGCGAGGTGACCGTCGACGAGAACGGCTGCCGCCAGGAGGAGCTCGCGCCGCGCTGGCGCAGCAAGTCCGTCGAGCGCACCGTCGCCGAGATCGAGGTCCTTGCGACGAAATACAACAAGCGCTGCCTGATCTTCACCGACCCGACCTTCAACGTGGACCCGAAGTGGAGCGCGGCCTTCGCCGATCTTCTGATCTCCAAGAATCTCGGCGTGGAGTATATGGCCTTCGTGCGCGCGGATTACCTGCTGCGCGACGAGAAGCTCGGCGTGCTCGAGAAGCTGGTCAAGAGCGGCCTGTCCCATGTCTGCATCGGCGTCGAGCGCGTCGAGAACGCCCAGCTGCGCGACTGGGGCAAGGGCTTCTACTCGGCGAGCCAAAGCGCCGAAGCGTTCGCCCTGCTCAAGGAGAAATATCCTTCGGTGTTCCGCCAGGGCACGTTCATCGTCGGCACGCGCGAGGAGACGCCCGCCCTCATGCAGGCCCAGCTCGAGTTCGCCAAACGCCTCGATCTGGATTACCCGGCCTTCCACCCGATGACGCCTTTCCCGGGCACATCGGTTTACGACGAGGCGAAAAAGGAGGGCTGGCTCGAGGTGACCGACTTCGAGTACTACGATCTCTCCACGCCGATCATCCGCTCGAAGGAGATGACGCGCGAGCAGATCGAACGCGAAATCATCCGGCTGAACAAGGGCTACGTCGGCTTCCGCTGGTTTTTCCGCGGCATCACGTCGCCCTCGCGCTACCGCCGGAACATGTACATCTGGTGGCTGCTCGTCATGACCCGCATCGTGCTCGGCGCGTTGTCGGAGTTCGCGAGCCCGCTCAGCGGCACCCGGTACACGGGCCTGCTCAAGCCCCGCTGGTATGACGTCTAAACACTGCGACATCCTCATCCTCGGGGCGGGCTACACCGGCGCGCTCGCCGCCGCCGTCCTCTCTCGTAAGGGCTATTCCGTCGTCGTCGTCGATCGAACCTCCCATCCGCGGTTCGCGATCGGCGAAAGCACGACGCCGGAGCAGACTTACATTCTCGACTGGCTGGGCCGTGAATACGGCATCCCCGAGCTTCGGCGTCTCTCGTCGTACGAATACATCAAGCACGACGGCCTGCCTATCGCCGTCTGGCCCAAGGAGTCCCTGTACTTTCTCTTCAACCCGGCGCAATTCCCGGGCGCGCCGTCGGAGTTCATGCACCAGACTCACCCTTGGCCCGCCGGCCCGACCTTTCATTGCTTGCGCGCCGATCTGGACCAATACCTGTTGAAGACGGCCTGCGCGTACGGAGCGGAGTTCAGGCCGAACACGGAGATCAAGAGCCTCGACGTCGCCGGCGACGGCGTGTCCGTCGTTTTGGATACCGGCGGCTCCTCGGCGGAATTGAAGGCGCGCTTCCTCGTGGACGCGACGGGGCCCGGCTGCTTCCTGGCCGAAAAGCTCGGGCTGCGCGAGAAGGGGGAGCCCTTCGGCGGGCTGCGTTCGTGGACGGCGTACTCGCATTTTGTCGGCGTGAAGGGGCTCGAGGAAAGCTACGGGCGCGATTGGCCGAAGACCTCGCTGCCCCGCGACAACGCCACCTTGCAGCACATCTCGCCGGAAGGCTGGGCTTGGGTGATTCCGTTCGATAACGGCGTCACCAGCGTCGGCGTCGTGTTCCAGGCCGGGGACGAGGCCGAAGCGCAGCGCGATCCGCGCGGGGTTTTCGAGCGGTACGTGCGCGCCAACCCGGCGTTCGCGGCGATGATGCACGGCGCCCAGGCGATCCGCCCGTTCACCGGCACGGGCGCGCTTCAGTGGCGCGCCAAGCGCATCGCGGGGAAAAATTGGCTGATCCTGCCGCCCGCGTCCGGCTTCACCGATCCCTATCTGTCGCCGGGACAGATGCTCTCGTCCGCGTCGGTGGGACGCTTCGCGCTGGCCGTCGATTCGATCCTCAAGGACGGCCGCGGCGCCGAGGAAGCCCTGGGCTGGATGCAGTCGCGCCACGACCTCGAGAACGCGCACATCGCCCGCATCGTCCACTCGAGCTTTCTCTCATTCCGGCATCCGTTGCTGTTCGAGCAGGCCCAATCCCTCTATTGGCTGATGCTGGCCTACGACCGCGGCCTCAGCCAGATCCCGTCCGACGGCGGGCCGGAACTGCTTCCCGCCCAATGGGCGGCCTCCGACCCGGACTTTCACGCGCTCACCGTCGAATTCGAGCGCCTGCTCGTGGAGGGAAAGACCAAAGAGCCCTCCGTCCTGGCGTGCGAGCTCGACGCGTGCCTGCGGCGGGGGGACCGTCACGGACTGCTCCCTCCGTCTCTGCCCCGCACGCGCCTGACGACGCTCGGTCATGTCCGCGAGCTTCGCCGTCTGCGTCGCCGCACGGCCGTGCAAAAGGGCGCGATGATCCCGAAGCAGGCCGGGCCGGTCCGCCCGTTCGACAGCGTCCGGCACCTCCTATCGGTTCTCCTGCGGGCGCCCTTCGCCCGGCGCACGCCCCGGAGCGCGGGCGCGCTGAGGATGTTCGCCCGGCATCTGCGGATCGCGTTGACCGGCCGCTAGGCCCGGCTTTCGGGAGTGCCGTAGACCGCGACGAACAGCGGCGTCGTCATCAAGGTCGTCACGATCGCCATCATCACCATGATCGCGAACAGGGCGGGTTCAATGAGCCCGCGCTCGAGTCCGATGTTCAGGATGATGAGCTCCATCAGCCCGCGCGCGTTCATGAGGATCCCGATGGCGAGCGACTCCTTGTGCGGCTCGCCCTGCAGGCGCGCGGCGAGGTAGCAGGCTCCGCCCTTGCCGGCCGTCGCGGCCACAAGGACGAGCCCCGTGATGAGCCAGAGGGCCGGGGTGGAGACGAGCCCGATCTTCGTGTTGAGCCCTGAGTAGACGAAGAAGACCGGCAAGAGAAAAGAGGTCGTCAGCGGATAGATCATGCGGCGCAGCTCGTCGGCGAATTTCCCGCGCGGCATGGCGATGCCCATGATAAAGGCCCCGAACACGGCGTAGATGCGGATGTAGTCGGTAAACCAGGCGCCGATCATCGCGAGCATGAGGACGACGGTCAAGGTTTCGGAGTCCATGACGCCGGCGCGCTCGACGCGCTCGCCGAGCGGGACGAGCAGGGGTTTGATGACGAAGAGGCAGGCGAGGGCGAACAGTGCGCCGCCTCCGATCGCCGTGACCGCGATCATCGGCGCGCCGGCGAAGCTCGCGAGGACGACGGCGAGCACGCACCAGGCCGCGGCGTCGTCCATCGACCCCGCCGCCAGCGCCAGCGTCCCCAGCGAAGTTTTCGTCAGGCCCTGCTCCAGGATGATGCGCGCGAGCATCGGGAAAGCGGTGATCGACATCGACGCGCCGAGGAATAGAACGGCTTGAAACGGCGTGACTGTAGCGGCGAACAGGCCGGGCTCGCGGATGAACCACAAGGCCAGCAAGGCGCCGAGCGCGAACGGGACGACGATGCCGGCGATCGAAACGGCCGCCGCGCTGCGCAGACGGGCGCGGATCATCTCGACATTAAATTCGACCCCGACAAGGAACATGTACAGCACGAGTCCGATCTGGCAGACCGCGAAGATGATCGGGAAAGATTGCTTCGGGAACAGGACCGCGTGGGCCGAGGGAAACATCCAGCCCATCAGGGACGGGCCCATCATCACTCCCGCGATCATCTCGCTGACGACCTGCGACTGCCCGAGCTTGCGGAAAATCCAGCCGACGACCCGGCAGAAACCCAGGATGAACGCCATCTGCAGGAAAAAGAGGACCGAGAGGTCGAAGGTGGACATGGCGGTATCGTAACAAACCTGTTAAACTTCAAGCATCAAAGCGATTCTTCTCGCTGTCATGGCGGCTTCGGCGGCGTGCGCTACAGCTCGGCCGCTCGACATCCTGGTGCGAAAGCTGAACGATTTCTCCGTACGCCACGAGGAGACCGGCGCCTTGCTCGACGCCTTCCCGGAGAAGGTCCCGCGTGAGGACTTCTACATCCTCGTCAACCTGCTTCGCCACAGCGACCGGCGCGTCGTCGCCGCCGCGTCCCGAACATTGGGCCGCTCTCTGACGACGTCCAAGGAGGACGAGGGCGCGCTGCGGCAGTTGCTCAACGGCAAGGAGCCGGGGATGAGGCAAACAGGCGTGGACGCCGTCGAACGATTATGGAGCCCGGCCGAGCGGCAGGCCGTCCTCGACCGCCTCACCGACGCGCCGCTTTCTGCGCCCGCGTCACCTGCAAGCCCTGTCGCGGCCGTCCCTGTGCTGTCGCGAAGCCCCGCGGAGTGCTTAAAGAATATCAGGGTCGAGGACATGCTCAACGCCGAAACCTTCGCGCGGGAAAGCGGCGTCGACATCGTTCGCCAGGTGACGTGCCGGGTCGTCGCCGCCAAGTCCATGAAGCCGTGCGATCGTCTCGCCGGACTCAAGTTTCGCGATTCCAATGCGACCTGGACGCCGATGCAGCTGTGCCGTCAGTTTTCCTTGACGCCGTTGCTGCTCGAGGCGCTGAAAACCAATGACGCGTCCATTTGCCCCGATCTGACGGATAATTTCGAGAACGTGAAGGCGTCGGACCGCGTGAAGGTGTGCGAGGCGTTGTTCGCGAAGGGCGCGCCGGCGGAGGTTTGCACCGGCGCCATGACCGTCTCCGGCGGCGTGGTTTTGTCCGCCCACGACTTCGGCATGTGCCAGAACGACCAGTTGTTGCGCGGCGTCGCGACCGAGGCGGAGTGCTCGGCCCCGCGCATGACTCCTATCGCCCGCGATCATTGCCTTGAGACCTTCCGCTGGAACGCCGGCTGCGAATCGTCCGAGGCGGCGCTGGGCCGCCGCTTCTGCGGACAATAATCTATACTTTTTGCATGCTCAACCTCCTGCTCGCGGGCGCGCTTTTGGCGGTTCCGGCCTCGGCCGAAGACTCTCCTTGGCTGACGTTGTCGCGGCATGATCACGCCGGCGACCTGCGCCAGGCCGGCGAGCTGAGACTGCTGCTCGGAGATCTCCCCGGCGCCGAGAAGGATTTCACGCAAGCCCTCCAGAAGACCCCCGCAGATTTTGAGCTCCTGTACGGTCTCGCGCGGGCGAAGCGGGAGCGCCCGGAGGAGGCGCTTCCCGTCGCCGCGCGCGCTGCCTCCGCCGTGGGCGCCAGCGCCGTCCAACGCGCGAAAGCGAACTTGCTCGCGGGGGAGTTGCGCTCGGATATCGGCGACCGCGCTGGAGCGGCGAAGAGCCTCGCGCTGGCGTTGAAGGACGCTCCGGAAAATCTTGACGTCCTGTACGCCTTGGTCCGCCTCAAGCGGGGGGACAAGCCGGCGGCCCTTGATTATGCCGAGCGCGCCGAGCGCGCCGCGGCGGCCTCGCCGCGTTGGCTTCGGCCCGCCGCTTTATATCTCGCCGGGCGGGCCTGGCTCGAGCTCGATGAGCCCTCCCGGGCGGCGGAGAATTTTCGCCTGGCGTTGCAGTTTAATCCCGAGAATCTCGACGCCCTCGGCGCCTTGGTTCGCATAAAGGGGAAACTGACCTCCGCCCAACTCGACTCCGTCCGCCGGTCGGCGCTCGCGGCCGGACCGGCGAAGGAATCGGTTCCGACCCCGGACTCGGAGGACGCGGTCTCGCGCGCTCTCGAATCGAATCCGAACGACCTCGAGGCTCTGAGACGGCGCGTCGCTCTCTTGATCAGCCTCAAACGCCCTGCCGATGCCGTCGCCGCGGCGAAGCGCTTCCAGGCGGCCGTCGGCTTGGCCCCCGTCTGGCAACAGGCCGAAGCCAACCGCGCTCTCGCCGCGCTGTGGCTGGAGCTCGGAGATCGCGACGAGGCCGTGCTGATCCTCAATCAGACCCGCGACGTGAGGACGGACGACATCGAGACCTGGCGGATGCTCGCAACGATCCCCGGCCATGAACGGCTCAAGCCTCCGGCCAGCATCGACTGCACGGCCGCCCAAATGAGGCTTGAACTCGGAGATTTGGCGGGAGCGGAAGAAAACGTCAAGCGGGCGCTGAAGCTGGAGCCGCATCATTCCTGGGCGAGGCAGCTTCAGTCGTCGTTAAAAGAGGCCTCTCGGACGAGCAAATAGGCCTTGATTTTCCATCCGATCCTGCTATAGTTACACGAATAGACCTTGTGGGGGACCTATGAAGCTGATCCCGAAGTCGGCCGTCGCCCTTTCTTGCCTTGTGACGTTGCTCGTCGGCGCGGCCGCGCCCGTCCATGCCGCCAAATATAAGGTTCGTTGGCTGCTCGGACACCAGAATTTGGACTTCTTCGAGGCCTCCGCCGCGAGCTTCAAGGCCGCCGTGGAGAAGGGGAGCAACGGCGACATCGAGGTCCAGATCATGACCGCCGAGGACCCGTGGCGCAACACCCAGGGCAAGGAAGTCCGCGGGATCGCCGACAAGGTCGCCGCCGGCGAGGCCGAGATGGGCCACTCCTTCACCAACGTTTTGGGCAAGCAGGATCATCGCCTGTGGGCGTTCGATTGCCCTTACCTGATGAAGGGTTACCTCCACATGGAAGGGGTCATCGAGGGTCCCGTGGGCAAGGAGATGCTCGAAGGCATGCGCTCCGATAAGATCGTCGGCCTGGCCTTCACCTACAGCGGCGGCGCGCAGGGCATGGCCACGACCGAGCGCGAAATCCGCGGACCGGAAGATTTGAAAGGGCTCAAGGTCGGCGTGTTCGGCAGCGAGGTCGACAACGCGTGGCTCTCCGCCCTCGGCGCGACCCCGGTGCCGTTCGTCCACCAGCTCTCCGCCCTCAACGGCATGACGAAGGCGGGCGAAATCGACACCGCCGTCGTCACCTGGCGCCGCGTTCGCGAGGCGCAGCTCGAGGAGCGCTACAAGTACGTCGGCCTGATGAACGCTTCCTACCTCGTCAGCGTGACCTACATCAACGAGAAATTCTACGAAGGCCTGCCCGAGAAGTACCGCGCGCTGATCAAGGAGGCCACGGTGGCCTCCGCCCGCATCGAGCGCGCGCGCACGATCGAGCTCAACGAAGCGACCAAGCGCGAGGCCTCGGCCAAGGGCATGGTGCCGGTCTACCTTTCCGGCGCGGCGCGCGCGAAGTTCGAGAAGGTCCTGGCCCCCGTGTACGAGAGCAAGCTCAACGGGATCGTCGGCAAGGAGCTCATCGAGCGCATCCGCAAGACCGGGGACGCCGAGAAGCTCCCGTCCGGGCTCGAGCTCGTCGGACGCTAGCTCTTAGCGGATCAGCCCTTCGAGGCGCCGCTCACAGCGGCGTTCATGCTCCTCGCTGAGCACGCCCGAGGCTTCTTCCGATTGCTCCGTCGAGTCGAGCAAGAGGTACCAGCCCAGTCCCTCGAACAGCTTGATCCAGGTGGAGAGCTTGGCGTCGCCGCCGCGTTCGGCGCGATGAACGACCGAGACGTTGACGCCCGCTTCGTCGGCGAGTTGGAGTTTCGAGATTCGGCGCTCCTGCCGCAAATGTCGGAGGTGAGCGGCCATGCGTTCGACGGTGATGACTGGGTTCATACTCACTAGACGATTGACCCCATCAAATAGTTGCATGCCGCCCGCGGGGCACATCAAAAATGGTTCTTTGCTTTGGAGCAAAATGAAGGCTAAACGGCGCAATTAAATGAATCATTTGTCTGATATTTTGCTTTAGAGCAAAGAACCAAAAAAGGTTAGGTTGACACCTCCGCCCATGCCTGTTAAACTCAAGAATGCGCGGTTTTTACAAGGGAATATCCGAGTTGCCGGTAGGCCTCGACACTTTTTTCCCGCCGGAAGACGGTCGCCAGGATCTCGTGCATGAGCAGGACTTCGGGCTGAAGCCGCATTTCCCGGTGCTTCGCGCCGCCCGCCGCGCCGCGGCCAAAGACGAACTCCTCGGCGCCTACCTCGACCTCTTTCTCGGCGAATACGGGCGCGCCAGGAAGACGACGGAGCGTCTGGCGAAAGCCGCCCCGAAGGCGTATTGGCCTAACTTCCTGCACGCGATGTCTCTGTGGCTGCTCGGCGACAAGCTCCGCACGCGAGCGCTTTTACCTGAGGCGCTCGACGCGGCCGACAAGGCGATCGCGGCGGATCCGAAAGCGTTTTATCCATATCCGCTGCGCGGGGGACTGCGCCGAGAGATCGAGGATGTGCCCGGCGCTCTGGCCGACGCGGAGAAAGCTCTCAAGCTCCGCCCGAATTTTGTTTGGTCGCGCGTGGAACGCCTCGAGCTGATGGGCGGCGAAGGACAGTACCGCGAGGCGATGAAGGACGCCAATCTCCTGCTGCGCCGCTATCCCAAACAGGCGTGGGCGTGGGCGCAACGCGCGCGGCTGAAGGGACTGAGCGGGCGTTACGCGGCGGCGCTCGAGGATTTCGAGAAGGCGTGCGCTCTCGAGCCGAAAAACGGACCGATGCTCGCGTGGCGGTCGGAGGCGCAGCGTCGCCTGGGCCGCTACCGCGACGCTGAGGCCGGGCTCACGCGCGCGATCGCGCTCGATCCCAAGTTCCGGCTCTCTTTCCAGTGGCGCGGCCGCATCCGGCTGCTACTCGGACGCTACGCCGAGGCGATCAAGGATTTCGATAAGACGCTCGCGCTCGAGCCGCGCGAGCGGTTGGTGGGCGCGTGGCGCGGCGAGGCGTACTGGAAGCTCGGACAGCACCGGCGCGCGGTCGAGAATTTCGAGGAGATGTTCCCGGCGGGCCCCGGCGGTCTCTGGAATTCGCGAGTGCGCCCCGGCCGGACGCAGGAAAGCTTTTACATGATCGATCCGGTGGGCGGGAAGCGCCGCGAGGCGTTCCGCGCGGACGTCGACGCCGGCGCCGCCGCCGCCCCTCAATGTGCGTGGGCGCGCGCCTTCCGCGGCCGCGCCTTGCTCGATAACGAGATGCCTGGGGAAGCCTTGGCCGAACTCGACGCGGCGCTCGCGCTCTCGCCGAAGAACGGCTACGCGTTATCGTGGAAAGGCGAAGCTTTGCGGCGGCTCGTCCGTCTCGAGGAGTCCCTGGCCGCGCTCGATCGCGCGGCGGTGCTCGCGCGCGGCGTGAGCGGAACATGGGCGTGGGCGCGGTTGGGCCGCGTGCTGTCCGAGCTGGGACGAAATGCAGAGGCGATCGTCGCCTTCGAGCGCTGTCTGCCGCCGGGCGATCAGCGCTTCGCCTGCGCGTGGATTTGGAAGGCCGAGGCGTTGCGTCGTCTCGGACGAGGCGAAGAGGCGCTCGTCGCCGGCAAGCGCGCGTTCGCGCTCGATCCGAAGTGCGCGGAGGTGGAGGCATGGCTCGCCCGTTACGGCGGACGCCGCGTCCCGGCGCCCGCGTGAGCCGCGCGCTCGCCGCCGATTTCGCGGGGGCCGTGAAGGCCTTCCTTCCCTCGGCGCGCCCGCCGAAGAGCCTGACGGCGCTGTACGGCTTCAGCGGCGACCAGGACCTGCGCACGGGCCCGCCGGGACCATGGCTGACGCCCCGGGAGTTGACGACCTTGCGGCGGAGGCTGGCCGGAACGCCGCGCGAGGAGGCGGTGCTGACCCTCGCCGCGGGCGAGCTGTTCGCCGGACGTCCCGCCGACGCGGCACGTCGGCTTGCGGGCGTTAAGGGCGGCGCGGCGGCGCTCTTGCGCGCGGCCGCGCGCTGGGCGGAGTCCGATCGCGAGCGCGCTCTCGACCAGCTCCCCGCGGCGCTCGACGACGTCGAGGCGGCGCTGGCGGACCTGGGCCCGCGCGCCGACGCGCTGATTCTGCGCGCCCAGATCCTGCGCGAGTGCGAGCGCAACGAGGAGACTCTCGCGGACCTGCGCGCCGCCCTGCGCCTGGAGCCCGGAGACTGGCGCACGCGCATGGGCGTCATCGAGACCTTGACCGACATGTATCGCTTCGGTCCCGCGCTCAAGGAACTGGCGCTCATCGAGCGCCTGCGCGGGCGGACCTGGTGGCTCGTGGCCCAGCGGGCGCGCCTGCACGGACTCGCCGGGAAGAGGGCCGAGGCGTTGGCGGGCTTCGACGAGGCGATCTCGGCGGCCCCGCGAGAGGGCGGCTTGCATGCCTGGCGCGCGGAAACCCTGCGCGGACTTGGACGCCTCACCGAGGCGCGCGCCGCGCTC
>CALRXP010000042.1:0-13478 GCA_943372155.1 Candidatus Endomicrobiellum trichonymphae | reverse complement strand
CGGCCACGGGGCGGGCGTGAACCCTAAACGTCGCCTCGAGGATCACGCCAAAGGTTCCCCAGGAGCCAAGCAGAAGGCGCGGAAGGTCGTAGCCCGCCACGTTTTTAACGACCTTTCCCCCCAGCTCGACGACGTCGCCGTTCGACAGGAGCACCCGCATGCCCAGTACGTCCTCGCGTAGGCCGGGCCACGGGCGCGTGGCGAGCAGGCCGCCCAAGGTGCCGCCGCCTTTGGGCAGGCGCAGGAACACGCCCTGGCTCTCCAGCTCGCGGTGCAGGGCGTGCATCGAGACTCCGGTCTCGGCCGTCAAGGTGTAGTTGCGCTTGTCGAGCTCAAGCGCGCGCCCGAGGCCCGTGGTCAGAAGCTCGACGGCGCCGGTCGGCGTCGGGTCCGTCCAACGCGTCGAGGCGCCGCGCACCCGGAACGAGGAGCCGGGCGGCGCCGTGCGCACCTTGTCGACGAGGAGCGCGGCGTACTCCGACAACGCGCGTGAGGGGGGCCGGACGAAGCCGGGGCCGGGCTTGGAGCCCGGGATCGGGAATAATTTATCGGGATTGGCCAGGTGCTTCGGATCGACGGCGTCCTTCACGCGGTGAAACAGCCTGAGGGTCTCCGGTGTGAACAACCAGGCCATCGCGTCGCGCTTATCGAGCCCGATCCCGTGCTCGCCGGAGAGCGAGCCGCCGAGCTCGACGCAGGCCTGGAGCATGTCGTGGCCGGCCGCCTTGACGCGCGCGGTCTCCGCGGCGTCCCGCTCGTCGTAGACGATGTTCGGATGTATGTTGCCGTCGCCGGCGTGAAAGAGCAGATAGGCCTTCACCTGATGCTTGGCCGCGATCTCCTGAATGCGGCGCACGACGGCCGGTAGCTGGTCGCGCGGCACGACGCCGTCCTCGACAAGCACGTTCGGCGCGAGACGGGCGAGCGCGGAGTAGGCGCCGCGGCGGCCTTCCCAGAGGCGCTCACGCTCGACGGGATCGGTCGCGGCGCGCACGGTCGTCGCCCCGGCCTCGCGGCACAGGCGTTCGACGTCGGCCGAGTCGCGCGCGCACTCGTCGCGGGAGCCGTCGAGCTCGATGAGCAGGATCGCGGGGTCTTTCGGGTAGCCGAGCGGGCGGCCGACCTCGACCGACTCGACGGTGGGCCGGTCCATCGCCTCAAGGCAGCGAGGCACCACGCCGGCGGCGATGATCGCCGAGACGCACTCGACCGCGGCGTCGATCGAGGGAAAGCCCGCGAGAATCGTGCGCGTGTCCTCCGGCAAGGGCGTGAGCTTGACCCAGAGCTTGACCAGGACGCCGAGCGTGCCCTCCGCGCCGATGAGCAGGCTCAAGAACTCGGGGCCGTCGTCTTCGAGCGAAAACTTGGCGAGCGTTCCGTCGGGCATCACGGCCTCAACGGCCAAGACGTGATTGGTCGTCACACCGTACTTGAGGCAACGGGGGCCGCCTGCGTTCTCGGCCGCGTTGCCGCCGATCGTGGAGACGCGGAAGCTCGCAGGGTCGGGAGCGTAGAACAGGCCGACCTTCTCGGCTTCTTTCTGCAGCTCGAGGTTCACGACGCCGGGCTCCACGCACGCGATCCGCGCCTTCGCGTCGAGGGACAGGATGCGGTTGAGGCGCGCGAGCGCGATCACTAAGCCGCCTTTGACGGGAATACAGCCGCCGGAGAGATTGGTCCCGGCGCCGCGGGCGATGAAGGGCACTTCGTTCTTGGCGCACCAGGCGACCGCGCGCTGAACGTCGGCCGCGCTGCGCGCGAGCAGAACGCCGTCGGGACGGGCCCGATCCAAGGCGCCGTCGTAGGAATAGACCGAGAGCTCGGTCGGCGAGGAGAGAAGGGACCCAGGCGCCACCTGCGCCGAGAGCTCGGCCAGGCCCATCAGGCCGCCGGCGGCGCGGGCGGGTTCGTGGGCGGCGGCGGGGCGACTTGACGGATCATGGTCGGCGCGGGCGGAGCGGGCGCCGCGGCGGGCTGCGCCTTCGGAATCGGGAGCTTGAAGAAGAAGAAGGACCCTACGCCGAGCTCGGACTCGATGCCCATGTCGCCGCCGTGCATCTGCACGATCTCGCGCGAGATCTTGAGGCCGAGGCCGAAGCCGGCCTTACGCATCGTCTGCGCCTCTTTCGTCTGGAAGAAGCGCTCCCAGACGCGGGGCAGGTCTTCCTTGGAGATGCCGATGCCGGTGTCGCGCACGCCGACGATCACCCAGTCGGGCTGGACCTGCACCTCGATCGTGACCTTGCCGCCTTCCTTGGTGTATTGCACGGCGTTCGTGCACAGGTTCTGCACGACCTGGCCGATGCGGTTCGGGTCGCCCTGAAGGGCCGGGATCCCGGGAGGCAGCGCGGTCGAGAACTGGATTTGCTTGCGCGAGGCGACGACGTCCACGCGCGACTTCACTTCATTGACCACCGAGGCCAGGTCCATCGCGCCGATCTCGACGCGCAGCTTGCCGGACTCGATGGCCGCGAGGTCGACGAGGTCGGAGACGAGCAAGTTGAGGGTCTTCGCCGCGTTATGGATGTGAGAGGCGCACTTGAGCTCGTCGGGTTTGTCTTTGAGGCGCATCCCCAGGACTTCGCTGTAGCCCAGAATGGCGGTGAGCGGATTCTTGACGTCGTGCGCGACCGTGGCGAAGAACTTGGTCTGAAAGCCGTTGACCTCGGCGAGCTTAAGCGCCGACACCTCGGCCGCCTTGCGCAGGCGGACGTTCTCGAGAAGAAGGAAGCGACGCTCGAGGGCGCGCTCGATGGACAGCATCAGGCGCGAGACGTCGATGGGCTTGAGGATGGCGTCGTCGAGGCCGAGTTCGACGGCGCGGCTCACGCCTTTGAGCGCGTCCTGCGCCGGGAACTGGTCGATCATAAGGACGATGCGAAGATCCTTGTCCTTCTCGCGCATGGCAAGCGCGAGCTTGGCGCCGGCGAGCTTGGTCGCCTCGAGAGCGCTACCGCCGATGGCCGCGAGCGCGAAGGGCTTCTTCTGCATCAGGCGCAGTCCTTCCTCGCCGTCGGTCGTCGTCGCGACCTCGTAACCGCGGGAGAGCAGCGCCTCGGACAGGCGAGCGAGCGTCGTCATCTCGTTGTCGACGATGAGGATGCGCTCGACCTCGCGAGGACCCGAGCGCACGGCCTCGAGGCCGTCGGTCAGAACCTCGGCGACACGCACCGCCGCCTCGCGCGGCAGAACCGCGGGAACGCCGCCCTTGACGGCGGCCGTCGCGGCGCGGATCGGGTCCACGGTCGTGACGGTATAAGCGACGGCGCCGGGGATCGTCTGACGAAGGCGAGCGTCGAGAGCGGCCGCGTCGGCCCAGGTCTGACTGAAGCGCACGACCGCGACCTTGCCGAGCATGGCCTGGGGCGCCTCGGTTTCCTCGCCTTTGCCGGCGAGACGCTCCCAGAAGCCGGGCGTCCCCGTTTTCGGTGCCGCGGCCTTCTGCTCTTGAGCCAGACGGTTCTGATCGGCGAGCATCTCGACGAGACCCACCGGAGCTTCCATCTGAATGAAGATGACCCCGGATTGGCGGAGCGCGTTCTGCAGGGCCTGGGTGATATACAAGGTCTGCTCGACTAGGAACACGACGGGCACCTCGACGGCGCGGACCTGGTCGAGGAACCCCTTCGGCAGGGGCCACATCAGGCGGCGCAGCGGCGCGGACTGAGCGGGCGAGATTAAGGTGGCGGGTTCCAGGACGAACAGGGCGAAGCCGCCTTTGTCCTTTTGCAGCGCGGCCAACGCGTCGCGATCGGCCGGCGGCACGCGGGCCGCGTCGAGAACGACCGCGGAGAACGCCTCAGTGCCCAGGCGCATGGCGGCGGCCCGGGCGTCGGGCGAGGCGACGAGCTCAAACTCGCGACCGACCATGGACGGCGCCATCTCGTTGACGAGCGCGGGATCGGCGCCGACGAGCAGGACGCGGCCCTTCGGCGTCATGCCACGGCCTCGGGGGCGAGCTTCGCCGTGAAATGCGCCAGCCGAGGGGACGCCGAGACGAGGCGCAGCGGACGGATCGTCTTCGCGCGCTTGGCGACGTCGGCCACGACCTCGATCAGGAAATCCACGTGGCTTTGCGTGTACACGCGCCGCGGGATGGCCAGACGCACGAGCTCCATGCGGGCGGGCTTGAATTCCCCGTTCTCGCGGGTGCCGAACATGAGCGAACCGATCTCGACCGAGCGGATGCCGGCGGTCAGGTAAAGCTCGCAGGCCAGCGCTTGAGCGGGGTAGCCCGAGGCCGGGATGTGCGGCAGAAGGCGCGTCGCGTCGAGATAAACCGCGTGGCCGCCCGGCGGCTCGACGATCGGCACGCCCGCCTTACGCAGGCCGTCGCCGAGATACTCGATGGAGCGGATGCGGTACTCGAGGTAGTGCTCGTCGAGCACCTCGCGCAGGCCGACCGCCAGCGCCTCGAGGTCGCGTCCGGCCAGGCCGCCGTACGTCGTGAAGCCTTCGCCGAGGATCAGGTGCTCCCGCGCCTCGTTCATCCACTTATCGTCATTGAGCGCGAGGAAGCCGCCGATGTTGACGAACGCGTCCTTCTTCGAGCTCATCCAGCAGCCGTCACAGTAGGAGAACATCTCGCGGACGATCTCGCGCACGGGGCGCGTCGCGTAGCCCGCCTCGCGGCGCTTGATGAACCAGGCGTTCTCGGCGAAGCGGGCGATGTCGAGGAAGAGAGGCACGCGGTAGTGCTTGGCGATCTCGGCGGTCGCCCGGAGGTTGCCCATCGAGACGGGCTGGCCGCCGAGAGAGTTGTTCGTGAGGGTCATCACGATCATCGAGACCCTCTCGCGGCCGAGTTCCTTAAGCTTCATCTCGAGGGCACGGAGGTCGATGTCGCCCTTGAAATCTCCGGGCACGGCGAAATCCAGCGCCTCGGGCACGGGCAGGTCGATCGCCTCCGCGCCTGACGCCTCGACGTTAGCGCGCGTCGTATCGAAATGGGAGTTGGAGAGCACGACCTTGCCCTTGCCGCCCGCGACGCTGAACAGCACGCGCTCCGCGGCCCGTCCCTGATGCACGGGCATGACGTGGCGCAGGCCGGTGAGGTCGCGCACGGTGCGCTCGAGCTCGTAGAAGCTGCGCGCGCCGGCGTAGGACTCGTCGCCGCGCATGATGGCCGACCACTGCTCGGCGGACATCGCCGACGTCCCTGAGTCGGTCAGCAGGTCGATGAGGACCTTATCGGCGTGAAGGGAAAACAGGTTGTAGTCGGCTTCGCGAAGGGCCTTTTCGCGCTCGGCGCGCGTCGTGAAGCCCAAGGGCTCAACGGTCTTGATCTTGAACGGCTCGATGATCGTCTTCCAGACCGTCTCCATTAATTGGTCTCCGAGCCCGGGTGGTACTCGCAGTCCTTGCACCGACACAGCTTGCGCAGCATCTCGAAGGTATAGATGCCGGTGCCGTGACCGTCGGAGAAGGAAAAGCTCAGGGCGTAGTTGCCGACGACGTCGGCGCGGCTGGCGCCGAGGGTCTCGGGCACGGACGCGGGGTCGAGCAGGGACTCCCCGGTCCACTCGTCCTTGCACATGGCGCAGGGGCAATGCCGGCGGAGGATGGTGAAGGGCAGCTCGGTCTGGTGGCCGTCGTCCCAGACGATGCGCAATCGCGCGTCTTCGACCTTCTCGATGGAGCGTGGAGTGAAATTCAGCATGGCGGGCGTGCTTAGAATTTTATTATATCATCTCCGCACTATTAAAGGAGAACCCATGTTTCACGCCCTCGCCGCCGCCGTCCTGACCGCCGCCCTCGCCCCCGCCGCCTCCGCCGCGTCCGTGCCGGGCGACTTCGACGTGGTCCGCGTCAACGGGACGGCCATCCGCCAATCCGAGGTCCTCGAACGCCTCTGGAAACGCTACGGCTCCCAGACTCTCGAGGAAATGGTCGACGAGCTTCTCCTTCGCCAGGCCGCCGCGGTCAAGAAGCTCAAGGCCTCCGACGCCGACGTCGAGAAGCGCTTCGCCCGCCTCCAGGCCCAGTTCGGCAGCAAGGAGCTTCTCGTCAGCCAGCTCGAACAGGCCGGCACCACGGTCTCAAAGGTCAAGGAAGACCTCGCCGACGAGCTCGTCCGCGAACGCCTGGTCCTCGACGCGAAGGGTATCAAGGTCGGCGACGACGAGCTGAAGAGAGCCTTCGACGCCAACAAGGACAAGCTCGGCAAGCCCGAGGCCGTCCACCTGCGCCACATCCTGGCCAAGACCGAGGCCGAGGCCAACGAGCTCGTAGCCAAGGTCAAGGGCGGCGATGATTTCCAGAATCTGGCGCGCGAGAAGTCCCTCGCCGCAAGCGGCAAGGCGGCCGGCGGCGACTACGGCTTCGTCTCCCGCGGCATGCTCCCCCCGGAGATCGACGAGGTGGCTTTTTCGCTCAAGTCGGGAGAGATCAAGGTCCTCTCTGGCCCGCGCGGCTGGCACATCCTGCAGGTCGTCGAGAAGCGCGCCGGGCAAGCGGCGTCCTTCGCCGAGGTGAAGGACGACCTCCGAGAGATGCTCCTCGCCGAGAAGCTCAAGGAAGCCTCCGCCTCCTACCTCCAAGAGCTGCGCCGCAAGGCCGACATCAAGACGCCGGGACGCCCCCGCGCCGAAGCCGCTCCCGCCAAGAAGTAAGCGCGGGGCCCTTTCCGTGGGCCCTCGGGCCTGAGGCCGCACAGGCCTAATGCCCGAAGGGCATTAGGCCCTATACCCCTCCGTCTATAAGGGAACCCGGGCTATACTGGCTCCAATGCGTCGAATGTGGCGGCTCTCTCTCGCCCTCATCGTCGCCGGACCGGGGCCTCTTTTCGCCCAGGTCATGGCCCCGGTCGAAGTCCGCCTTGTCACCCCTGTCGCCCCCGTTCCTTCCGGTCTCGGCGCGGCGGGGTCGGTCACGCCGGGACTGACGGCGTTGACGCCCGGGCTTCTCGCTTCCCCGTCGCTCACGTCACCGCTGATCACTACGCCCGTCCCGTCCGCCCTCGTTCCGACGGCCGCGCGCGCCGCCGCGATTCCCGTCCTGCCCAACGCGGCCGTTCCGTCCGCGCTTAAGTCGGCGATCACGCCGGCCGCCGCGACTGCGGACAAGCCCGGGGTTCCCAGAGGCGAGCAGGAAGCCGCCAAGACCGCGCTCGAAGGCCTGAAGACCGAGCTCGACGCCCCCGCTCCCGACGCCGGCGACACCGACGGAGACCGCGAGCACGCCGCTCGCTCCTTCGAAGCCAAGCTCGGCATCATGGCCAACGTGTCCGCGGCGATGACCGCCTTTACCGAGGGCGCGTTCCATCCGCTGGCCAAGGTCAAGACTCCGCCTCCCGCGCAATCCGGCGACGACGGCGGCGGCCCGACCGATTCCCGTCCCGTGGCGTTCAACGGCGAGAATTTCCCCTCCGTGGCCTTCCGGCCGAACGAGCCCGTCGAGGCGCACATCGTCCGCGCCATCGAGACCTCGAAGGAGTCCATCCAGATCGCGCTGTACGAGTTCACCTCGCGCGGCATCCTCAAGGCCCTGCTCGCCGCCAAGAAGCGCGGCGTCAAGATCGAAGTTATCCTGTGCGACACGAGCGTCAACCCGCGCAACGAACCCGACGCCGACTACAAACGTTATCGCAGCGAACAGATCTGGGCGCTGATCCGCAACGACGTGGACGTCACCGTCATCGGCCGTCCGACCAGGTACGGCATCAACCACCACAAGTTCGCCGTGTTCGACGGGAAGATGGCCGAGTTCGGCTCCTACAACTGGACCTACACCTCCGAGAAGAACCACTACGAGAACGTGCTATTCTCGGCCGAGGCCGACCGCGTGAAGGCCTACCAGGACGTCTGGAAGTACATGCGCGCGCTTTCCGTCTCCGTCGCCGAGTCCGCGACGAAGGAGTGGCCGCTCGACGTCGGCGTCCCCCCTCAGGATACCGCCAAGGGAATTTCCTACAACGGTATCAAGCTTCCCAAGTGGGTCTTCAACCCGACCGAGCTGTTCGAGGACTCGATCGCTCAAGCCATCGACGCGTCGAAGACCTCCGTGGACGCCGGCCAGTTCGTTCTCGAGTCGCGCAAGATCGCCGACGCCCTCGAGCGGGCGCTCAAACGCGGCGTCAAGGTTCGCATCGTCGGTGACAAGAGCCAGTCCGCCTACGACCACGTCCAGCTCTTCCTCGGGCATCTCCAGCGCCTCGGCGCCCAGGTCCGAATCCTTTCGGGGCCGAATGGAGAGGAGAGCGACTACCCGCTCGCCGAGAAGATGCACAACAAGTACTTCGTCTTCGACGGCAAGCTCGTCGAGACCGGCTCCGGCAACGCCACCAAGAACGCCGGCGTCAACAACTTCGAGAACGCGAACTTCCTCGACAACGCTCAGGACGTGGCGGCGTACGTGAAGACGTTCCAGCACATGTTCGACATCGCGGAGACGGCTCCCGCCTATCCCGACGGCCAGCTGCCCACCGACGAGCAGATGAAGCAAAACGTCCTCACGCCCCGCGGCCCCCCGGCCCCGCCCGATCCCGCGCACGCGCCCCTGCCGGCCGCCAAGCGGGTCGCCTTTAACGGCGTCGATTTCCCGACCAGCGCCATCCGGCCCAACGAGCCGGTCGAGGCCGAGATCATCAAGGCCGTCGATTCCGCGAAGAAGACCCTGCGCATCGCGATGTACGAGCTCAATCAACAGGGCCTCTGGGACGCCCTCCAGCGCGCCAAGAAGCGCGGCGTAAAGATCGAGGTCGTTCTCGACCGCAGCCACGTGTACACCACCGGATACGAGGACGACGGCGTCACTCCGCGCAAGCCCAAGCAGATGGTCGTGGACCTGCTCAAGGACGGCGGGTTCGACGTTCTCCTGCTCAAAGGCCGCCTCGGCGGCATCATGCACAACAAGTTCATCGTCGTCGACGAAGGCCTCGTGGAGTTCGGGTCCTATAACTACACGCGTCAATCCGAAGAGGACCACTACGAGAACGTCTTCTTCTCGATCGACCCCAAGCGCGTGGGCGGCTACGCGAAGTATTTCGAGTACATGCGCGGTTTGGGTGAGGAGCCCGACCTCGAGAAGCTCGACGAGGTCGTCAACCGCACCGAAGCCGCTCTCCCCGAGGCCGACGACGCCGAGCCCGAGATGGCCGGCCGCAAGAAGCCCCTCCCCCCCGATCCGCCGCAGGAGACCGAGACCCCGATCGACCTCAACGGCGAGAAATTCCCGATCCACATGTTCTCGCCCAACTCCGGGATCGAGCAGGCGCTCATCCGCGCCATCGAGGCGTCCAAAGCCACGATTGAGATCGCGATGTTCAGCTTCTTCTCCCAGCCCATCGCCGAGGCCCTCCTGCGCGCCAAGGACCGCGGCGTGAAGGTCCGCGTCGTCATGGACAAGAGCCAGACCGGCACGTCCAAGCTCGACGAGTGGTTCGCCTGGCACGGCTTCGAACTGCGCCTCATCAGCGGCCCCGACCGCACGCGCGATCCGCGCTACCAGAAGATGCACAATAAGCTCGCCATCTTCGACGGCAAGATGCTGGAGAGCGGCTCATTCAACTACTCCACGCGCGCTGAGACGCTGAGCTTCGAAAACGCCAACTTCTTCGACGACGCCGACGAGATCGCGCGCTACGTGCTCTACTTCCAGCAGATGTTCGAGCGCGGCATGGCGCCGAAGGCGCCCAAGCGCGAGCCGAAGTTCGCCTCCCCCGCCGCCGAAGCCCCCGAAGCTTAGTTCAGGGCGCCGGCCGTTTTTGCGGCCGGTTCACCCGTATCTCCTGGCCGCGGGTCCGGGAAGACTCCAGCGTCCGAGGCAGCTCGCTGCGTCCCGGCTTTCCCGGCCTCACGCGCTTTTCGAGACGCTTCGCTTTCTTCGGGCCGTTGCGCTCCTCCGCCGAATGAAAATTCTCCGCTCTCGTGGTCATACTCTTACCTCCGGCGTCTCAGTGAGTATAGCCCCGCGGGCCCGCGGCGGGCTGTAAACCTCTCGTGTGGTCCCCGTGACCCGTCCGGGCAGGCGCGAAGAATCGTACAATGAGAGTCATGGCTAACAACATCTACGTCGGCGGCTTCCCCTACAAGACGACCAAGGAGCAGCTGGCCGAGCTTTTCGCGGCCTGCGGCACGGTCCTGAGCGCGAAGGTCATCCTCGACCGCGAGACCGGACGGCCCAAGGGCTTCGGCTTCGTCGAGATGTCGACGGACGAGGAGGCCAAGGCCGCCGTCGCCAAGCTCAACGGCGCCTTCATCGGCGACCGCAAGATCTTCGTCGTCGAGGGCCGCGTGGACAAAACGCGCCCGCAAGGCTATACGCCCAAGCCGAGCTTCGCGCCGAAGCCCGCCGCGGCCAAACCCGGATTCGTCGAGCGCCGCTCCGGCAAGGACCGCCGCGCCCAGGCCGCCGGCGCTCCGCCCGACCGCCGTGAAGCGCCGGCGCCCGCGCCATCCGCCGCGCCCGCGCCCGTCGCGAAGAAGGTCTGGGAGAAGAAACCCTTCGACGCCGCCGCGAAGAAACCGTGGCAGAAGAAGCCGTTCGACGCCGCCGCGAAGAAGCCGTGGGAAAAGAAACCCTTCGATCCCGCCGCCAAGAAACCGTGGGAGAAGAAGCCGTTTGATCCCGCCGCGAAGAAGGTCTGGGAGAAGAAACCCTTCGATCCCGCCGCCAAGAAACCCTGGGGCAAAAAGCCGTTCGACGCCTCCAAGAAGCCCTTCGAGCGCAAGCCGCCCGCGCGCGGGCCGAAGTGGACTCCTAAGAAGGACTAGCGATAGGGCCAGGCTCCGTCGTAACAGTACTCGGCGGGCAGGTTGCGGGCGCCGCCGTGCACGGTCCCCAGACCGCGGATGATCGCGAGCTTGCGCGAGCGGACGTCGGCGACGTATTTCTTGCGCACGTGGCGCAGACGAAGCACGAGCAGCTTCTCCAGGCGGGCCGTCCCGTCTGATCGGGGATTGGCTTTCACGAAATCCGCGTAATCAGCGAGATCCTCGGGGTACAAGCCGCCGTTCTGAACGTTCACGTCGAAGAGCATCAGATATGCGCGCAACTCGCGCACTCCGACCGTGGTCTCGTAGGCCAGCGCACGCTCATGGTCGCGCAATGCCGCGGCGATCTGGATGGAGACGTACTCGGGGCTTGAGGCGACCGCCACGAGCTCCTTTTTCCACAGCGGGTCGAAGTCCTTGCCGGCATAGAGGTTGGCCTCGGCCCAGCTCACGCTCGCCGCGTTCGCGCCCGGAGAGGATAAGGTCCCGATCTGCGTCGGCTCGTCAAACCGTGACAACGGGACCGCCTTTGTTTCCCCCGCGCTCGCGACCTGCCACCGCGCGAGCATCTCGAGCAGCACGCTCAGGTGCGCGGGGCTCACGAGAGAGGTCAGCACGTCCGGGCGCTCGTCCCGCAGGCGGATCAGCATCGGCTGAAGCGAACCCTGGCCGAGGTTCTGATTGAGCAGGCCGAGGCTCACGCCCTGCTGATCGAAATTGTCGCTGATATTGCCCCACGCATCCTCACCCTCGAAACTGCCTGAGATGTTCAGGGCGATCGTCAGGGCCGAACGGTCGTCCGTCGTCATCGTCGCGGGCCAGGTCACGCCGCCGAAGTCGAGCGCCGAGCACACCGCCGGCGGCTGAGGCGCGGCCGGCCGTTGAGCCAAGGAAGCGGCGAGCACGAGGGCTGCGGCGAGAGCGTCCATGCCGCAATCATGCCTCATCCCGAGGCGAAATTCCATATAATCGCGCCATGAACCGAACCATTCCGCTGCTGCTTCTGCTGGCCGCCGCCCCCGTCCGCGCCGCCGAGGACGCGACGAAGCTGTTCGCGGACTACTGGTCCGAGCAGATGCGCCTCTCCCCTCTCGTCTCCACCTTCTACGGCGTCCGCGGGCAGGATGACAAGCTCGACGACAACGGCCCCGACGGCCGCGCCGCCCGCAAAGCCGCCGACGAGGCCCTGCTCCGCCGCGCCCGCGCCGTGGACCGCAAACCCCTCTCTGCCGAGGACCGCCTGTCGGTGGACGTGATGAAGGACATGCTCGAAGACGAGCTCGAGGCGCTCGCCTTCCCGTTCCATGAGATCGAGGTCGACCACATGGACGGCGGCCAGTCCTGGATACCGACCGTGATTCAAACCTCCCAGCCGATGACCGACGCGGCGGACGCCGCCGCGCTTGAGAAGCGCTTAAAGGCCGTTCCGCTGTACTTCCAACGCCACCGGGAGAACCTCGCCGCGGGTCTCAAGACCGGGCGCGTCGCCGCGCGCGTGCCGACCGAGAAGCTGATTCGCCAGATCGAGGAGATGCTGGAGACCCCTCTCGAGAAATCCCCTTACGCCGAGGCCTGCGCCCGTCTACCGGAGGCCTTGCGCGCGGAGTGGACCCCGCGCCTGCTCAAGGACGTCGAGACCGAGGTGGTCCCCGCCCTCCGCTCGCTCGTCGCTTTCCTTAAGACGGATTATCTGCCGAAGACCCGCACGGACGATATCGGCCTCGGCGGCGTGCCCGGCGGACGGGCGATGTACCGTCACGCCATCCGCTCCCACACCACCGTGGACAAATCCCCCGATCAACTGCACAAGATCGGGCTCGAGGAGCTCGAGGCCATCCACGCCGAGATGGCTCAGATCGCGCGGCACGCCGGGCACGCCGGCGATCTGGAGAGCTTTCTCGACGTCGTCCGCAAGGATCCGGCCAATTACTTCAAGACCCGCGAAGAGGTTCTCAAGACCGCCGAAGCCCTCGTCGCCAAGGCAACCGCCAAGCTTCCCGAGTGGTTCGGCACGCTCCCCAAGACCGCCCTCATCGTGAAGCCCGAGGAGGAGTTCCGGGAGAAAAACGAGTCCGAGGCGCGTTACCACCAGCCGCCCGCCGACCTGTCGCGGCCCGGCGTGTACTACATCAATACCTACAAACCCGAGACGCGCGCGCGCTACACCATGTCTTCGCTCGCCGTGCACGAAGGCGTGCCCGGCCATCACCTCCAGATCGCGCTCGCGCTTGAGAATAACGGTCTGCCGCAATTCCGCCGCAGCGCGACCTTCACCGCTTACGTCGAGGGCTGGGCGCTGTACACCGAGCGCCTCGGTGACGAGATGGGCCTGTACGAGAACGACCTGTCCCGTCTCGGCATGCTCTCCGATCAGGCCCTGCGCGCCGCCCGCCTGGTCGTGGACACCGGCATCCACGCGAAAGGCTGGACGCGCGAGAAGGCGATCGACTTCATGAAGGCGAACACGCCTATGGCGCCGGATACGATCGAAGCCGAGGTGGACCGCTACACCGTCTGGCCCGGCCAGGCCCTCGCCTATAAGGTCGGCCAGCGCGAGCTACTTTCGCTGCGCGAAGAGGTCAAGTCGCGCACCGGACGGCGATTCGACATCAAGGCCTTCCACGACGCCGTTCTGCGTCACGGCCCTCTGCCCTTGCCCGTGCTGCGCGCCTCGGTGCTCGAGGCGTTTCCCGCGAAATAGCCTTTAGGTCTTTACCGAGAATTTGCCGTTTCTGGGCCTAACGGCCCACGATGACCCGGTCCGAC